>CAMDQH010000066.1 GCA_945905815.1 Bacteriovorax stolpii | reverse complement strand
AAGAAAAAAGAACTCATGCTAAATATTGAAGGAAGGGCCCGTGCCGGGGTCAGATTAGATGAGCTCAATTTAAAGATACTTGGGCTCATAAGAGAAAAAAGCGAACTTGATAAGAAAGATGTGCTTATGTCTAGCGAGCTTATCCAGTATCAACAAGAGTTTTTGCCGCTTGAGACAACTATTAAACTGCAAAACCTCCTAAGCGCAGTAGAGATTTGTCTGACTCACCCAATGTTTGAAGAGGATAAGGCATGCCCGGTCTGTAAAACCAATTTACCCGATGATCGCATTCAGGATCTTAAATCTAATTTGGAAAAGACTGACTTCTCCAAAATAAAAATCCGGGAAGCAGAGCTTTCTAGAATGATGATGAAAAAAGAAGCTGAAATTTATCAGTTAAAAGACAAAGATAAACAGCTCCAGGAAGAACTGGCCTTAAAAACAAAAGAAATTGAAATACAGTCTGAGATTTCTAAACAAATATTGGAAAATCCGGAAACAGTAGAACACGATCTAAAAGATTCACAGAAAAAAGTATGGGAACAGGAAAAAATCCACCAGGACGAAGCACGCCTGGCACAAACTGTGGCAAAAACTCGCGAGCAGTATCTGCTTCTTAAAAATGATATTCTAGGCAAGGGTCTGATAAAAACTCAGTTTGATAAGGATCTCGGCCTATTGATCGCTCCTATGAGTTTCATCAAAGAACTCAATACAGCAAGTATTTCACAACTTATCAATGAATCCAGAAAACTTTCAACCTTTCTGGAAAATGAATTTCTGGGGGAAAAACTTAAACAGGATCAGGTTCACCATGATGAAAATACCAAACAGGCAGAGTTAAACTTAAGTAAAATAAAATCAACACTGGCCGAACTTGAAACCAGGATTGTTGCCCTATCCTCAACAATAGACAAAGAATTGAAAGGTAAAAAAGCATCAGATTTAATCTCTGAGCTGGCGCAAAAAGTTAAAGAGAAAACCGATGTCTTGGGTCTTAAAGAACGAGAGTTAAAATTTCAGGAATCAAAACTCAAAGAATCACAGGGCCGTCTTTATACACTTGATGAACAGATTAAAAACGTTGACTTAATGTTCAGTAAGGAACTTCACACTCTTCGAGAATGCGCACATGTCAGTTTACCAAGCTTAACCAACGAGCTTAGTATTCTCACTGACAAGTTAGGCAATCTCGTCATTGAACTTAATAGTCCTGAGGCGCTGTTTATTCCACTGAAGGATCTAATTCAGGCCCAGAAACACCTCTTTAAAGATAAAACTTCCGAGCTTAAAATGAGTTTTGCCTCAGTTCGAGCGCGTCTTGAGGATTGGGAAAAGCGGCAGGACCGCATCACCCTACTACTTCTTAAGCTCCAGGACCTGACACAAAGCCTGGACCGCAGAGTTCGCTTGTATGAAGTACTTGGCAAAGATGAACTTCGCACATTTGTTCTAAGCTTGGTTGAAGAAAATTTGATTACCCAGACCAATGAAGAACTACAAAAACTTTGTCAGGGCCGATACGAAATTATTCACCAGTCTCGAAAAATGAAACTCACTCCTGAATTTTACATTTTGGATAAATTTCGTGAAGCAGGCATGCGCAAAGTGTCAACATTGTCAGGTGGGGAGACGTTTATGGTTTCGCTCGCGATGGCCTTAGGTTTGGCCGAAATGACCCGTGGAAAAGCAGAGATTGATACACTTTTCATAGATGAAGGCTTTGGTACACTTGATCAGGACTCACTTGAGGACGTACTGGATATGCTAAAGCAGATTCAAACGCGGGGCTTAATGGTAGGTATCATTTCTCACGTGAAGGAACTTACCCACGCCTTACCGGTAAATTTGCAAGTTACAAAGAAACAAGATGGAACATCTTCTTTAGGAATTCAGTATAATTGAGGTCATTAAAAAACTAATTTACCTGAAAAAACGGCCTATCCAGGGCAATACAGCTCCCGAAAATGCATCTGAAATGACTTTGGAAATAAGTAGAGGTTGAAACTATAAATTTTTTGAACATTCCTGAACGATGTGGCCAGTAACTTTGTTCGTAGTATTTCCAGCGACACAGTAGCAAAAAATATTCAGCAAACGCAGCCCCATACTATTTACCTGTTGTTGGGTCGCAGTCTCCATACAATTTCCAAAATTCTTAGCCCATTTTTTAGGATTTGCGGACCCAGATGGGGCGAATTTCACAAGTTGCTTTTTGCCTTCAGCGAAAAACATCTCACACGTCTCTTTACTTCTAAAATATGAATTTGTTTTTCCATCAGGGCACTTAAAAAAATGCCCAATAGCAACACGGGTAGCATCTCTTAAATAGTCACAATCCTTACTATGCGTCTTACGCAGATTCACCTTAATTTCGTCGACATCAGTAGCAGTCTGGACACAAATGTTATTAACGCCTTTCTCCCAAAGTTTTTGGGCATGAGCTTCACTGAAGGTGAAAATGCATAACAGAATTAAAAACGTTTTCATTTTTTTTCCACCAATACTTTAACAACTCTTTCAGTATTATCCTTGGCCTTTATATAAAGACAATTTGTCGTACCGGAAGGTATTCCTGATAAATCACTAACGAGATTCATGAAATTAGTGTGAGATCCAAGGTTCGTTTTATAAATTGAATCTCCTTCACGAAGACCAATAAAATAATAAATCGAATCGGGAGACATTTTCGAAAAACGCCAGATACTCGTCTGAGTATCCTGAGAATACTCTTCAGTAATCTTAGCATCAGTCAAAAAAGGAGTAACATTACCCTGGATTTTATCGGCTTCAAGCTTAGGAACAGAAACCGTTGTGGTAGCATCAGGACATACGGGCGGTTGTGGTTTTGAAGCACATGAAAATAAAAAGGATAAAAGAAAAAAATATTTCATTAAAGTTCAATCAACATCTGAGTCCAATAACCCAACCCTAGTTCGTCCTTATAAATTCCAAGCCCCGTGTGAGTATACCGTGGATTCTCAAGCTCCTCGCGGTGCTTAGGTGATGTCATCCACGCCTTGAATACATCCTTAATGTTTTTTTGTCCCATGGCCACAATTTCACCACACAATTGGACTTTACCTAAACGGTTTCTAAGCCGCCTGCACCTAACTGAAAAGCCCATATGGCCAAACGGACGGACATGTAGACCCATCCCCTTAGAATGACTAAGGGCAATCTCTTCAATTATTGGTTGGTAAGTGAGAGGCCTAAGTTGCATCGAAATGCGATGCTCATTAACCAATTGCAGGTACTGCTGGTTAATTGAATATGTATTTTCTTCCTGGCTTTCCTGAGTGCGTCCTGTATTTGCTTTCTTATCAAAACCATCACCGCACGCAACAAGCGAACTCAAAAGAATTAAACTCCAAAACAAATTTGTCATGATGAGATTGTTTCCAGCGGGAAAAGAAGTGTCAATAGCACAGCGTTAAATGTAAGAGATGTTCAGTATATATTGGTATTCAGGGTCGTTTTCATTATCCTAAAATGATAAAAAAGGATGTTCTATGCTATATATAGTTCTTGGGTTCAGTTTAATTATATCCGGTTTCGCAGTGGCCAAACCTCATTTGGATTTAGAATTATCTTCAGATGAATACCGATTACATCTTCAAGCTCTTTCAAAGAATAAAAATCTTGCTCCTGATGATCCTTCAATAACAGCATCTTTAAAACTTGGTGATCGATTAAGTAAATGGATTGCTAAAATCAATGCATCTCGCCCAGCGGATGCGGCGATTAGATTAACTTCACCTCAAACACGCCGTGGAATTCCAATAGAGACTCCCAGCATCTACTCTCCTTCAATTATCAAGGCCGGAGCAGAGAAAATCATCGCTGAATTACCTGAAGCTATGAAGTCAGTGATCCTTTCAACTGAAGAGCTTCCATCATCAACTGGTATTGATGATGAAACTTTCATCAAGCATGGCCGACTTTTAGATCGTAATTATCAAAGTGCCGCTCGCTACAAATCGGTTAATCCTTACCGCATGCAATACATCGCATCTGCCGCAGAAGATGTGCGTGGTTATTATTACTTAACCCAAAACAAAATCGGCAAAGAAGAACTCAAAGATGTTGCGGCAATTGATGCTGATAAAATTGCGCCCATCAAAGACGCCCTTACCAAGATCTGTATTAATTCTCGTGATTCAGTTGCTAACTGTAAGAAAAAAGTTGATAGCGCTTTTTCAAGCAACACTCTACCCACACTTTATACAAAATATTATGCGACAGCTCAAAAGAACTGGAATGATTTCTTCTTGATCCCTTCAAATGGTACGCGCTCCGACCTTGATTGGACGGATTCTGTTATGACGGTGCCTTTTAATACTCCTTCCATTGCTAAATTTGTCCCATACCTTCAAATAAACATTGAAGATGAATTTCGCTTTGGTGACTGGAAATTGAAGATGAATTTTGGAACATTCTCAAATGGTCCTGAGCTTGTTTTTCAAGCGGGCGTGGTTCCCCATGTTAATGGTCTTGGTGGAAACCAGATTGTCATGGATTCAAATCAGCCAATTGAAGAATATGAATCTCAATGGACGATTCGTCATGAGTTTGGTCACGTCTTAGGTCTTCCTGATTGCTATCATGAATTCTACGATACAAATCTTGAAGCTTACGTAAACTACCAGTTAGATGTTACTGACCTCATGTGTAGCAGAGCTGGAAATATGAAAGAACGCATTTATACAGAACTTAAAAAGGCTTACGGTAAATAATGAAAAACTTAATTCTCGCAACTCTCCTCCTTACTTCTAGCGCCTTTGCTCATGAGGAACATGACTGGAGACAAGATTATAGCGCCTATCTTTCAGTTCGATATGAACTGCCAATGAGCTATGAGAAGACTGCTTCGCCAAGGTTTTTTACTAAACGTGTGGATATGAAATTCTTTAAAGAAAAGCTTACCACTTTATCAAGCACAAGTGATCGACGCACGACAGAGAACTTAGATGTTGCTCGTCAGTTTTTAAAAGCTGAGTATGAAAAACTTGGATTCACAGTTCGTTTTGAGCCCTTCGGTGGAGGCTCTAATTTTGTGGCCGAAAAGCTGGGAACGACTCAACCTCAAAAAGTCTTGATCCTTTCTTCACATATTGATTCTGTAAGATGCAAGGGTGCCAACGATAACGGAACTGGGACAATTGGTCTTTTGGCCGTGGCACAAGAGTTATCAAAACAAAATTATTCTTATACTGTACGCATTCTTGGTTTTGACAAAGAAGAAATTGGTCTTGTTGGTTCAGATGCTTATGTGGCCTCCCTGAAAACAAAAACGGATGTTATTGGAAATATTAACTTCGAAATGATGGGTGTGAACTCACGTCAGGATGGAAGTTTCCATGTCATCGATTGCGATAAAGCATCCTCAGTTGTGATCTCTAGCAAGATCAGAAATTCTATCGCCAACTTAGGCTTACCACTCACAATTGTTAAGGCGTGCACTGATAGAAGTGACCATGCTTCATTCTGGCGCCACAACCTCCCAGCAGTCGTTATTTCAGAGAATTTTTTTGGTGGAGACGCAGATCCTTGCTATCACGCCAAGTGTGATATCGTAGATGATCGTCTTGATTACAACTACATGGGGAATATTTTAGAAGCAGTACTAGATGCTTCTGAACAATTTCTTAGATAAATTCTATATGAATACCTATGGAACAGAAATTGATGCATAATTCATTTATGAAGCAACTGCTTTTTGGAGTTTGCATGGAATTGAGCCTGACACACTTGCGCAAATAGCTGACAGAGTGAAAGTGATGCAGTAATTTAATTGTATGCTAAAATACTTTTTAATTATTTTATTTATCTTTGTTGCTCTCTGCGGCATTTGTTCGGCTAAGGAAATTACTTTTACTCACGAGGGTCAGTTATTCAAATTGATCAATCCTTCAGTAAAAGATGGTCAAAAAAAACCCTTACTTCTTCTCCTCCACGGCTGTAAGCAAAATTCAGAAATGATTGCAAATGGCACTGGACTCTGGGACGAAGCGATGAAACGTAAGTTTTTCTTACTTGTGCCAGAACAAACATTGAATGCAAATTCAGATCATTGTTGGAATTGGTTTTATTCATTTCAACAAATGCGTGGTGGATTCACAGAAATGAGTACGTTCGTTTCTGCAATTGAGAACCTTAGTCGAAACTACCCGATCGATCGTTCGCAATTATACGTAGTAGGCATGAGTGCTGGTGGGGCCATGGCCCATAACTTACTCGCTTGTTATCCAGATTATTTTGCAGGTGTGGCGATTCATTCTGGTTTGGCCTTCAAGACTGCAGAATCTATTTTCGAAGCGCAAACAGTTACGACAGCTTCTTCTCAAAAAACCCCTGAGTATCTTGGAACCAAGGCGTTTGAATGTGGTCACTTCGCAGGAAGACCTTCCGGACTTAAAAAAGTTTTGATCATTCATGGTCTTGACGATAAACGTGTTCCTTCACTGCATGCAGATTTAATCGCATCTACTCATGAAGCACTTAGTGATTTACTGGATGATGGAACTCTAAACCATTCAGACTCACCAGTTGCGATCGAAACAGTTCAAAATTATGAAAACGGTTACAAAGCTTTCATCACGGATAAACACTACAAAAACTTTTCGGAACGAAAAATTATGATAAAAGGTCTAGTCCATGCATGGGGTGCAGGTAAACCAATTTCAGAAAATTTTGATCCAAACGCCCCATCTAGCGGTAATTTCATTCTCCACTTTTTCAATCTCTAACTTTTAGGTTCCTTATGATCGGTCTATTAGGTCTCGTTGTATCTCTATGTGCCCTCATGTATTTTGCTTACAAGGGTGTAAATGTCCTGATCCTCGCCCCTGTTTGTGCACTAGTCGCTGTTTTGTTTCAAACAGATTTGATGAACCATGCCTCACAAGGAATTCTTCTCACTCAATATACTCACGTTTTCATGGGTGCTCTTTCAAAATATATCTTTCAATATTTCCCTGTTTTTCTTCTGGGTGCCATCTTCGGAAAGCTCATGAATGATTCGCGTGCTGCTGAAGTTATTGGAAACGGTATCTCTAAGCTTTTAGGCCCTCACCATGCCATTCTTGCAACTGTACTTGCCTGCGGTATCCTAACCTATGGTGGAGTCTCTCTATTCGTAGTTGCTTTTTGCGTGCTACCCATAAGTGAAGCACTTTTTGCTCGCGCCGGTATTCACCGTAAATATATTCCAGGCTCAATTGCCCTTGGTTCATTTACTTTTACCATGACCGCCTTACCGGGCACGCCGTCCGTACAAAATGCCATCCCCATGCCATTTTTTGGGACCACAAGTTTCGCCGCTCCAATTCTAGGGATCATTGCAGGCCTGATAATGTTTGGTGTTGGAATGATGTGGATGAAATACAATTCTAAAAAAACAACTGTTAATCAAATGGATGTAAAGGCGACTGAACTCGAAGGCCTAACCCCGTCACTCTTCATGGCCATGAGTCCGCTCTTAGTCGTGGTCATAACCAATTTTTTATTTTCAGAAATTATAATCCCTAAGTGGGATCCGTTTTTTCTTGTCGATAACTTTCAAGTGGCCCCGGCCGCAGTTAAGGGACTTTGGTCCATCATCATTTCACTTGCTGCTGCGATAATTTATGTTTTGATTTTCTTTCGAAAATATTCAAAGGGCTTTGTTAAAAGTATCAACGAAGGAACCATGTCCTCACTACTTCCAATATTTAACACGGCATCTGAAGTTGGATATGGTGCTGTGATTGCGGGCCTTGCCTCTTTTGTAGTTCTAAGAGACCTGATTCTTAATATCGCTCCTAATAATCCACTTATCTCAGAAGCCGTGGCGGTAAATTTGCTGGCCGGGATTACAGGTTCTGCTTCAGGAGGAATGAGTATTGCTCTTCAGGTGCTGGGACAAAGATATTTGGAAATGGCCAATCAACTGAATATTTCTCCGGAACTTCTGCACCGAGTGGCGACGCTTAGCTCTGGAGGATTTGATACACTTCCACATAACGGAGCGGTTATTAGTCTACTTACAATCTGCGGTATGACTCACAAGGATTCTTATAAAGATATCTTCATGGTTGCTGTGGCAATTCCGGTACTGGCCACAATTGTGGTGATTGTACTTGGATCGATGTTTGGAAGTTTTTAAAACTACTGCCCCATTCCCCATCCACCCGACATAGAAAATGCTTCTCCAGTAATAGTGGACGCTGCATCTGAAATTAAATAATTTACCATTCCAGCAACCTGGTCAGTAGTTGTAAATTTCTTGATACAAGCTGGCTTAAGCATGATTTCTGTCGCAACTTCATCTTCACTTATATTATTTAATTCGGCTTGTTTCGCCATTTGAAGACGCATGAGTTGAGTATCAACAAATCCAGGGCAAATAGAATTTACAGTAATGTTATGTTCACCAAGTTCCAAGGCCATAACTTTAGAAAGACCAAGGACACCATGTTTGGCAGCCACGTATGCCGCCTTAAATGGGCTTGCTACTTTTCCGTGAATACTTGAGACGTTAATGATCCGTCCGCCACCATTTTTTTTCATTCCAGGAATAACAAGCTTGGAGCAAAGAAAAGTCCCAGTGAGAAGAATACTGATTAGCTGGTTCCACTTATCGAGAGGAAATTCATCCACCGGGGATATAAATTGAATACCGCAGTTATTAATAAGAATGGTTGGAACACCAAACTTCTCAGTGGTTTCATGCAGCGCCTTTTGAACAGCAGCTTCACTAGTCACATCACAATGAACAAATGGAATATTTTCCTTCGGGGGATGAATATCCCAAGAAACAGCACTGAAACCTTGGGCCGCGAGATTTTTAATAATCGCAAGACCTATGCCGCCTGATCCACCAGTAATGACTGCAACTTTCATTTAAAACTCCGCGTTCTTTGGAGTTCTTGGAAATGGAATCACGTCACGAATATTTGTCATACCAGAAATATACATCACAGCTCTCTCGAAACCTAAACCAAATCCTGCATGAGGAACTGATCCGTATTTACGAAGATCAAGGTACCACCAGTAATTAGTTGCATCCATTTTAAGATCACTCATGCGTTTAATGAGCTTATCGTAATTATCTTCTCGCTGGGATCCACCAATCAACTCGCCCACGCCGGGAACTAATACGTCCATAGCACGAACTGTTTTACCGTCTTCGTTCAGTTTCATATAAAAAGATTTAATCTCTTTAGGATAATCAGTCACGATAGTCGGACGCTTAAAATATTGCTCGGCCAAAAAGCGCTCATGCTCGGTTTGAAGATCTATTCCCCAAGAGACAGGGTATTCAAACTTATGAGTTTTAGAAACTTCTTGAAGGATTTCAACTGCGCTGGTGTAGCTTACAGTTTCAAAAGGAGAATTTAAAACGTGCTCAAGCGTTTTTAAATTCTCAGGAGCATAACGAGCGGCCAAGAATTCTAGTTCTTCCCCACATTGTTCCATGGCCCGCTTAATCAAATGTTTTACATAGTTTGTCGCAAGTTTAGCGTTATCTTCTAAAGTGGAAAATGAAGCTTCAGGTTCGACCATCCAGAATTCTGAAAGATGACGAGCAGTGTTTGAATTCTCGGAACGAAATGTTGGGCCAAAAGTATAAACTCTCCCTAAACCACCAACCGCAAAGGTCTCAGCTTCAAGTTGTCCAGAAACTGAAAGGAAGGTTTCACGGCCAAAATAATCTTTCGTAAAATCAATTGAACCTTTGTCGTTTTTAGGCAATTTATCCAGGGGTAAGGTAGAAATGCGGAACATCTCGCCAGCACCTTCAGCATCCGAAGCAGTAATGATAGGAGTATGCAGATATATGAAACTTTCGTTGGTAAAAAACTCATGAGTCGCCTGAGCAAGCACATGGCGAAGGCGAAATACCGCTGAAAAAGTATTGGTACGTGATCGAAGGTGAGCTATTTCTCTTAAGTACTCTAAAGATGTTTCTTTTTTCTGAAGTGGGTAATCTTCAGAGTTAAGACAAAATGTATGTACCCGCTGGGCCTGCATCTCTACCGGCTGCTTACCTTGAGAAGCAACAAGAAGGCCTTCAACTTCAACTGATGAGCCTAAAGTTAATTTTATAACATCTTCATAGTTTGAAAGTGTGCCATCAACAATAATCTGAAGGTCTTTCTGAGTCGTTCCATCATTAAGAACTAAAAATGAGAATTTCTTTGATTGGCGAAATGACTTAACCCAACCCTTAACGATGATAGTCTGATCAACCGGCTTATTTTCAAAAACTTTTTTGATTAAAAGATATTCACTCATTATGCCTCTCCGAGAATATGATTTTTTACTTCTTGAGTTTCGTGCCATTTCAAGCGTGGGCCGAACTGAGAGACAACTCTACTTGCCGCAAGAGAAGCAAGTTTTCCAGCAGCTGCATGCGAATGTTTATGTGTGAGGGCATAAAGAAAAGCTCCCGCGTACATATCACCTGCGCCATTTGAATCGACAGCTTTTACAGCATAAGGCTCAATATCAATGAAAGTTATTCCATCCCAAATGGAGGCACCATTCTCGCCCAGAGTGATGACAAAAGTTTTTGCCACTTTTTTCAGTGCTTCTCGCGCTTCAACAACATCATTTGTATTGGTGTAATGAATCGCTTCGGATTCGTTACAAAAAAGGAGATCTACGCCCTTAGGACCGATCATTTCCTCGAGCCCAGGTTTAAAAAACTTCACCATGTTTACATCTGAAAAAGTAATCGCCGTTTTCACTCCGGCCATTTCCGCAATTTCTCTCGCTTTTATTGCCGCTTCTTTTCCCGTAGGAGAAGCAACCAGGTAGCCTTCCATGTACATATATTTTGAATTTTTGATTGCCTCAGCATCCACTTCGTCTTTACCAATTGAGGCAGTAATCCCTAGGAAAGTATTCATTGTTCTTTCAGCATCTGCAGAAACCATAACAAGACACTTACCAGTTGTGCCCGAATGACGTTTCTGATTTTTTAAGTTTGAATCAACACCATTATCTTGAAGGTCCTGAAAGTAAAAATTTCCAATGGGGTCAGATGCTACCTTACAAGAATAAAAGCCTTTCGCTCCAAACTGAGCAACCGCAATAATAGTATTGGCGGCCGATCCACCACACTGTTGATTTTTTGGTGTTCCACCAAGAGCGTCCAGAAGTTCATTCTGTCGATCTTCATCAACTAAAGTCATAAGACCTTTATCGATTTTATATTTTGCAAGAAATTGATCATTAACTTCGTACTCCATATCAACTAAAGCATTTCCAATGGCGTAGACGTCATATTTTGTGGTCATGATTGCTCCTGAATGAAAGAATAGATACTTTAAGGGATTTAACTCGAAAAATACACATCATATCTTGTAGCTTTACCCTCAATCTTAATTTGGGGCCTCAAACCAAGCTCGACCGATAAGCGCGGTCGTTTTACGACAAATCTTTTAGGATTAAGACTTTGTACAAGTGTAAATACTGAGAGAGCATCCTGATCGTGGCGTATAAATGATCGAAATATACGCATCTCTTTTTTAGGTAGAGCTTTCTCATTAGCATCTTCAAACATGGGATCAAAAAATATGACATCTGGCGCTGGATGCTCTGTAAGAAATGTCGCAGCATCTAGCGGAAAAAACGTCAGACGTCTCAAAGCAGAATGATGAGCATTAGCAAGTGAGCTTTTTATGAGAAATGAAATAATGGGATGACGCTCAAGAGTTATAACCTCACATCCAAAGCTCAAAAATAAAAGTGTATCGCCAAGTAGGCCTCCCGTGAGATCGAGAATCTTTGGCCTAATTCCGCTTTTTACACCCACAGCTCGGGCCAGAAGTTCTTTAACTATTGATGCTCGTTTAAAAAACTCTTCATGTCGCTCGAGCTCCTGATCAACACTAATACCTATCGGTTTTTCTTTCAAATCATCGGAATGAAGCCAATACTGGCCATTTTTCCATTCCAATGTGGGATGGAGATCCTGACTATTACAATATTTATTGAGCTGTTGGAATTCTGACGTATCCGCCGTGAGACTTCCTCCAATAACTTTTAAGTTCATGAGATATCTTAGAAAAATGTTCAAAAAAAGTCGACCTTGACCATGTGCGTTTTCTCGTCTTATTTCTTAACATTTCTCTTACAGAGGTTTAACATGGTAAGACACACAAATAAGTCGCTACCTGATAAGGAATATCTATGAAGAGTTCGCACGCTCCCCTGAATTATCATCCAGAAAAATTAACCAGAGAACTTAAGCCCTTTTATATAGGTGCTGATGATAAAGACATTCAGGAAATGCTTCATGAAGTGGGGCTTAAAAAGCTAGATGATCTTTATTCTCACATTGGTGACGACGTAAAGATGACTTCTGTCCCAATGAATAAACACATGAGCTATGAAGAGCTTATTGCTCACGTAAATCTTGTCGCTCGCAAAAATAAAATTAAACTTTCATTTTTGGGAGATGGACTTCCACAGTATAAAGTCACTGATGTGGTTGGACCAATTTGTGGTCTGCGTGGTCTAACCACCGCCTATACTCCTTATCAGCCTGAAAGATCACAAGGGACGCTTCAAACTCTTTGGATTTATCAATCATTGATTTCTCAACTCACCGGTTTTGAGGCGATCAATGCTTCACTATATGAACGCTCAACTTGTTTATTTGAAGCGATGAACTGTGCACTTCGTTTGGTAAAAGATTCAACAACCGTCATCGTAGCGGCAACCATTTACCCGGGCGATTTCGAAGTTATAGAAACCTACGCTCGTGAAACAAATTTAAAATTATTAAAAGCTCCGGTTAATCCACAAACTGGTCGCCTCGACATGGAAGCTCTTAAGCGAATTCTTAATACAACTCCGCAAATTGCCGGAGTCGCTTTTCCTCAGACTAACAATCTTGGAAATATCGAGCCCGTAGATGAAATTGTAGATCTCTGTTCAAGTCATAATATTAAATCAATCGCTATAATTGATCCCATGTTACTTGGCCCATCTGGACTAAAACCTCCATCGACATTCGGAAACAAAAAACAGGGCGCAGACATGTTCGTGGCTGAAGGCCAACATCTTGCCATTGGTCCAAATTTTGGAGGTCCAGGCCTTGGAATTTTCGGTATTCGCTATAACGAGCAAGATAAAATATCTATCCGATCAACAGCTGGACGCTATATAGGAAAAACAACCGACCTCAAAGGACGTGAGTGCAAAGCACTTATTCTATCCACTCGTGAGCAACATATCCGCCGCGAAAAAGCGACTTCGAATGTTTGTTCAAATCAATCATTCATTGCAACTCTCGCTGGAGCTTCGATGCTTGCACGTGGCGATGAAGGATTTGAAGCTTCTTTGCAAACAGCGAGATCACTTGCTGTTAAAGCAGCAGAGCTTCTCACTCAATTTGAAGGTGTTGATCTTCGTTTTCGCGCGACTTCATTTTACAATGAATTCACTCTGAAACTTCCAGTAGATACTCAGAGCTTTATTCATAAAGCTTCTGCTCATGGAATTCAAATAGGTGTAGATGTTTCAAATCGTTTTCCAGAGATTCAAGGAGAAAATCTGCTCCTTATGAGCTTCACTGATATTCACTCAGAAATAGATCTTGATACCTTAGTTAACTTCTTTGAAACTCAGTTTAAAAAAGACAAGCAGGGCCTTGCTGTTCCTAAAATTCAGGCGGTACTTTTGCGAGAG
>CAMDQH010000065.1 GCA_945905815.1 Bacteriovorax stolpii | reverse complement strand
TCAAACCATCTTCTCCGACTTTTCCTTCGAAAGCACAATCTCACCCTTCTCCCTTAACTTCATAACCACATCCATGATCTTTCTCTGAGCTTGCATTACTTCGCTCAATGGGCGAGGTTTGCCTTTCAGGATTTCATCAATGTCACGCTTCATACCGGTAGAGAACATGTTTAAAAGATGGCTTGAAACTTCTTTACTGCACCCACGAAGGGCCAATCCTAAATCATCCAAGGACACATCCTGAAGCAGGCGTTTCATCATGGAAACAGTTAGGTATTGGAGATCATCGAAAGTTACAAGTTTTTTTTTAAGCTTAATCGCCATCTCGGGATCACGTCTTGCTATATCAGCTAAAATATCTTGTTGCGCGGCCAGATCAAGTCCTTGAAGCATTTCTACTGCCTGCTTGATGCCGTCAATTTTTTTACCTTTCATTTACCTTTTCTCAAATAAGGTTCTTTCATCAAATGCTTAGTCACATAATCGGACACAGCATCTTCAAGTTTCATAAATTTAAACTTTGGAAGAGCGCGCTTTAACTTACCCATCTCAGCTTGAGTATAATATTGGTACTGACCTCTTAGTTCTGAAGGCATATCGATAAATGTAATTTTAGGCTTTTTCCCCATTGCCTTAAAGGTAGACTTCACTAAATCATGAAAACTTCGTGCCTCGCCAGTTCCAAGATTATAAATCCCTGAAAGCGCCGGTTTCTTTTCTCCTGCTGCGATAAGTTCAACCATCGCCTTAACGACGTCTTTAACGTAAACGAAATCTCTTAGTTGTTCGCCATCTTTATAATCCGGTCGATGAGACTTGAAGAGTTTTACTTCTCCTACGTCTTGAATCTGATTGTACGACTGATAAACAACAGAACTCATTTTCCCTTTATGATATTCCTGCGGACCAAAAACATTAAAAAACTTCACACCAAACCAGACTTTGGGTTTTTTCTTTTGTTTTAAAATCCACTCATCAGACAAATGCTTGGAGTATCCATACTTGTTCAGCGGCTTGAGTTTAGAAAGTTCATTATGATCATCAAAGTAACCCTGCTCTCCTGCTCCATAAGTTGCAGCACTAGAAGCGTAAACGATTGGAATATTTTTTTCAGCGGCCAGAGTTAAAAGACGATTCGTGTATTCAGTATTATTTTTGTAAAGGAAGTCCATGTTGAGTTCAGTCGTATCTGAACATGCACCCATATGATAAATGGCTTTAAGTGCTCCGACCTTTTTCCATATTTCATGATTAAACAGATCTTCAACCTGAACGAAAGAGGTGTACTTTAAATCTCTAAGATTTTTCCACTTATCGCCGCTTTCAAAATGATCACACAAAATAAGATCTTCAATGCCTGAATCATTTAAGTGCTTAACAATGACACTACCAATAAATCCTGCAGCACCTGTAACCAAAATCATAGTATTCCTTAAGAGTTGTATTCTCTATTATGATAGGAAAGTTGCGGTGCAAAAGTCTATTTGAAAGAAGGAATAGCGTAGGTCATGCGAATTTTACGAAGATAGTCGATTGTTTGGCCTGGTAAAATGGAGAGAACAATACAAAAAGAACCCAAGAGAAAATTTAATCCCAGAGAATCATTATGGATTAAGTACGAAAGAGCACCTGAGATAACTGGTTCGAGCATGATAACGCTGGAAGCTGCCACGATTCCAGTACTCCGAAGGCCGTAGAGAAGCAGTATATTGGGAAGCACGCCAATCATGGCGGAATAGAGAAAAATATTCGATATGTTAACTGGTAAGCTCAAGGCATGGCCTTTGCCTTTCATAATGATAAATATCAATACGCCAATTAATGAAAACAGATCATTAAAAAATGAACAAACAATCGGATGAATCCCGGCCTCCTGAGCTTTCTTAGAATAAATCAGCCAGATTGCGGTTAAAAGTGAAGTAAAGATAGGAAGAAGATAACTCAAAGAAAATTGGCCATGCTCATTAGGTGAAATAAGGATGATTGAACCAATTAAAGCTATCGACCATTTGTTAAGATTAGTTTTTGTTCCTCTACCTCTTAAAAATTCCCAAAGTAGCGTCCAGGCCGGAACAGTTAACAACAAAAATGTGACGTGAGTAATGGGAAGCCCTACTTGAAGCGAGGTAAATTCACACCAGTAAAGAAAAGTTCCTATAAATCCTGACATGACCAAAAGATCAAACTCGCCTTTAAATTTAAGTTTTTTGACTTCTTTGAAGCGACCTAAAACAAAGGGTAATTGGATCAAGGTCAGCATTAATAAAAAATGAAAAGAAAATATCAATGCATCGGTGTCATCAACCAAAAGTGCGGCAAGTGGATTGGCCAGACCAAACAAGAATGAAGAGATAACCAGTAAAAGCATACCCGGAATTACCATGCTGATTTTGATCTGAAAGGTGCCTCTGAAAAACCTACAGGCTCGCTCTTTTGTCATTTTGGACACTTACAAGACTTACTATTTGAGATCAATATTTTTTATTCATCATTTTAAGCGGCTAAAACTTGGAAATCCCTCTCTTTTAGGATAAAAATTCACAAATTTATAAGGAGCCATATGAAGGTCGATAACTGGATGATCGAAGAGTCTTTCCGCAATACATATGCCATGGGTTTCAAGGTTAAAGAATACCTTCACTCTGAGCAATCTAAATTTCAGAAAATTGAAGTTGTTCAAACTGAGTCAGTTGGAAAACTGTTGCTTCTTGATGGCAAGACAATGGTTTCTGATAAAGATGAATTCGTTTATCACGAAGTTGTTTCTCATATCCCTTATATGGTTTCTCGTAGCTGCAAAAAAGTTTTGATTATCGGTGGAGGAGACGGCGGAGTTGTTCGCGAATTCGTAAAACATAAAGATATCGAAAGAATTGATCTTGTTGAAATCGATGAGCGCGTAATTGAAGTGTCTAAAATATACTTCGCTGATTGTACTTCTGGTCTTACTGATAAGCGCGTTCGCGTTCTTCCAGAAGATGGATTTGCTTTTATCAAGCGTGCTAAAAATGAATATGACATTATCGTTGTTGATTCTACTGATCCAGTAGACTTTGCTTCTGGTTTATTTACGGATGAATTCTACGCTGATGTTCACAATGCTTTGACTGAAGATGGGATCATGATGAACCAAACAGAGAATCCATTTCTTGATGAATGGGGAATCAAAGGTATCTACGACAACATGAGAAAAGTTTTCCCGGTTGTTAACTCATTTAACGCTCCAATGCTGATCTACCCAGGTGTTTATTGGACTTTCGGTTTCTCGTCTAAAAAATATAAAGCAACAGATATCAATCCGGCCAAAATGGCGAAGATGACTGAAATTCAACGCAAGCTTAAGTGGTACAATATGGATTGGCACAAGGGCACATTTTCAATCTCTAACTTCCATAAACAAATGATCGGTCAGGAGTAAGAAGTGAAAGAACCTCGTCTAATTAAAGAAGTTGAAGGACTCGAGCACGCTAAGGCCTTTATTGGAACTGAGTATGCGGCAGCGATTTTTTCTCATAGCACTCATCTCATTGGTTTTGCCTTTGATGGGACTACCAGTTTTCGTCCTGGTGCGCGTTTTGCTCCAGGTGCTCTAAGAGAGGCCTCTTTTGGGCTTGAGACTTACTCCCCATATCTAGATAAAGATTTTGAGGATTATAATATTATCACCATGGGAGATCTTCCGATCTATCCATCGAAGTGGCACATCACCAATGATTTTTTCATGGAGATGGTTAAGGATCTAGATCTCAAAAAAGATCAAATTAAGTTTGTCACTTTGGGCGGAGAACACTCAATCTCTTATGGCCCGATCGTGACTTACCTTAAGCAGTATCCTGACTTGGTCTTGCTACATCTTGATGCCCATACTGATCTTCGTGATGGCTACCTCGAAGAAAAATTTTCTCACGCTTCGATTATACGCCGAGTTCTTGATCATTTCACACCTAAGAATCGTCTTATCCAGTACGGCATTCGTTCTGGTCAAAAAGAAGAATTTAATTGGATGAAAGAAAATAAAACTCTGGCAACTTCTCTCAAAGAATGTTGCGAATGGCTGGAGTCTTTAGATGATGCTCGTCCGATATACCTAACGCTAGACTTAGATTTCTTTGATCCTGGTTTCTTCCCTGGTACAGGAACTCCTGAAGCTGGTGGAGAAGATTTTCATGGGTTCATGAGAATTATGAAAATTTTGAATAAGAAGAATTTAGTCGGTGCCGATGTTGTTGAACTGGCCCCAATGCTGGATCCAACAGGCAACTCATCTTGTTTTGCGTCGAAAGTAGTTCGAGAAGTTACCTTGGCCATGAACAAGTAGCGCACACAAGTCAACATAAGGCACTGATTTCAAACAAAAACATTAATAGAATTTCATTTTCTTCTTCACTTAGACCCTGACTGTGCCGATACAGTAAGTATGAAGAAACTCTCCCGTATGGAATGTAATAAAGAGGCCCGCAGGGTACTCAATCGCCACCAAACTGATCTCGCATATGCTCAGTATTCATGCTGCGGAATGGAAGTGAGATTAACGGGTTGGCTCTGCAAGACAGATGGAACGGATTTCAGTGGCCCACAAATTGAAGCTATTATTTTTGATTTTCATAGGCATCTTCCTGGCTATACCGTCTATGGAGATTTTGAAAACTGGAACTTTAACTCAGAAAGAATTTCTTATATCGGTGAGAAACGTACTAGTGAGAGTGGTGAGGAAGAGGAACAAACGATTTACTACATTAATCCTGATGACTACGAGTTTGATGCATCTTAAAGAGAATTGTCGCCCATATGCTTACGTTTTAAGTATGGGTGAACAATCCATGCGACTCCGATGATTCCAATTTCATATAAAACCATCATTGGTAACCAGACTACCATCATACTTAAGACATCTGTAGTAGGTGTTACGATCGCAGCTACAACTGCAAATATGACGGCAGTGTAGCGTCTCCAAGACCTGAGTGAATATTTTGTCACAAGTCCCATAAAACCTAAGATTAAGATCACATTCGGGAGCTGAAACAACAGCCCAAGAAAAACCAATATTTTCGAGGCAAGAAGTAAATATTCCTGCAAGTTTAACATCGCCTCCACGTTCGTTACACCATAAGTAACAAGAGTTTTGAACGTAAATGGAAATACCACGTAATAACCGAACGCAACTCCGCTCAGAAAAAGAAAAAATCCCACCACGATAAATGGCAATACTGCATTTATTTCTTTTTGATACAATCCCGGTTTAATAAAAAGCCACGCCTCTCGGAACCAAAAGGGACTTGCAAAGAAAACGCAGGCCCAAAATGAGATTTGAAACTCGGCCATGACTTTATCGAAAAGGCCGGTGAAAATAACCTTACCTTCGGTCCCAATTGCGGCCCTTAAAGGAACGAGTAGAAATTCCGAAATTTGAGATGAAAAATTATAACTAATGGCAAAAGAGACCACTAGAATAATGACAATTCTTATTAGCCTTGTTCTTAGCTCTTCTAGGTGATCCATAAAAGTCATTTCTTTCATGGCCATATCGTAGCACTTTTCGGATTTTAAGGGTAGGATAGAACTATGAAATGGATCATCATTACTTCATTTTTTCTTTTAAGTTTCAACGCCCTTGCCACACGTGACGAGCGCCAGATCCTCAAATGCCTGGGTGAGGAAGAAAAGAAGTTCCATCTTAGAAAAGAGACTGGCCCATTATATGATTTGAACCAGCGGCTAATCTCTGAAATCATCCAAATTCCTAAGGCCGAGCTTGATGCTGAATATTATGCAGAGATGTGCAACAAACGCTCCCAATCCCCCTCTTTAAAGCTCCTCGAACTATCCATAAGAATGGGCAAGGACGTCTTTGAAGTCCCGCCAGAAGTGCTGGGGAGTCAAAGAGAGATGGCATTGGGAATGATCGATGATTATATTGAATCTACTAAAGAAATTTTTCTGCAATTCATGACACAAATTCAAACTCAGGCCCCATCTGCATCATGTTTGAAAGAAGAAATCCCACAGATTGATGCTTTTTTTACCGATATTAAGTACCTGCAAGAAGATGTGGATATGAAAAAGATATTCGCCGGAAGAGATTTGAAAATTTTTAAAGAGCTAATTGGCTATTCTCAAGCGTTCGAGCGCTGTCGATTGCGAATCAAAAAGAAACTTAAATCAGAATCTAAAGCAGCAGCTAAAAAGTCTTGAAGTTGTATTGATACGTTTTCTTCTTCGGCCTGAGAAACTTTTTTATCAAATAAAATTGAAACCTGAGTTCCCTGAAAACTTTCAATCTCCATCTTCCAATCTGCCGCTTCTGGAAAACAACTCAACATATAATCAATTTCAAGCAGCCAATGAGCTCGAGGCTTTTCTTTATAAAAATGTGCCTGTGTTTTAGGCATCTGAATGGAAAGCCATCTTGTCAGTTGTGGAACACAAGACCTGCAACCCATCCCTGCTTTTGAAACTGTCGCAAGCCCTTCAGGTGTCGGATCATCAGTTGACTTGATGTAATCCAACACATCATTTTCTCGCACCCCAAAGCAGCGACAAATAAGGGATTGTGATTCTTTGTATAAATATTCTCTACCACGGTAGGTATCAAGACTTGCCTTCAATAACTCGAGCGAAGCAAAGAAGAACTCATCTTCTTTTTCGGATTTGAGATCCCAAAAGCTCTGGTCATGCTCAAAAGTCTGGGCCCAATCCTTCCAGCATAAAGTGGTCATCTCATTAAGTGTTTTCCCGCTCACAATTGAGCACAGTGAACCCAACCATGGATCAACTTGACCTGAATAGCTGGCCTTAATTACAACATCTTGGTTATCAAATTTTAAATACAGAGTCTGAGCAGTAACTTTTGAGGTTACCTGAACGGAGGGATTCTCTATTGGAGCTTTATGAAGGCCTCCAATAAAATCTTTAAAGTTTATCATCTTCAGCAGTCCATTCTTCGGGGGAAAAAGTTGTCATAATTTCCGCACCTGATTCAGTAATATGAATAGTATGCTCAAATTGAGCAGACCAGGACTTATCTTTTGTTACAACAGTCCAACCATCCTCAAGGACCCTAGAATGGCGCTTGCCAATATTGATCATGGGTTCAATCGTAAAGGTCATTCCAGGTCTCATCTCAATGCCTGTTCCGCGTTTTCCAAAATGTGTGATCTGAGGCTCTTCATGGAAAACTCTTCCAATGCCATGACCACAATATTCGTGAACAACAGAAAAACCATTATCGTGGGCCATCTCTTCAATGACAGCACCAATATCACCTATACGTGCTCCAGCTCTACAAACTGAAATCCCGGCCATTAGGCAGTCATACGTAACAGATACTAACTTTTTTATTTCAGGTTTTACATTTCCAATAAAAAACGTCGCATTGCAATCGCCATGAAAGCCTTTAACAATCGATGTAACATCCAAGTTAACAATGTCGCCGTCTTTTAAAATATCTTTAGCGGATGGAATTCCATGACAAATGATATCGTTACGGGAGGTACAAAGCGAAGCTGGGAAGCCATGATAGCCAAGAGTCGCAGGAATGGCGTTGCGGTTAATGGTATACTGATGACACGTTTTGTTAATATCTTCAGTACTCATCCCAATCTTGAGATTTTTGCCTAAATAATGAAGGGTTTTTGCAGCTAATTTGCAAGACTCCTTCATTATTTCAATTTCTCGGGCGGATTTGATGGTGATCATAGTGCTTCACTTATACACTTTTAGACCTATTTAAGCTAGTTTGAAGCAACGAAAAGCTCACAAGCAATCATAACCAACTTATCCGCCTACCATGGGTTAACGGAGAACTGATTTGAAAAACCTAAACCAGCTTCTGACTCTTCCCGGCAGCGGCGTCTTCACTGTTCATACAGGTGCTGAAAAAAAAGAAAAACTTCTAAAGGCCTGGTACGGAACGACTTCAACTTTGAAGGCGAAAACCAAATGGGAGAAAACTCTCGCTGATCTGCATACTGACCAACCGCTACTCTTGGGTATTCCTTCTGATAATGGTGGAGGGATTCAGAGAGGTGCAAACTGGGGGCCCTTGGCGATTCGTCAGGAAATTTTATCTGAGAAGAAAAACTTCACAGATCTGGGTGACATAAGAGTCATCCCTCACCTGTTGCATGACAAATATCTCAATGAAGAAACAATAAAGATTTGCCGTAGGGCCCTTTACGGAAAAGTTAACAAACTTCCTGTTTCTCCTCTCAGTATTGCAGAACTTGCTCTGAGCGAGATTTATAAAGAGCTTCCGAATGCCAGAATTCTTGGGCTGGGTGGAGATCACTCAACAAGCTATCCTTTGGTAAAAGCATGGCTTGCCAGTCGTAAGCAAAAGAAAAAATCTGCGCTCTTACACTTTGATGCTCACACCGATCTTTTAGATCGAAGGATGGGAATTGATATCTGTTTTGGAACTTGGACTTATCAGATATTAAAAGATTTAAGCTCTACTGATCACATTGTTCAAGTCGGTATCAGGTCTAGTGGAAAAGACAAAAAGTACTGGAAAAACACTCTTGGAGTAGAACAATACTGGGCCAAAGAAGTGAAAAAATGGGGCGCTGAAAAAGTTTATACAAAACTAAAAGCGCATTATACAAAACTTGGGATTGAAGAACTTTATATTAGTTTTGATATTGATGCTCTTGATAATAAGTATGCAAGTGCAACCGGGACTCCTGAAGCTGGAGGTCTTTTACCAACTGATTGTGCAACAATTATAACCATGCTTTCACATGATTTTAAGATAACAGGCGCAGATTTAATGGAAGTTGCTCCTTATGTTTCATTCGACGGAATCAATGAATCAAGTCGGCTAAGTTCTCTGGCCGTGGCCGGTGATATTGCCAAAATACTTTTGAGATCTCTCTCAACATGAGAAGGATTGTTTTTCCACCGGTTGAAACCGCCACTGAAGATGGTTTAGTTGCCATAGGTGGAGACCTTGAAGTTGATACCTTGATTACAGCTTATCAACAGGGAATATTTCCATGGCCAATTTCTCTTGAGCATCCGCTGGCCTGGTTTTCTCCTAATCCTCGTGGCATTTTAGAACTATCTGAACTTCATCTTTCAAAATCATTTTCAAAATTCCTGAAGAAAAATCCTTATCAGGTAACCTTTAATCAGTCCTTCAGCGAAGTCATAAATCAATGTGCCCAAACTTACAGAAAGGATCAGCACTCGACTTGGATCACCCCTTACATTATTGAAGGTTATGAAAAACTCTTTAAACAGGAACTCGCTTACTCGGTAGAGGTGTGGGAAGACTCGGAGCTGATAGCGGGCCTGTACGGCGTTTGTATGGGGGATTTTGTTTCGGGCGAGTCAATGTTCACCAAAGAAGACAATGCTTCAAAATACGCTCTCTACTCGCTTATTTTGAGGCTGAAAGACAAAGGTATACATTGGCTTGATACTCAGATGGTTACGCCAGTAGTGGAAGGATTTGGAGGGAAGTATATTTCTCGTCCAGAGTTTCTTCAAATGCTTTCAAAGAAAGACTGGACGAGAAAAAGAAGCGAGATATTTTAGGCGTAGCTTAAATTCAATTTCTGATTAGCTTTATAGGTACGAATCACTTCATACATAAAGTCACGGTACTTGCGCTCTAGCTTAATTTTTTCGCCACGGCAGTAAGCCTCAAGACGTAACTTAAACTCTTGGTAAGAAATATTCAACTCACGCGCCAATTCTTCGCAACGTTTTTTGAAACGAAGATCGTTATCGATAAGGTCAGACATCTTCTTAGAAAGTTCCTGCTTTAAAGTCGCTGGAGAATAAACGTTCTTAACTTTGGCCAAACCTACTGCACTTAGAGCTTTGATATAAACGTAACCAATATCAAATTCAAACCAGCGGTGACGAAATGAACATGAGCGCATATGGCCGTGATGATTGTTGTGGTCTAGTTCTCCACAAATGATGAAATTCAAAGGAAAAAGATAGCCAATGTTACGGCTATTATCAGTTGTCTTATGGTTTCTATATCCCCACCAGTGTGCAATTGCATTTACACCACCAATTGCGAAGATTGGTGAAGTTAAAAAGTTTGTAACACTTAGTATTCCGCCCCAAATTGGTCCGAACATCACAACCATCAAAACAGTCATCATGATTGGGCCAGTAAATGAGTTTCTTTGCATGAAAGATTCAAGCTTGTTTACAGGAATCGTTTTTTGAATTTTTAAAACTTCTGGAAGGGACTTGCCTTCAGTGTAATCCAGAGCTCCTAAAAATAGCGCATGCCAGATACCTTTCTGGACCGGGCTGTGAGGATCTTTAGGTTGATCTGAGTGAGCGTGGTGATAAATATGCGTTGATACCCATTCAGCTTTATTTAAAGAGGTAATTAGCCATAACCAAACCTGCATAACCATATCAAGCCACTTGTTCAGCACAACACCTTTATGTGTATGGTAGCGGTGATATGAAAGACTCATACAGGTAATCGTGACGTGTGAGATCACGCAAGCATAGATGAAAATGAATAGAAATGGATGAGCAGCAGCGTATTGGCCAAAGAAACCGTCTGTACCAATTAGCTTTTCAACGCCAAACCAAAGTCCAGCATAAGCAATTACTGACAGAGAAAAAAATTTCAACATGGATTTTCCTTATCAAGACCGATGCAGTGCAGGTATCTCTGATGACATTTCGAGAAAACCTGCTGGTGCAAACTCTACACAGAGCCCACAACCTATACATCCACGATCATCAATTATGATGGCGTCTGCCGTCACCTCGATCGCTTGGGTCGGGCATATAGTCTCACACAATTTGGCATCTTTCCACTGTGTTAATGTTTCTTTCGAACCTGTAAACAAAGGTTTACGCTTTAGTCGAGGGGAGTAAAAATACAACTTCTCAGGCCAGACTGTCTTATGTAATTTTAGTACTTTAAACAACTTTTCACCTGATAATTTAAGCATTTGCCGGCGAAACCACCATGCCTTCCAAAATGAAATCTTACTGTAGAAATTCCTGTTTAATATCATCTTTTCATTTCCTATCGATCTAGTTCAAATTGTCGGATACCTAAGCTTGCTAAGTATACCCTAAGTTGATCTTCCTGAACCCCTGAAACAAAATGCGATAAGGCCTGAACCAAAGGGAAGCTTGGCGTTTTTATTTTCACTCTGTAAGGGGAAACACTACCGTTAAACATCACCAAAAATCCAGCCTCACCGTTGGGTGATTCAATTGCGTTGTAATGCCAGCCCTTAGGAAATTCAAGGCCCTCTAAATATTCCTTCAGATCCATGAATCCTTTATCAAAATCAGGATTCATTATTTCCCCGAGAGGAAGGTTGTCTATGACTTGGGTAATAATTCGAAAACTTTGGAAGATTTCTTCATAGCGGATGAGATACCTTTCGTAAGCGGTACCATTAATTCCAACAGGAATATCAAAATCAATCTCTCGGTAAAAATAAAAGGGCTGAGATTTGCGAAGATCAAAGTTAAGCCCGCAGGCCCTCATGGCCGGACCACTTACACCCCATTCCAGTGCAGTCTTAGCACTGACCATGCCAGCGCTAAGTTTTTCACGGAATTTATTTTGACTAAAAAGTGAACGATGAATTGTTTTAAGCGTCTTGGAAACAATAAGACAAACAGATTGGTACTCAATGATCCAGCCTTGAGGAAGGTCTTCCCTAATACCACCAAGACGGGCAATACCCAAACCTTGTCTACGGCCGCAAAACTTTTCCATCAACTCATAAATTTTTTCCCGTGCGTTTATAAACAGTCGCTGCTCATCCATTTCAATTGAAAAGGTTATCTCGTGCATAACAGTGAGATGTTCAGCAATTCGTGCAAGTTCAAGTGCGACAATCCTGATGGCCTGTGCTCTTTCTGGTAATTTCACCCTCAAGAGATCTTCCAGAGTTTTGGCCCACGCAATTCCGTAGGTAGGAGCTGCACCTAAATGAACCTTGTCAACGAGTTGAAGTATTTGCTGCCAATCTTTTTTCTCCAGAAGTTTTTCTAGACCTTGATGATGAAAACCAATATTGACTTTAGTATCAACGACCTTAATTGGGTCGTAACAAACCATCCATTCAAACATTCCTGAGGTGACAGGGGAAAAAGAACTATAATTTTTCCAAACGAAAGCTTCTCCAGGATAGGGAGCTTCAGATTTATTTGGATTTGATTCTATTTTCGGCAGAACTGCGGGACTATCCTCAGGCCAACCAGTAAGCTTTGATTGTTTTTTAAGAGGAAAGTTTTTTTGGTTTCGTGGAAGAAGAAGTGCATCCATTGGAAGATTAAATTTTATTCCTAAAGCTTCTTTTTGCTCACGCTCCATCCAGCCCGCGTGTGGAAATAAATCAACAATACTTGGAACAATTTCATTTTGATCAAATCTTACATGTATATTCAATCTTTGATGAGTTCCCATATTAAGCAGATGATATGTAAGTTCTACGCCATTAAAATCAACTCCCGCGATGTCTACTAATGTCAAAAAGCCCAAATCAACTTTAACCATTTCAATCCATCGAACAAGATTGACGGGTCTAATGGTAACGTGGTGTTGACCCACAAGATCCTGATAGGAATTGTCCTGGGATAGAATCACTTTTGTTTTTTCAAATTCTTTCCAACTAAACATGGGTAATCTTTTGGTAACAAGCTTCAAGAGCTGCCAAAATCTCTTCCGGTAGAACTGACCAGCCCGATAATTGAATCGTGGCAATTTCTGGAGAATTAAAAATACTAACGATAGGATAGTCCTTAAATAAAGTTTGCGATTCCCCAATCATTAAAAGAACTTTACCTTTTTTGAGTTGAGCTTCAATTTCTGGCACATTACGTTTTTGTTTGAGAGAAATAAGTCCATCCCATGCAATAACTGATGCCTCCTCCATGTTGTCAGTAATGACATAATCAAATGGCAAAGCGTGGCAGTATTTGTCCCCAAGAATGGATCGCCACTCAGTTGTCATTAGTGGGTGGCCAAGAGAAAATATTTTAAGCAAAGATCTTTTTGTATTCATTAGTAGATAATCTTTTTTTCATTTACAATGTCGGTAAAATGGCGGGTCTTCCAGCTAACATCATCGGGAAAGACCTTAATACCTTTGGCAATTTTAGGGTTAGGGTCTTCAGTACAATTAAACCTTCTCGATTTGACCTTTACCCATGAATATATTTTTTGATGAGTTCCAAAAGAATGATTATCGTAGTCTACAAACTTATAAGAATGTGAGTAATAACGCTGCCCCGAAGCAACATCTAAATCATAACTGTGATCAGAATCTTCGGGAGTAAGTATAACGGCTTTCACAAAAACATCTTTCTTGCTTAACTCCGTTTGCACGTCAAAGAATTGATGAGGCTTAGGTTTGCCTTGCTGATCATAAAGAGCGTGCTGTGGATTATTTACAAACCACTTGGGCTTGATCGAGGTAAATAATTCCGTCTCATGCTCGTTGTTTGATCGATTATAAGAACAGCCGCCCACAGTAACCAGCGAAAGGAAAAGGAGGCTTTTCAATTGACATAATCTCACTACCATAACATCATAACTCTACTTTTCTGACGGCCTGGGTGGTGGAATGGTAGACACAAGGGATTTAAAATCCCTCGGACGCAAGTCTGTACGAGTTCGAGTCTCGTCTTGGGCACCACTTAAAAAATTCAATTCCTTATTCTGGTCTCACTTATTATAGGGAGCAGCTTAGGGTATTGCCAATTTCTTTTCGTATACTTAGACGAT
>CAMDQH010000064.1 GCA_945905815.1 Bacteriovorax stolpii | reverse complement strand
TTTTCATCCGTCGCATGACTAACGAAAAAATGTTAGGCGCCGTAGGGGCGCTTCAATTCGAAGTCGTAAAATTTAGACTTGAAGCAGAATACTCAGTTGAAGCAACCTATGAATCTGTCGCTTGGGCCGGTGTGAGATGGCTAAAATTCCCAGATAAAAAGTCTGAAGAAAAATTTGCTCAGGATAATTCATCTGTAATCATGGAAGACAAAGAAAAACGACTTTGCTTTGCAGTCAGAACAGAATGGGACTTAAGACTTGCGCAGGAAAAAAACCCTGATGTTAAATTCTATAAAAACTCAGATTATATTGACTGAGATCGTAACAAATCTTGACTGAAAGCTGACATGACTTAATATGTGACCACTTGATAAAATTTTATCAACAAAGGGTCCTTATGAAATTTATTCTTCTTTTAATTTCATTACTTTCAATTAATGCTCAAGCAACGATTGAATTAAACAGATCAGTCATTAATGAAAAATTCAAACAGGCCATCATTGTCGATGAAGTTGAAATCCACTTCGATGAAAAGCTCATTAATCTTCCCATTAAAGTTTATATTTGTGTTGGCCAGGATCGAAGATTTACACGAACAGTTAAAATGCTGGGCTGCCAAAATGTAAAATCAGAAGAGTTACTAAGCGGAAAAGTCATCTTAGATAGCGTTTATTTTTCACAAGCAAACCCTGCTCGTGATCTAGTTTACTTTTTCAATTGGAAAACAATTGATTTGTCGTCAGAGAATTATCAAGAATCAAGCGTATTTGTTATTATTGAGAGATAGAGATAAAATGAAGTAACTATTTGAGACTAGCGAAAGATACTTTCTTATTCCCAAATACAGATGCTTCAGCTCGACCATTATAAGTCATAACCACTACACAAAATTTTCCATCAACTCCAGCAACAGTATTGTATGTCCCTGGACGACGTCCATATGGATCTACGGCAACCTTAACGTAAGTAGGAGTTGTTAAAGTACCTTCAACCACACCACATAATTCAGCAAGAGTTTCACTGTTTCGGGCCAAGACAAACGAAGTGACTTTTACTGTATTAGCAAAAACGGTTGCGGTCGTTAGAGCAAATAAAAGCACTGTAATTAGTTTCATATGTGTCTCCTAGAAAAAATAATCTAACTTTATCCTCTCAAGCTCTCCTTAGGGTGTCACTATGAAAAAAAAAGGGACCCTTTACAGGATCCCCTTTCTTTTAAAACGGTAAGAAAGTATCGACTACTGAACTTTGGCCTTGAACCAACAAGTTGGACGAAGACCCATTTTGTGACCTAAAGAACCATGACATGTACCGGCCACTTCTGAATTTCTTTCAACGTTATCATTGAAGTTTACTTCACAAAGAGAACCTTGGAAGTATGTATCAAGACGACACTGAGTAGCAGGGTGGTTATCGTTTGTGTTTGAAACTGCTGATGCATCAGGAGTATCAAATTTAGCAGCATTTGCCTGACTTCTTAGAGAAGCAAACAATCTAGCAACTGAATCACCGGCCATACCGCCACGAACACAAATTGCTTTATCTTCTTCAGAAGTCCAAGCTTTTGCACAAGCATTCGTCAAAGCAGCTGGAACATTCATAGCAGCAACGATTGCGATGTTGTCATCGTTCAAGAAAGTACGACGAAGACATTTAAGGTTAGAGAAATAATCCGCTTGACCTTCGTTAGAAGCCCAAGAGCTTCCAGAAACTTTAGTTGGAGCTCCACCAATGTGGTGACCAATTTCGTGACAAACAACAAGAGACATACCATCTTCAGTAATTGTTTCGTGACGAGCGAGACCACCGAACATATTTACCATCCAAGAACTACCTGAACGTTGAGCATAAGCATTTACTGTTGCATCATCCCAGTCACGGTCAATAACAAGTTTTCCACCTTGCTGAGCAACGATTGGTGCGTAAATAACTTCTACTCTTTCAATTGCGTTATTGAATTGAGCTTCATTTAGACCACCAAATCTTTTGGCGTTAACTGAAATTTTCATGTCATTTTCTGGAACAAATCCTTCAGTACCAGTCTCAGTGCAAGACCAAGTAGGCGCAGACATAACGATAACGGCGAGTAGCAATCCTTGCTTTAAGCTTTTCATATTTTCTCCTTAATCCATGGTGAAAGCATTTCTTAATATTAATTGTGACACGTTTTTAAAATGCGTCCACGCTAACTGCGTGAAGTAAGAATATGTTGGTTGGAGTAAAGTCATCGGCCACAAGGTTAAATCAAGAAAGTAGCAGCAATTAGTGAATGTAAGAAATGATGACTTGTCGCAAGAAGAATGCCATAGGACCAAACTTTTATGGACGCAGTCATTAGATGCTCCGAAAATGATTCATGGTAGAATCTAAAGATGATCGATTTTGGCGCATTTCTAGATTCCTATTATGCCTATGACTTCAACAGACCTGAAGTCGAGAGGGCCTATACAACACAATCTGTAAAACACGATAAACCGGCCATAAATCTCGCCCACATTGAAATGAAAATTCAAACCGAGAGGATGCGCTCCCGCATTGCTCTACAGGCAGGGGATTCGGTAGAGAGAAATGCTATGCTTGAGCCAGGGTCCTCAAAATATATTCAGGAATCATACTTAGGCGTGAAGCTGGGAGAAAAAACCTGGATCGATGCCGGGATATTTTTGGGAAATATTGGGGCCGAATCCTGGATCTCAAAAGAGAACTGGACCTATACTCGTTCACTTATATCAGACTACACGCCCTATTATTCGGCCGGTGTTCGAGTTGATCATCAGATAAATCAAAAACAAAGTGTTCAATTGCAGATTTTGAATGGTTGGCAAAACATTTCAGATAACAATGATAGTAAGGCCATTGCAATGCAATTCAAGCACCAGTTTAATGAGGATCTGAAGCTTATCTACAACAATTATTTTGGTGATGAAGGTGTTGTTAGTACCAAATTGCGTTTTCGTACTTATCACAATTTCATCATTCAATGGACAACTTCAGAAAAATGGCAGCACATTTACTCTTTTGATATCGGAGAGCAGTCCCAACAGAACAATCATGGAGTTGATCCCTGGTTTGGTACAGCATTAACGATTAGAAGAATTTTAAACATTGATCAGTCTCTCGCACTTCGAGTCGAGTATTATAATGATCGACATCAGGCCAATGTCATTACAGAAACGGCCAATGGATTTCAGGTTTCAGGAGCCTCACTAAATTTTGACCAAAAAATATTGCTTAATACCCTGTGGAGAACTGAACTTAGAGGTTTGTACTCAAAAAACAAAATCTATCCGCAAGATGCGAGTTCTAAAAATCGTCTCGATGGATTTATCGTAACTTCCTTATCAGCTTGGTTTTAGAATTAGAAAGAATCGCGAATTGCAAGAATGGTTTGTTTTATGGAGTGCTCTCTCGAAGGAGCTACAAAAATCGTGTCATCCCCTGCAATGGTTCCCAAGATGTCGGCCGGTCTATTAATATCAAGATGCCGGGCCACCAAAGAAGCTGACCCAGGCGAAGTTTGAATAACGATCATTGAATCATTATGAGTAATATTAAGGATAAGATCCCCTATGGATTGGCCCACAAAATTTGATTCAGACGACATTTCAGATAAACGATAAACGGTTCGGCTCTTATTATCTGTCCCCTTTATCGCACCAATTTTTCGCAGATCACGTGAGATTGTGGATTGGTTAACATCATGTCCTTTCGCCTCGAGCATATCTCGAAGTTCTTCTTGAGTGGAACTTTTTCCTGACTCAAGAATTTTTCGTAAAGCAATTAGTCTTTCTGAAACTGAAGGTGCCATATTTAATTTACCTTAATAATTCCCATAAAAGAGCTTTCTGAACATGAAGTCGATTCTCAGCTTGCTGATAAATAAAAGATCTATCATGATCGGCCATCTCAGAAGTTATCTCCTGCCCTCTGACCATCGGCATGCAATGAAGAACAATCGCTTGTGGAGCAGCTTTTAAATAAAGTTCTTTATTCATTTGATAGCCAGCAAAAGCTTTTATTCTCTCTTCATCTTCGCTCTCAAAGCCCATACTTGTCCAGACGTCTGTGTAAATAGCGTTACTACCTTTGACTGCCTCTTCAGGTGTCTTGAACGCAGTTACACTTCCAGTGACTCCCTTTCTTAACTGGCACCACTCTAAAAGTTTGCCATCAGGTTTATAAGCTGCAGGAGTTGCATATTGCAAATGAATCCCTGCAAGTGGAGCAAGAACCATTAAAGAGTGCAGAACATTATTACCGTCACCGATGTAAGTCAGAACAAGGCCTTCAGTTGAACCAAAGGCCTGTTTAAGAGTAAGAATGTCGGCAAGCGCCTGACATGGGTGGTGTTCATCGGTAAGCCCGTTCATCACAGGCACTTTAGAGCGAGAAACAAAACGCTCCAAACCATCATGGCCATGAGTTCTGATCATAATCCCGTGAACATAACGTGACATCACACCAGCAAGATCTTCCGGCTCTTCATGCTTTCTAAGATTCGCCACAGATTCAATCACGTTACCACCAAGTTCATTCATGGCAATTGTGAAACTCATTCGTGTGCGAAGCGAAGGCTTGTCAAATAGAAGGGCAAGCGTTTTGCCTTTAAGGTCATCACGCAAAATACCCTTCTCTCTTTCTAATTTAAGAGTTTCCGCAAGATTCAAAAGTTCATTCAATCTAAGTGGAGACATTTCTTTACCATCTAAAAAATGGCCTTTATTAGGAAACTGCATAATTGTTCTCCTTCATTTTTGTAACTTGTTCCAAGCGGCCCATTTGCACACAAAGTGTTCCGCCGATTCTAGTTTCAATCAGATCTTGCATCTCAAGAGCATGAGTAACACAAACTTTGTTCACTCCCGTGAGTAAAGCCTTTTCAATACTACGGCTTTTCGCCAGCATGCCGCCGGTCACTCCGCCTTTATCCATTAAAATTTTTAACTGAGAAAGAGTTAAAGAGTCATAAGGAAGCTCATTACAATCTAAAATTCCGCGCTGATCAGTCGCATAGATTAAAACTTTCGCATGTAAAGTTGAAGCTAGTGAAGAAGCACCCCAATCAGCATTTATATTATAGCTGACCCCTTCTTTGTCGACGCCAATAGGTGCAATGACGGGAACAAAATTCATCGCCAAAGCATCGTTGACAATTGTTGAGTCGACTTTAATCACTTCGCCGACTTGGCCCAAAAGTGGATTCATAGGTCGACAAAAAAACATATCTTTCGTATTGCCGGGAATCCCAACATTTTTAATTCCAAATTCTGAGAAGACTTCACAAATCATATGATTAACTTCACCTAAAGTACCTTCAATAACCGACATCATTTCCGGTGTTGTAATTCTCTGACCTTCAAGGAAAGACCATGAAATATTCTTTTCTTTTAGACGTTGATTAATCATAGGGCCGCCACCATGAACAACCACCACTTGCTCACCCTGCTCTTTCAAAATAACAATCGCCTGGGCCAGATTCCTGGCCGCTTCTGGATTAGAAAGAGCAGCTCCACCAAGCTTAATTACCCAAGGTTTCATTAGTTATACTCCGCATTGATATCAACATATTTCTTCGAAAAGTCACAACCCCAGGCCTTAACCACCGGAGAATTATTTATTTCAGGTAAAAAGATTTCCACTAGCACAGTGTCACTACGCAAAAGACCACGGATTTTATCGCGGTCAAATACGATAGGTGCGCCGTTTGAAAATATTTCTTCTCCCTGAAGCTTTAAAGTCATTTGATTAAGTTCTGCCGCTGGAATACCTTCAGCTCCTAGACGGGCAAGAATTCTTCCCCAGTTTGGATCTTCTCCGTGCATAGCACATTTGAAAAGTGGACTAACAGTTAATCCACGAGCCGCTTTTTTGGCCAACATGTGGTCACTGCCGCCATGAAGATTGATCTCGATTAATTTTGTCGCCCCTTCACCATCACGAGCAATCGCTTGAGCAAGAAGTTGAGAAATCTCAATCACTGTATTTTGAAATAATAAAACGTCTTCAGCAGAGAGAACTTCAACTCCGCTGGCACCATTGGCAAGTAAGAAAGCGCAGTCATTAGTGGAAGTATCACCATCAACACTAACCATATTGAAAGATTGATCAACAGCTGTTTTCAAAAAGGTATGGGCCGCAGTCGCATCAATTTTAGCATCTGTTAGAATATAACCAAGCATCGTTGCCATATTTGGGTGGATCATGCCTGATCCTTTGGCAATACCCGTAATGCAGACTTCACCTTTAGAGAGCTTAAGAGTTGTTGAAATTGTCTTTGGCACGAGATCTGTCGTCAAAATCGCATTCGCAAAATGTTCGGCCGTATTGGTTACTCTTGCTGCCAATTCTGGCAGACATTTATTAATCAGATCAACGTTCAAGTGAACGCCAATCATCCCAGTTGAGGCAACCAAAACTTCTTCCGGATTACATCCCACGACTTCAGCAGTTGCTTGAACCATTAAATAATTATTTTTAATACCTTCTTCACCAGTAGCAGCATTGGCCTGACCAGAATTAGTAATGATGGCGCGGATTTTATTTGAAGGCACAAGTTTTTGTGACCATAAAACTGGCGCAGCTTTAGCTTCGTTCTGAGTAAACACTCCGGCCGCAGTTATATCTGTATCAGAGATAATCAAACCCACATCTGGACGATATTTCCGAACTCCAGAGTTAACGCCGCCTGCATAAAAACCTTTCGGTAATGGTGTCTTGGCAATGCCAGGTCCGAGTTTCATATGATCGCCTCCAGATGTTCCAACCCTGTAGTCACAGGAAAATGATGAATCAAATTAAAATTCTCAATTGCTTGAGAAGCAGCTCCCTTAAGGAGATTGTCGATACAGGAAAAAAGATAAAGTTTTTCGCCGATTACATTGAATGAGATATGAGTCTTGGCCGTTCCCACAACTTTCTTAAGTGAAACCGAGTCCCGAGATATTTCCGCATGCATTTCTACTAAAGGATAGTTCCCGTAGTAATCATTAAAAGCGTGAATGACATCACTGGCCTGTTTACCGTGATTTAATTTGGTGTAGATCCCTGCGATGATACCGCGACGAGTGGGAATCAAGCTTGTTGTGAAAAAAGGATCAATATTAAAGTCACCGATTATTTGTGAAAAAAGTTTCACTTCAGGTAAGTGTTGATGAACTCCCACTTTATAAGGAAGGCACTCTCCATCGACTTCACTAAAGAGCTGGGACTCAACAGCTTTTTTACCAGCGCCAGTTGTTCCCGACTTCGCATCAATCACAATTGAATCAGCTTGGACAAGATTGTCCTTGAGCAGTGGCAAAAGACCCATAAGGATCGCAGTCGCGTAACATCCTGGGTTTGAGATCAAAACTGGCAAGTCTGTTTTGGGTTTCATCCAAGGAACAAGGCCGTATTGGGCCTTGGTGAATAGTTCAACCGAAGGATGCACCATTCCATACCATTGTTTGTATGTTTCCTTGATATCTCCAGAATTCAAACGATAAGCACCGCTTAAATCAATAACACTTACTCCGAACTCCATAATCTTAGGAGCGAGTTCCGCAGAAACTTCTGCGGGAGTTGCCAAAAAGACGACTTGGTAATCAGAAGGTTTCATTTGGTTGGCAGTTTGTGAGTTAAATAAACCCTTCACTTCTACGTGAGGATGCTTATTTAATAGGCGCTGGAGTTCTTGGCCTGAATAACCAGATCCTCCTACTACCGCTACTTGAATTTTCGAAAACGAATAATTATGCACAGGAATGCATAATTATTCATATTTAATTCCACGTCAAGAGGAAATATATCTTGCATTATTATTATTTATGCATAATTATTCATTTCTCTGCATATTCTAGAAAGGAGCCTTTATGACTAAAAAAATCTTACTCGCATTCTCAGGTGGACTTGATACTTCGGCCATTATTCCTTGGTTAAAAGAGACCTATAATGCTGAAGTCATCGCTTACTGCTCTGATCTTGGAAATGCTCCTGATGGTGAATACCTTAAAGGCTGGGCAAAAAAATTAGGCGCCAGCGATTTTATTTTTGAAGACCTTAAAGACAAATTCGCGAGCGAATTTGCCTTCGTTGCCGTTCGTGCCGGGGCGACTTACCAAGATGATTATCTTTTAGGAACAGCTCTTGGCCGTCCACTTATCGCTGAAAGAATTGCTTATTACGCCAAAAAATTAGGCTGTGATGCTATCGCTCATGGGGCCACAGGAAAAGGTAATGACCAACTTCGTTTTGAAAAGTCTTGGGCCTACCTCGCCCCAGAAATTGAAGTAATCGCTCCTTGGAAGAAATGGAGCTTTACTGGCCGTAAAGAACTCATCGAATACCTTGCGACTAAAGGAATTATTTTCGAAAACGTCGAAAAATTATTCTCAGTTGATGTAAACCTCTTTCACAGATCATGTGAAGGTGGAGTACTCGAAAATATCACTCAAGAATACAACCCTTCAGCAGTTTATGAATGGGTAGCAACTCCAGAGAAAGCACTTAAAGATGCTGTGACTGTAAACTTATCTTTTAAAAATGGTATGCCGGTAGCAATCAATGGCAACAACATGGGACCAGCTGCCCTTTTAACTAAACTTAATCAAGTGGCCGGTGCCGCTGGCGTTGGTGTTCTTGATCTAGTGGAAGAAAGAACTATTGGTATAAAGAGTCGTGGCGTTTATGAAACTCCCGGTGGAACTTTGCTTCATCTTGCTGCTAAAAATCTTAAACACATCACGTGGAACCGTGAACTTCAAACAGTTGCAAGACATATGGGCGAAGCTTATGGTGCCGCAATTTATGATGGCCATTGGCACTCAGCTGTTCGTTTTGCAGCTGAAGCCTTTTTCGTTGAAGCAACTAAAACACTAACTGGTGATATCACGCTCAAACTCGAAGGTGGACAAGCTCGGGTTGTTGCACGAAAATCAAACTACGCTCTTTATGATGAGGCCGGTGTGAGTTTTGAAATTGATCAGTACCAAATGAATAAACACGCCAATGGATATTCAAAAACTGTTTGCTACGGACCATGGAAAGCTGGCCTTCGTGACCAAAAGAATTTACAGGAATAATAACCATGTCAGTGCTTACAACTAAATATCAGCCTTCAAAGAGCGAACTTCTGGCAAGCTTCACCAATGGTGTGCGCCCGGACAAAGAACTTTACGTGCAAGAAATTTTGGTTCAAAAGGCTTGGGCAACAGGTCTTTCTGAAATAGGAATCCTAACAAGTATTGAGTGTTCAAAAATTCAGACCGCACTTTCTCAAGCTTCAGATCTTATGGAGGCCAATAAATTTGATTGGCGTGAAGAAGATGAAGACATCCATATGAATCTGGAAAGATTTGTAAACGATATGACCCAAGGATTGGGAAAAAAGATGCATGCTGGAAGATCTAGGAATGATCTCATTGCAACTACGCTAAAACTTCATGTGGCCGATTCGGTCACTGAAGTTGTGGCACTTCTTAATAATCTCATTCAATGTATGGTGACACTTGCTGATAAAAATAAGTACGTTATCATACCTGGGATGACTCACCTTCAAAATGGTCAACCGATAAGATGGAGTCATGCGCTTCTTGGACACGCTTGGGCCTTCAAACGAGATCTCAAAAAATTTCAAACTGTAAAAGAAAACACGCTAAGTGTGATGCCTCTGGGATCAGCGGCTTTGGCCGGTACAACGCTGGCAGTAGATTTGAACAAAATCGCCAAGACGCTTGGATTTAATTCTCCTTCAATCAATAGTTATGATTCAGTTGGAGAGAGAGATAGTGTTATCGATTTCTTGCAGGCAGCTGCTCATTTTGGAACTCACCTTTCTCGCTTGGCCGAAGATGTTATCTATTGGTCATCGGCACCTGTTGGACTAGTTGAACTTTCTCCAAATTGGTCGACTGGTAGCTCCATCATGCCAAACAAAAGAAATCCTGACATTGCAGAACTTGCTCGGGCAAAAGCTTCACTTTGGATTGGCGATTCAAACGGTGTTCTGACTCTAGTCAAAGGCCTTGCCACAAGTTACGCCAGCGATCTGCATGAAATCAAAATTCCTTATCTGCGCGTATTAAATGATGTGAAACTTACGCTCAATATTTTCGCTCATTTTATTTCAGAACTCTCAGTTAATCGTTCTCGCGCGAAATCACTTCTTGATCAAGGCCACATCCTTGCGACTGAACTGGCCAATCACCTGACTGATCAGGGCATTGCTTTTCGTGAAGCTTACGGTGTCGTTGCAGGACTAGTGGAGCTTGCCGAAAGTAAAAAAGTCCAAGTCCATGAGCTCGCACTTAAAGATATTCAGACTCTGACCTCAGGAATTGATGAGAAGTTTTTGAATCAGCTGACTTTTGAAGCAACCGTTGAAAAAAGAAAGTTCGCTGGCGGCACGGCTCTATTAGAAATTGAAAAACAAATCCTGCTTCTGAAATAAACAAACCATCCCTACTTATTTACCGAATCCAAGCTCCTAAAATTTTCTGGCACTGTGACAATTTCCCCGCTAATTCAAGAGGTTAATTCTTTTCGGGTTGTACGTGTTTATTGCAATAAATACGAACGATCCAAAGCTAATAAAATATCAATTGACACGAGTACACCTTTTTAGTATACTCTCAAAAGGAAATATGCAATCAATTGTCTGCCTGAGTCGAAATGCTCAAAAGGAATTGAACAAAATTCCAAGACATATTTTAATCCAGTTTGATTTATGGGTTGAAGTTATTGAAACCGAGGGTTTTACGGCCATGCAAAAAGTTAAAGGTTACAGAGACCACGCACTTAAAGGAAACCGTAAAGAACAAAGATCATCGTCGCTCTCACGTAGTTGGCGCATCATCTATATTCTTCGTGAAGATACAAATACAGTGGACGTAGAAGTTTTAGAGATTAATCACCATGAGTACTAAAACTAAAATCAGGGCAAAAACAGAGATTAGAAAAATCACGGGTATAATTAGCTTTGGTGATATGCTTCATTCATTCAGAGAAGCCCAAGAGTTTACCCAAGTACAAATGGCGGCCCTAATAGGAATAACAAAGCAAGATCTCTGCAACATTGAAAAAGGTAGAAAGCTTGTTAGTGTTGAAAGGGCCATGCTTTTTGCTACTGCTCTAAATCTACCATCTAAAACATTTGCGAAGTATGCCCTTCAAGACCAGCTAAACAAGGCAGGCCTTGAAGGGATAGTCAGTATAAGTGATGTCGCCTAGTTAGCACAAATACCTTCAAAACTTGGCCCAATCAAAATTCTAACCTCTTCATGCAGAATAAGCAGGAATTTTTTCTCGATTTCGGGTAAAAACTCTAAGCATGGTCATTTTAATCATTAGTCCCACTCGAGGATTAAAATGAACAATATCATTTTTTTGTTTTTGATCGTGACGATTGCTTCCTGCAATAAGTCTGATAATAACAAAAGGTCCGCCAATAACTTGAGAATCTACTTATATCCAAATTTCTTGAGTTTTTGCTTTATCATCCAATCTTTCAAAAAGTCCGGAAAGTATTTACCAATAATCGCCTGCATTTTGGCGTCTCCGCCAACGGGATAGCGAGTTTTAGGTTTTCTGGCAGTTAAGGCATGAATAAAAACTTTAACCACTTCTGACACTTCACTACTCATGGAATCAGCATTTTCCATGTTATACATCGCCACATCAATTAATGGTTTATAGAGGGATTTTTCAAGCTCGCTCATGAGCTCATTTTCTTTTTGAGCATCCTCTAATGATTTCTTATAAATTTCTGTCTTTATTTTCCCCGGTTCAAAAATGGCAACCTTAATATTCCATGGGGCCAGCTCAATCCTAAGAGTGTCGACAAACGATTCTAATGCAAACTTGCTCGCCGAGTATGAAGCAATCATGGGTTTGGCCAGGAGACCTGCTGCAGACCCTGTAAAGAGAATACGCGGATCACGGGACTTCCTTAGAAGCGGCAGAAATATTTGTGTCATCGCAACGGGCGAGATAAAATTAACTTCCATCTGTCCACGATATTTTTCCAATGATTGAAACTCACTGGAACCGGAAGCTGATATGCCTGCATTGTTAAATAAACAATCCAGGTGACCACATTCTTTTGTAATTAAATCGAATACGGATTTTCTATCCAAGTCTGATTGAACATCCATTTTTGTGGGTTTTATATTTACATGCAGTTGTTTAAGAGCTTCTCCATCAGAATCCTTTCGATGGCCGGCATAAACAGTAAAACCAAGCTGAGCAGCTGCAATTGCACACGCCTTGCCAATTCCTGTCGATGCTCCTGTGATCAAGATACTTTTCATTAAGCCGCTACCCCTACTTTTTGACCTGATCCATCCAGTAAAAAAAATCCAGCACTGTGACAAACTGTGTGCAAATTTAATCGCTTAACACGTTCTAACCCGTCCTGCTTTTTTGCAAGTAAGCAGGTGTCTTCCATAACTCCCCAATGAAGGGGAGCCTTTTACCAAAGAGGTTTTGTTATGGATGACATGATCAGGGTACTAACTCTGGTTATTCTTATTTTACAGCTTGCTGTAGTTTTAAGACTGATCTGAGAAGGTTTCAGGGAGTGTGTACAACCACACCCCCACCTGATCATATTTTTTATTATATAGAATTTGAAATTTCAGCACAACTACCAAAAAGGTGCCAGGTTAAGGCCCCCTAAGAGATCGAACTAATTACGATTAATATTATTCAGATCTTCAAACGCCATTTTCAAACGCTTCACAAAATTCTCTTCACCTTTTCTCTGCCAATTACGTGGGTCATAATATTTCTTATTCGGGGCATCTGCCCCTTCTGGATTTCCTAACTGTGCCTGCAGATAGGCTTTTTTCTCTTCGTAGAAATTCTTAATCCCTTCCCAGTAGGCCCATTGCATATCTGTATCAATGTTCATCTTAATAACACCATAATCAATCGCCTCACGGATTTCAGACTTAAGTGAACCCGACCCACCGTGGAAAACAAAAGAGACTGGTTTCGCAGCTGTCCCATATTTTTTCTGAACGTATTCTTGTGAATTTTTCAAAATAAGCGGAGAAAGTTGGACGTTCCCAGATTTATATACTCCGTGAACATTTCCAAAAGAGGCGGCAACTGTGAAATTCTGTGCAACTTCTCTCAAATGTGAATAAGCATAAGCAACATCTTCTGGTTGAGTATAGAGTTTAGAATTATCGATATCACTGTTATCGACACCATCTTCTTCTCCACCCGTAACACCTAACTCAATTTCAATTCCCGTTTGCATGGCATTCATGCGTTTAAAATACTTCATGGAGATTTCGATATTTTCTTCAAGCGACTCTTCAGAGAGATCAAGCATATGGGAAGAAAAAAGTGGCTTTTTATTCATCTTAAAATTAGCTTCTCCAGCATCAAGCATATGATCGATCCATGGGAGTAACTTCTTCGCAGCATGATCGGTATGTACAACAACCGGAACACCGTAGTGCTCGGCCATCATCTGGATATGGTGGGCCCCCGAAATTGATCCCAAAGCAGCTGCCTTATCATTGTCGAGCTTCAGAGATTTACCCGCGTAAAATTGTCCTCCGCCATTTGAAAATTGAATGATGACCGGAGAATTAACCTGTTTGGCAGTTTCCAGAACAGCATTCACTGAATTTGTTCCAATAACGTTAACTGCTGGAAGAGCAAATTTATTTTCTTTCGCGTACTGGTAGAGATCCAGCAACGCTTGTCCATATACGAGACCAGGTTTTAATTTCATATTCAATCCTTTGTTTTGACCTCATGATTGTATTAGAATGCTGAGAAATTGAAAAGGATACGGCCATGTCACTTCATCAAAATGATCTCTTGCAATACTTTAATAAGCTGATGACTCCTCAGTATTTTGAAGATTACGCTCCCAATGGGCTTCAAATCGAGGGAAAATCCGAGATTAAGCGTCTGGCCTTTGCTGTTTCTGCGACGCAAGATTCAATAAAAAAAGCCATCGACTGGGGAGCTCA
>CAMDQH010000063.1 GCA_945905815.1 Bacteriovorax stolpii | reverse complement strand
TAGCGGTGAGGAAATACCCAGTAACATCTCGAACCTGGAAGTCAAGCTCATTTGCGGCGAAGGTAGTGCCAGGGGAACTTGGTGTCAGAATAGCAAGATGCACCCTCTAATTATAAAAAAAAGCCCTCGAAAGAGGGCTTTTTTATTTTAGGGCATATCGCTGGCCTTAGTGTTTTGTTACCATTAATGCAAATGTATTTAGTTGATTCTCACTTTCGCTTATTGAAGCGATTTCTCTTTCTCCTTGTCCCTTATACCTTGTTGCGAATAGGGTTTTATTTTTATCATCTCGATATATACAAGCATTTCACCCAAGATGATATTTTTACAAGTTTCATCCTTGGTTTGAGATTCGATGTCGCTGCAATTTTAATTCTCAACATCCCTATTATTCTTCTCTCGCTCATTCCGAGCAAAAATTCCAAATTGATATCTTTTGAACGCTTCCTTTTTGTCGCTATTAATACCGCTGGCATTGTTGCGGCCCTGGATGATTATGAATTGTTTTTATTTATGGGGAAAAGACTAAGCTTCGATTTGTTCATGATCACCGATGATATTTGGGATCAATTGCCACAACTTCTTTTAAATTTTTGGTACTTTCCATTGGCCGGCCTGTGCTTCGGTGTTGGTTATTTCCTCTTTGATAAGAAGTTTTTCAGGCTTGCAGGAACTAAAACCAATGTTGGTTCCCAAATAGTTTTTACTTTTCTTTTATTGGCACTTTCTTTTGTTGGAATAAGAGGTGGGTTGCAGCATAAGTCAATTAATGTTCAGTCTGCTTTTACCCAAGGTAAAAATGAATTAGGGCACTTGGTGCTAAATACTCCTTATCATTTTCTAAGGACACTTAAAAACAAATCACAAACCAAGCTTACTTATTTTGCAAAAGATGAACAGGCGATTGATATCATCATGAACCGGCGTGATTTACGCTTTCAAGCAGAAGGTGAAAACAAAAAAAATATTGTTATTATTGTTCTCGAAAGTGTTTCTTTGGAATATATGGAAAAGGGATACACTCCTTTTTTGGATGAACTAAAAAAGCAATCAGCTTTTTTTCCTCATCATTTGGCAAATGGAAGAAGATCAATTGAAGCTTTGCCTTCATTGTTGTGTGGATTGCCATCACTTTTAGATGAACCAATAAGTAAATCTATCTTCCAAGGAAATAAATTTACATGCATGCCTAAAATCTTAAAGGCAAATAATTATACAAATTATTTTTTTCATGGAGGCTCAAGGGGAACGATGGGTTTTGAGTCCTATACTCTTTCGAATGGCTTTGATCGTTATTTCTCTAGAGAAGATTATCCCAAAAAGACCGACTTTGATGGGACTTGGGGAATTTATGATGGGCCCTATCTCGAGTATGTCGCTGATGAATTGAATAAAATCCCTCGGCCATTCATGGCCGGAATATTTACTCTCAGCTCACATCAACCGTACTCAGTTCCCACTTCCATGAAAGGGAAATTTCCTAAAGGTAGTTTAGAAATTCATGAAAGCATAGGTTATGCGGACCATGCTTTAAAAACCTTTTTTGAAAAGATTAAGAATGAACCATGGTTCTCTCAAACGATTTTTGTAATTACTGCGGACCACACATCCAAGCTTGAATCTCATAAGTTTCAGAATATTATTGGCCGCTATCGAGTTCCGCTCATAATCTATGCTCCCGGTTCTCAATTAGAATTTAATACTCAAAAAGTGACACAACATTCGGATATTCCGAAAATGGTTTTAAATTTGGTAGGGCTGAGCGGACAAGAGCTGCCATTTACCTCTGTTGGACTTAAAAATGATGATAAGGGCTACGCATTTAATTATGTCGATGGTCAGCATTACCTACTCGTATCTCAAAAAGAGTTGATAACCCTTGATAAGGATCGAAATCAAAAACTATACAATTATGATTGGGAAACTGGGATTATGACTTCGGCCGGTAAATCACAGGACCCACTTTTAAAGGCCTATCTGCAGTACTTCATCAATGGATTGATAAATAACAATTTATCGATCTAGCGCTAAGCCCAAAAGATTGCCACGACTCGTTCCTTCACGTTAGACTTAAACTGTTATTTTTATTCAAAGAGGTACTCATGCAGCCCCTGGCCTCGCATATAGATTTCACTTTAAAAGACTTTCAGCTTAATGCGGAATTTAACCGCGGTTTAGCAAATGAACTCAAAAATAAAATTGAAAAGACACGTCTTGGTGGGGGCGAAGATGCTGTCAAAAAACATAAGGCCCGCAAAAAACTTCCCCCACGTGAGCGAATTGAAAAAATCTTAGATCCTGGTTCACCATTTTTGGAACTTTCAACATTAGCTGCAGAAGGCGTTTATGAAGAAGATGTTCCAGGCGCCGGGATGGTTACTGGAATTGGTTTAGTTCATGGAATTGAATGTTTGTTTGTTGCAAACGATGCCACAGTAAAAGGCGGGACGTACTTTCCACTAACTGTTAAAAAACATTTGAGAGCGCAGGAAATTGCGATTGAAAATAAACTACCTTGTATCTATTTAGTGGATTCAGGAGGAGCATTTCTTCCTAAGCAAGATGAAGTGTTTCCAGATAAAGAACATTTCGGAAGAATCTTTTATAACCAGGCGAATATGTCAGCACTTGGGATTCCTCAAATCGCTGTAGTCTGTGGATCATGTACAGCTGGCGGAGCTTACGTTCCGGCCATGAGTGATGAAACGATTATTGTAAAAGGTAATGGAACAATATTCTTAGGTGGACCGCCACTGGTTAAAGCAGCAACCGGCGAAGAGGTCACAGCTGAAGAATTAGGTGGAGCAGATGTTCATACATCTAAGTCTGGAGTTGCAGATCACTTTGCTGAAACAGAAGAAGATGCACTAGAGCAGGCCCGCCATATCGTTGCAACTCTAAACTATCGTCCAAAAAATCCTGGAAAATTTATTAAAGATGAAGTGAAAGCTCCTCTTTATAAATCAGAAGAGATTTATGGCATTATTCCTCAAGATACCCGAAAGCCATTTGATGTGAGAGAAATTATTGCTCGTTTAGTAGATGGATCTGAGTTTCAAGAATTTAAAGAAAGATATGGCACAACACTAGTAACAGGATTTGCAAAAATTCATGGCTACTTAGTTGGAATCGTGGCGAATAATGGAATTCTCTTTTCTGAGTCTTCTCAGAAAGCGGCACATTTTATTGAACTATGTGGTCAAAGAAAAGTGCCTTTGGTTTTTCTTCAGAATATTTCAGGTTTCATGGTTGGAAAACAATATGAAAATGAAGGCATCGCCAAGCACGGTGCGAAGTTTGTTACGGCCGTATCAACGGTTAAGGTTCCAAAATTTACTATCGTAATCGGTGGTTCTTTTGGGGCAGGTAACTACGGAATGTGTGGTCGTGCTTTTGGCCCTCGATTTTTATTCATGTGGCCTAATTCTCGCATTTCAGTGATGGGTGGAGAACAGGCGGCCAATGTTCTTGCAACAGTTAAACAAGATGGTCTTAAAGCATCTGGGAAAAATCCCATGACTGATAAAGAAGTGGCAGATTTTAAACGGCCAATTCTGGATAAATATGAAAAAGAAGGATCACCTTATTACTCTTCTGCTCGTCTTTGGGACGACGGAGTCATAGATCCTGCACAGACCAGAGATATTCTTGGTCTATGTTTAAGCGTAACTCATAACGAAGAATTCCCAGACCCGCGCTGGGGTGTTTTCAGGATGTAATGATGAAATTTTTAGAGGTTATTGCAAAAGAGCAAGGTGTCGTTGAAGTGTGGATGAATCGTCCTGAACTGCATAATGCCTTTAATGCTGAATTAATTGAAGAGATGATAACACTTTTTGAATCGTTTAAAGATCAACGTCTGATCATTTTGTCAGGACGTGGAGCGAGCTTTTGCGCCGGCGCCGATTTAAATTGGATGAAGAGCATGAAAGATTATACTCGCGAAGAAAACCTGAAGGATTCAAAACGCCTGGCAAGAATGTTTTCGGCAATCAATGAATGTGATGTACCGGTCGTTGGACGAGTCAATGGCCACGCTTTAGGCGGTGGTGTTGGCCTAGTCAGTGTTTGTGATTATGTCATATCAGTTCCAGAAGCTTTGATGGGATTCACTGAGGTCCGTTTAGGATTAATACCAGCGGTTATTTCACCATATTGTATTTCTAAAGTTGGCGAATCAAATGCCCGCGCCTGGATGCTTTCTGGCGAGAGATTTGATGCAGTTGAGGCCAAGCGAATGGGGCTTGTACATGAAGTCACTTCCAATTTAGATGCATCAACTGAAGAAATAAAAAAGAAATTTTTGGCGGCCGGACCGATAGCTGCCAAAGAGGCAAAAAAACTTATTCGCGGCGTGATGAAGAATTTAAAATCATCGGAAGACTTTGCCTGCAATATGATTACAGAAAGAAGAGTAAGCGCCGAAGGTCAAGAGGGTATGAGAGCTCTGCTTGCAAAAGATAAACCTGCATGGATAAAGAAATGAAAATAAAAAAAATACTAGTCGCAAACCGCGGCGAGATCGCTTTAAGAGTTCTTAAAACGGCAAAAGAAATGGGAATCAAAGTTGTTACCGTTTACGCTGAAGATGACAAGAATTTGCCGCATGCTCTTTTTGCGGACGAATCCTATCCTTTAGGTGCCGGAGCTTTATCTGATACTTATTTAAATAAAACAAAGCTGATTGAAATTACTAAGAAGTGTGGAGCTGATGCGATTCATCCAGGCTATGGCTTCTTGTCGGAGAATGCTGAGTTTGCAACGATGGTGGAGAAAGCGGGACTTATATTTATTGGGCCAACAGCGGCATCAATTATTTTGATGGGTGATAAAATTGGTTCCAAAAATGCGCTGGAGAAAATTAATACACCAATGATCCCTGGTTATCACGGCGACGATCAAACAGAAGGAACTCTTTCTAAAAAGGCAAAAGAAATAGGTTTTCCTGTCTTGATAAAGGCTTCTGCTGGTGGTGGTGGTAAAGGAATGAGAATAGTTCATCAAGAGAGTGAACTTCTCGAAGCGATTCAAGGGGCAAAATCAGAAGCTCTTAAATTCTTTTCAAATGACAAAGTGTTGATCGAGAAATATATCGTTAATCCCAGGCATATTGAAGTTCAACTCATGAGTGATACTCATGGGAATCATTTACATTTTTTTGAAAGAGAATGCTCAATCCAGAGACGTTATCAGAAGGTGGTTGAGGAAACTCCTGCACCAAATATGTCTGATGAATTAAGACTTAAGATTTGTGAAACTGCGGTGCAGATTTCTGCCGGCATTAACTACCGTGGAGCTGGGACGATTGAGTTTATTCTTGCGCCAGATGGAAAATATTTTTTTCTTGAAATGAATACTCGTCTACAGGTTGAGCATCCGGTAACCGAGATGGTGACAGGGGCAGATCTTGTGAAATGCCAAATTCTCGTTGCTCAAGGTGACAAGCTTCCTTTTAAACAAAGTGAAATTAAGCAGAAGGGGCAGGCGATTGAATGCCGTATTTATGCTGAAGATCCAGATAATAACTTTATGCCTACAATTGGTAGAATAGATACCATCGGGGTTCCAACTCTAAGAGATGTACGTCTTGATTGTGGATTTCTGGATGGCACTGATGTGGGCGTGAATTATGACCCTATGTTGGCGAAGCTCGTTGTATGGGGTGAAGATCGTACTGTTGCAATATCCAAAACGATCTATAGTCTGGATGAAGTACTTTTCCTGGGCGTTAAAACGAATCGTGATTATTTAAAGCGTATCCTAAGTCATAAGGACTTTGTTGCAGGCCAGACGCACACTCATTTTATTCCTGATCATAAGAAGGATCTTGAGCCGAAAGAATTCGCTAACGATAATATCGCTGCATTAATAGCAGCAATAAGTTTTTCGAAAAAGACGACAGTCTCCTCTGCTGTTTCAGCAAATACAAGCAATCCTTGGACTTCATTAACAGGATTTAGGAACTAGTATGGATAAGGTATTTACGATTAACGGCAAAGAAGTCAAAGTTCAGGATTTCAAACATACTCACGACACTGTGACTTTTACTTATGAAAGTAAAAACTACTTTTACTCTTTGATTGGCCGTGATGGGCATGAAATGATTTTGGATGATGAGGGTGGTCGTTTTAAGGCAGCTGTTGGTTCCACTAGTAAAGATGGCGATACAATGGTGATTGCACGCGGGAAAGAAGCCGTACTCTCTGATGCCAGTAAAAAAATGAAGAAGGCCGGAGCACATGCCGGTGGGCTTGCGTCACCTATGCCGGGTAAAATTTTTAAAATCCTTAAGGAAGCTGGCTCTGAAGTTAAAAAGGGTGAAGCGATCCTTATTCTAGAAGCTATGAAAATGGAACATTCCATACGTTCAGATAAAGATGGTAAGGTTAAAAAAATATTTTTCCAGATTGGTCAACTCGTTCAAGGTGGAGTTCTTCTCGCCGAAGTGGAGTAGTGATGATTAAAATAGTAGAAGTCGGTCCTAGAGATGGACTTCAAAATGAAAAAACAATTCTCTCTACTGATGATAAATTTGAATTTATTTCTCTCCTGGCAAAGTCTGGTCTGCAAACGATTGAAGTTACAAGTTTTGTAAAAGCAGAAGCTATTCCTCAAATGACTGATGCCGCCAATTTGTTTAAAAAAGTTAATGAAAAATTAGGCAAAACTCAAATCAATTTTCCGTGCCTTGTTCCAAATGTGAAGGGCTATGAAGCAGCTAAAAATCTTGGTGTAAAAGAAATAGCCCTTTTTGCGGCCACGTCCGATTCTTTTACGAAGAAAAATGTCAATGCCACAGTTGCTGAAACTTTTGAGAAAATGAAAGAAGTTGCATCTCTTGCTTTGCAGGATAAGGTTCGGATGAGGGGTTACATTTCAACCGCTTTCGGATGTCCTTATGAAGGCAAGATGGATGTAAAGAAACTTCTCCAGGTCACAGAGAGCTTTTTTGAACTAGGTGTCTATGAAGTTTCTGTTGGTGATACAATTGGTGTGGCGACTCCGAATCAGGTTCGAGAGTATATTAAAGAATTAAAAAAGAATTTTCCTGTAGATAAGTTGGCAATGCATTTTCATGACACTCGAGGCATGGCGCTTATAAATATCCACGTATCTCTTGAAGAAGGAATTAAAACCTTTGATTCATCTGCTGGTGGCTTAGGTGGTTGTCCTTATGCTAAGGGAGCAACCGGAAATGTTGCGACTGAGGACGTTTGGTACCTTTTACAATCGTTGGGTTTAGAAACAGGGATTAATATTTCAAAGCTTGCCGCTGCTTCAAAGTTCATTTTAGAGAAAGTGAACAAAAAAACTGAATCCAAGTTTCTCACTGCATATTTTAATACGGGTAAAGTATAATTTTTTTAAACTGGTCCTATCGCTCCAAATGACTAATAAAACAATCTCTACTCATCGGACCAGTTGGCAAAGACCAAAGTTGAGAAAATAATTTTTGACAAGTCGAAGCACTGCCTTAAGAATTAAAGAATATGAAAAATCTTTTTGGTTTTATTTTGTTATTGAGTTCTTTTTCTTGCACAACAATTCACTTTCGTTCTCATAATTCAATTCCTGTTTCTTTTGATGGAAATCCTAAGCACCAGAAAGAAGTATCAATTACTGGTCATCAGGACTTTTATTTCTGGGGATCAAAGCCTGAGAATCATGAAGTCTTTATTGATGAAGAAGTTAGAAAAGCTGGTTTCGACAGTATTTCTAAACTCATTATTTACGAGCAAAAAAACCCACAAGATATTGTTATTTCATTTCTTACCCTTGGTATTTATTTGCCAAGAGCTTATACAATTACAGGTTACACTTCTGGAAATATGTTACCTGAAAATCTAATCGATACAGCACCGCCAACAATTAAATCTAAATAATTCGATAAAGACATCAGGACGAGGTCTTCCAAGGATGGAACTTCTGGGCCAAGGACGGCCTATTTATTTTTTTGAAAGTTGGCGGGCCCGGTAATTCCACAGAGGTTTGGTCACAAGATTGAACCATGTGAAAAATCCGCCAAAGCAAATAACGAAAGTGTTCACTGCTGATGAAGCTGTAAACATGTTATTAACAACTGAAAACCCAACAAACATTAAAACAGACAAACCACCGAAACAAGCAGTCATAAGTAATGTGTGCTTAACAGTCATGAATGTTTCAGGTGCTGGGCGAAGAAAAGAAAATGGCCACCAGATAAAATCTTTATCAGAAAGCCAATTGTGAGCGTTAGGAATAATACTAAGAATGTGTTGAATAAGTTTCATTTTAATGAGTCCATTAAGTTACCAAAAAAGTTCTTTTTAAAATCAGTGACTTCATCTTCAGACATTTCTCCGAAGTTCGTTCGATCAAGCTCCTTGTAACAACTTTCAAGCTCCATGACGAATCGTGATTTGAACCGAGGGATCATCTTGTTATACATTTTTCTTTCTTTTGCGTAGGTCATAATAATTTTTTTACGAGCACGTGTAACACCTACATAACAAAGACGGCGCTCCTCTGAGATATCGGATCCGTCTTGAATCGTCTTTTTGTGAGGAAGAAGTTCTTCCTCCATACCAATCAAGAATACGTTGTCAAATTCAAGCCCTTTCGAAGCGTGAAGGGTCATGAGAGTGACTTCATTCTTTTTTGTATCATCACCTGGTGAATTGCGATCATGTGAATCTGCCAAGAGAAGTCGTTCAACGAAGTTTTTTAAAGTCGCATCATCATGATACCGGTCCTGAAATCGGTCGGCAGTCATAAGAAAGTTTTTTACATCTTCACGTTTACGATTAGAAAGTTTGGCAGAGTCATAACTCTTATCAATAAAATCGTTATACTGAATTTCTTCAAGAAGCTGATCGATTGCTTGAACTAATGGTTTCTCATTAAAAACTCGCTGGTAGTTTCTAATCAACAATACAAAGTCTTTTATATTCTCATTTTCTTCCTCGTCGGATAGAACCTGCAACAGATGTCGCTTTTGCTCTTTTGCAGTCGCGAGATTCTTATTGAGGGTGACTGAACCAATACCACGATTAGGAACGTTAAGAATCCTTCTCAGGGCAAGTTCGTCCCTTGGATTCTGAATGAGTGTTAAATAGGCAATGATGTCTTTGATTTCTTTCTTTTCATAAAATTTCTGGCCACCAATAATGTGGTAGGGCACCTGTGAGATTCGAAGTTGATCTTCAAACGGTGGAACCTGGGTATTTGAGCGGTAGAGAATGGCCATATCAGAAAGCAATAGGCCGTGAGATTGAAGTTTAATAATTTCTTCAACGACAACAGCGGCTTCATGATCTGAGTCACCAGTTGCCCATAACTGAGGCAAAGTGCCTTCCATTAAAGAAGTCCGCATGGTTTTGTCTTTGCGGTTAATATTTTGTTCAATCACTTTGTTGGCAAGATTTAAAATTGGAAAAGTTGAGCGATAGTTTTCTTCGAGCTTAATGACTTTTACTTCCCTGTACTGCTTTTCAAAGTTAAGGATGTTGGAAATGTCGGCCCCTCGAAATGAGTAGATCGCCTGATCATCATCACCTACAACGCAAATATTCTCGTGAGTACTTGTCAGTGCTTGAATCATGCTGAACTGAAGTTGATTTGTATCTTGATACTCATCAATCATGATGTATTTAAACCGCTCAGAATATTTTCTGGCAACTTCTGGAAATTCTTTAAAGAGCCTGACCACTAAAAAAAGAATGTCATCAAAATCAAGCGCATTATAGAACTGAAGTTTATCTTGATAATAGTGATAGGCAAATTCAGTCGCGCCGTCATAATTATTTTCGGGGTCGTATTCTGAACTCTTGGTAAAATCCGTTGGTGATATCCCTTTGTTCTTTAAAAGTCCGATTTTGGACATCACGGTTGAGCGGTCATAGGTTTTTTCTGAACGGTAATTTTTTAGCGCTTCTCTGACGATGCTCATCTGATCGGCCTGATCATAAATGCTAAAGAGGTTATTGTAGCCCAAATGGTGAATATCTTCGCGTAGGATGCGAATACCTAGAGAGTGGAAAGTAGAAAGTGTAGTGCCTTTTCTGACCTTGGCAGGCACGAGATGAGCGACACGCTCCTTCATCTCGGTTGCGGCCTTATTCGTGAAACTTACGGCAAGAATCTCTTTACCTGGGATCTTGAGGTTTTCAAGCATATGGGCGATGCGGTAGGTGACAGTACGAGTCTTCCCGGAACCAGCACCGGCCAGGATAAGAACCGGACCAAGGACAGTCTCGGCAGCTTCGCGTTGTTGAGGATTTAAACCAGTCAGGGATATCATTCTGGGACAGCATAAAAAACACCTGGGGAAGTGTCAAAATCAAAAGACAAAAAACCTCTTACTTTGTAGACTAAAATTCGCTCTAAAACGCGTGCTAAATACCTTTCATTTGAGGCGATATGAAATATCTGATAACTTCCGCACTTCCTTATGCCAATGGGCCTATTCATTTCGGTCACATCGCAGGTGTTTATCTCCCGGCAGACATATTTACCCGCCACAAGAAGCTAAAAGGTGACAAAGCGATTCATATTAGCGGCTCTGATGAACATGGCGTGGCAATCATGCAAAATGCTCAAAAAGCCAAAATAAGCTATCAGGAATATGTAAATGAATGGCACAAAACGCATAAAGAGCTGTTTGAGAAATATGACATAAAATTTGATTTTTTTGGCCAAACATCGGCCCCATACCACAAAGAAGAAACACTCAAGTGGTTCAATGATCTTCTTGGAAAGGGATTGATTGAAAAGAAAGCGGAACAACAGCTTCAGTGCCAGGATTGTAAAAACTTTTTGCCTGACCGCTTTGTGGAAGGCGAGTGTTACGTTTGTCATTATCCTGAAGCAAGGGGCGATGAGTGTCCAAGCTGTGGAACATGGATTGATCCGCTTAAACTTTTAAAACCCGTTTGTAAGTTTTGTGGAAGTAAAAACGTCGCCACAGTTGATTCATTTCAGTGGTATCTCATGCTTTCAAAATCATTTGAGAAATTTCAAACATGGTTTGAAACAAAGAAAACGACATGGCGTAAAAATGTTGTGCCTTTTGTTGAATCTCTCACAAAAGATAATTTAGTCGATAGAGCAATTACCCGCGATTTGGACTGGGGAATCGATGTGCCTTTGGCCGAAGCTAAAGGTAAAAAAATCTACGTTTGGTTTGATGCTCCGATTGGTTATGTTTCAAACACAAAACAATTCTTAAAAGAATCAGGTTCAAAAGAAGATTACATTAAAGACTGGTGGGGCGCCAAAGACGTCACGATTGTTAATTTTATTGGAAAAGATAATATTATTTTTCACGCAATTATCTTTCCTGTTATGAGTATGGGTACAGGATTTGTTAACCCCGTAACAGATCTTCCTGCAAATCAATACGTAAACCTCGAGGGGAAACAGTTCTCAAAATCGAAGGGTTGGTATGTTGATGCAGATGAAGCGATTACTCAGTTTGGGTCTGACGCATTAAGATTTTATCTTACTTCTCTTATACCTGAGACAGCGGATTCAAGTTTTACGTGGAAAGCGATGGAACTTAAAATCAATTCAGAGTTAGCAAACAATATCGGGAATTTCGTCAATCGCGCCATGAAGTTCTCTGCCAAAAACTGGCCTGAGGGAATGAAGGCCAATAAATTTGATCCATTTTTTGCCTCCCATGCAGCAGACGTTGAAACATTTATTAAAGATTTTCATGAACTTCTTGATTCTTATCAAATCAAGAAAGGGCAAGATCATATAATGGGTCTAGGTTCAAAAGTGAATCTCTTCATTACTGAGCGAGCACCTTGGACTGAATTTAAGGCCGATCCTGAAAAAGCAGCTGAGACGATAGCCATTTCAACAGTGTATGTTTTGGTTATTGGAACTTTCTTTGCTCCGTACCTTCCACAACTATCAAAATCAATCCTATCCTATTTTGGGCTAACTTCAGAAAGTGAAGTCGTGAAAAAGATCTATCAAGGCGACATGAAGGCACTGAAAGACTTCTTTGCGCACGATTTTAAACTTCATGTTGATCCTCAGGGACTAGTGCCTAAGATTGACCCGAAAATTATTGAAGAGTTGGATTTGAAATTGAAAGAAAAAGCGAATGCTTAATTAATTCGTATAACGGGGATCAAGCTTGATCCTAAACGTTTCTTCTCTTACTTTTGTGGGATCAAATATCGTTTGGTCCCATGACTCAAGAACTTTACCCGTCTGGGAATCAACAAGAGCTCTAAATGAAGACTCCATGTCTTTTTGATTGATCAAGGTAATGACCACTGATTCAACTAATAATGGATTTTCATCCCTCATCCAGACGAGTGAGTTTTCTTTTTGGATTTTAATTTCTTTTAGACTATTACCACCCTGAGCTTTTAGCGATGTCTCAAGACGTTTTTCCCATTCAGGAGAAGGTGTGTTGATATATTTCGCACTTGCAGGAGTTCGATCCGTTGGGTTTCTGTTTTGATCAATAACAGTTCTATTTGGATTTTCTGTAACAGTTACCAAAGTGCCAAATGATTCTTTTTCTTGGTCAACGGTCTTTGTTCCTTGTTTGTTAACAAAGAAAAAAATCCCCAGCGCTGTCAGCATGAATAGTCCAAAAAGTTTTTTCTTAGTCATTTACGTCAAACTCAAAGTTAATGACTTTATAAGGTTTGGCACCATTATATTCAGCATCAATGTAGTCATCGTTAGTGGCATCGGTCGCACTTGAAAAACAATCCGAGCAGTTACTGAATTTTGCTCTCATTCGACATCTGAATTTTGTTCCGGGTGGAATCCATTTATTAATTTCAAATATAAAGGCATTACCGATACCAAAAGTATGATCAGGGTTTCCATTTCTCATGGTTTCCATATAAGACTTTTGTGCATCTATTCGTGAAAAGAAAGCTTGGTTAGCACCCGGAAGAACTCGAACTAAACATTCATGTGGATTAAAAGTGAAATCTTCTGTTTGAGCAGTTCCACCAAACCCAAGGCAATCTTTATCTAAGAGTGATAGTCCTTGTTTCTTTCTAAATTCATTTTGAGAAACCCATCTTGTTACGTCACCATCTTCCATTTCAACCAGGCACACTGGAGCTGCGGCGCCGCTTAGAGGGTTAGTGGACGCTGTTGTAAACAGCCCCCCAGTTTTCACATGTCGTTTGTAGCTCGTCATGGTGGCGGTGCAAGTTCCAGCGTCTTCACCACCTTGAGCAACAGTTGTGACGTCATCGACAACACAAGGCTTGAAGTTACCATTTAGGCCGGTCGTATCCGTGATATTTACATGATCCCAGTCCGTAGCGAGGAGGTGAACACCGGCCATAGGACTATTTGAAGCATTTTGAAGGTTAGGAATAATTGCAACGATTTCTCCCGGAGAAATACGAATGTTGGCATTGTTATATTCAAGGCCCGCAATTCCAGTCGAAGGATTCATGGGGAAACCTTTAAAAAGTAAATTCTGAAGGATGCCGGACATGTTGGCCTGGTCATCAATAATATAATAAGTCGCTACATCAGTTTCAGTATTTGGTACGGCCAAACTTATAAGTTGTTTTGATACAAGAACTGATTTTCTGCGGTTATTTTCATGAATTGCAGTTGGAGCTACAGGACTGGAAGTTGTTATTGCTCCTGTCGAAGTATGTTGGGTCGTAGCAAGTTTTGAACTTGATCCGTTATTGTTATATGTTTTGAAAAGTAAGAGACCATAATCATCTAAAAGTTTTTCTGATTCATCTTGAGAAAAACTAGGGCATAGGCCACTTGCAGGTGAAATATATTTGAAAATATTTTTTGCCATGATCTGGGAAAATTTTCTATAAGTCGGAGGATTAATGACATGCGACCATAGAAAAGATGCGTTCTCATCCAGGTTATTAAAGCGATGTGTAGTTGTAGGCGCATAATTAGCCGTATTCCAAAAAGTATCTATACCAACAGATTTTAAGTCACCCATCTCGGCGAATGTTTCTGCTAAAAGCATCATGACATATGAAGTGGAGTTATCATGGTTCGTTCCGCATTCAGTCTGAAGACTTTTTGTCAGTGCAACCAGGTAGTGGCTTATAATCTGTCCCGCATAGTGAATATCTTCAAACGGGACATTCGGATCGTTTGGATCATATAAGAGGTACTGAGGATAAGAGAGACGTCCTTCAGAAGTTGTATCGATACCACTAATATGAAGACTATCACTTTCGCTCATAGGGCGAGAGGCCTTCATGGATTTTCCAAGACCCCATTCTGCAAAATGAGTCCGCTCAGTCATGACAAAACTATAATAATCCGCAATACCTTCACCTAAAGAACCTGCTTCACCATAACCGCCTCCGCCGAGATTAGATCTCAAAGGATGGTAGGTGGAAGGAAGAGTACCTGCGAGATTGCCTGGAACACCATTACGAAAGTTCATCATGACAGC
>CAMDQH010000062.1 GCA_945905815.1 Bacteriovorax stolpii | reverse complement strand
GGAATTGGCAACCCATCTACGACCTGAATTAAATTACTATCCTGATCAATTTTCCATACATCGAGTCGATTCTGGTGAAGAGGATCAAGATTGGTGATGGCATAGGCCTCGAATCCGCCGGTAAGATCATAACAATCACTCTTCTTACCTTTTGAAAAATAATTCCGAATATTAACAGAGATTCGCGAGTTTAAGTTCTGATAAGATTTCGGAAACAGATCGATTGAAGTTGCTTTATCTTTTCCTGCACATGCCTTCATAAAACCAAAGACATAGTGATAATTATTTAAAGGTTTATAATCTTGAAGCACTTTAAGTAAGTCGTATGAATAACTTTTTATTTTTTCATCATTCTTCAATCTTTTCTGAGCAGCAACCAATGATATGAGAGAGAATTTGGCTTCGGATTGCATTAATTTTGCACGAAAAAAAATAGAAAGATGGCCTGGTAATAAAAGACAATCTTTCGGAGTCAGAGGGTTTGAACAAGTTGATAAATTCGAAAGTTTATCAGCGCAAGATGAAAGCTGAGTATCACTACAATCAACCTGAATGTTTTTGATAAAATCCAAGCCGGCCTTGGAAAAGATAGTTTTACCTTTCTGGAGTTCAGAACATATTTCTTTCAAACCATAATAGCATGCGCGTCTGAAATACATATGAGATAAATCACCATCACCAGCTTTCTTCATTAATCGACCCAATGATCGACAAGCAAAGGGTTCAAATTTATCGCAAGCTTTTGTAAGAAAAATATTTCCTTCTTTAACTGTACCCTTTGCCAGCATCGAAACGCCGGCATAAGTACAACCAATTGCAAGTTCATTATCACATAATGCCTTCCCCACAATTGTTGCCTTCTCCCAATTCTCTTTTTTAATGTAGTAGGCCCCTAGAGCTTCACAGGCCGGTAGATCATGCTTGGTACATGTCTTCATTAATACTGCCTCTTCAAGGGCAACCTTATTCTGGGCGACGGCAGGATAAGCAATTAGAATTAAAAAAAATAATAGTATTTTCATTTTACAATTCTCTTAAGTGATGAAAATGGAAAAAAGAAAATCGAAAATATAATAACGTAGGTTAAGTATTGGCCTGAGTTACTCCAACCATAATAGTAGGCCACAAAGAGCGAGAGTCCAAAAAAGAATAGAGGCTTAGAATATTGCATTTACTCTATGCTATAATTTAATGTGAGGGTAATCTAGCATTTTGATCAAAAAAAAGCCCCCGAGGTTTTATCCTAGGGGGCTTAGGACTCATTTAGTATATCGTGAAGAGACAGTTATTCCCGCCAGTGCTCATATAATTTCCAGCGACCAGCTTCGTCAGGAATGCTTGTGGTTTGTTTGGAGAAGCTGGGGTTGTTCCCCAGTAAACCGCAAACAAATCATTTTCTACCATTAAACCGTATTCAGGAAATGTACTATTATCTGTTGAACAAAATTTAACAGGAGCTACTCGTGTTCCGTTCGTGCCGTTTGTTCCATTTGAACCCGCAATGCCCGGAATACCTTCAATACCTGGAAAACCTTGTTCTCCGTTCACGCCGTTTGCACCATTACAAACTTCGACTGGAGTTGATGCACCACTTGTGAATTTTATTCCACCGTTAGGGCAAGTTTCACTTACAGCTATACTTTCAAGAGTTATTAAGGCATTTACGCCATTAGTCCCGTTGATTCCATTACAAAGAGCTTTTACTTTAATGACTAGTTCATCAGTATCTAAAACACCATCTGAATTGGTATCTCGAAAAGTAAAAATGGACACTCTGCCATTAAAGCAGGCAAGACCTGGAATAATATCCGCAAAGTCTACTCCGGTTGAAGCAACTGTTAGATCAAATATACTTCCTCCAGGAGGGCCGGCCGCTCCATCCTTACCGTTTTTTCCGCAAGATGCTAAAGATAATATGCATATGATAAAAAGAATTTTTTTCATCTGTTTTCCTTTTTTTATTTTAAGAATCACTGCCTTCAAGAGTGAAGTTCTGTAAGCTGCCGTCCTTCTTCCCGCATGAGGCGAAAGCCTCTAAAATTAAAAGTAGAATAATTAGTTTTTTTTTCAATTCAGCTCCTTGAAAAAAAGTTGGTTACAATAAATATCGGCAAGTGAAAAAAAACTATGAGGAAGTTTTCTGTAATTAGAGAATGCCCACAGTTTTATTTGGAACTTCAAAAAATATTCTCTATTCATTAAGAAATTATTAACAAAACATGATGCCGTTGCACACAGGCCATCAGGAAGAGCAAGAAAAAAAATTTTAAATTATTATTTTCTACGAAGTGAAATGATTACAATTTGCTCAATCGGCGTATTTTCATATTCACCTAGCGTATGAGTAGCTACATCCTGGATCATATCTACAACATCTATACCGGCCGTAACCTTTCCAAAGACAGCGTAACCATAGCGCTGTGGATTTTCTGGTTGATGATCTAGCCTGATATTATCCACAGTATTGATGAAAAATTGCGAAGTAGCTGTATCGATTGCCGTATCTCTGGCCATGCCAATTGTCCCACGTAAATTACTCAATCCGTTTAAAGCTTCATTTTTAATGGGCCCGTTGGTAGGCTTCTCGGTCATGTCTGGAAGTACTCCTCCACCCTGGATCACGAAATTTTTAATGGTCCGGTGAAAAAGGGTCCCATCAAAAAAAGACACGTCGACATAAGCAAGGAAGTTCTCAACAGTGATCGGTGCTTTCACTTCATCAAGTTCAATTTCAATATTGCCTTTAGATGTTTCCATAATGACAGTCACTGCCGACATGGCCTGAAGGCTTAAAGAGAGAAGAATAATGAAAAATGTCATTTTGTTCCTTCAAAGAGAAAATCATTAAACGGCTTCAAAAGCTTGAAGTGTTGGTCTATCACTTTGCCTAAACCAGGTCTTAAAACCTGCTCAAGGGTTAGTGGAGATGACACCGTGAAGCTCTTAAGTTTTAAAAACTCTACATGTTTATGGTCCGCAGGAAAGCCTTTTGGTGCCCTCTTCAAGACTTGTTCAGCATCAAGCTCAGGGTAGACTTTTTTAAACTTTTTATCTTTTAGAATTTTCTCGAGTTCATCACCATCATTTAGAATATGCCGCCGAATGCTTAGAAGCTTATCGGCTTCAGGCATCCATATTCCCCCGGCCACAAAGATCTCTTTTGGCGAAAGATGAAGGTAATATCCTGGTAGTCCCCCCTTTTTTCCACCGTAAGCAAAGAACGCCCCAAAATTTTCTTTATAAGGATTTTTATTATCACTAAAGCGGGTATCGCGGTTAAAACGAAAAACACAGTCCTTAACTTCTAAATGTGGCAAGCGCGGGTCCCAAGCACTGATGCGCACGATAAGTTCTTGAACTAAAAAGGCAAATTCCTCTTTAGCTGAATTATATTCGCCCTTATGGGCATGCATCCAAGGCGTGTTGTTATTATTCTTAATTTTTTTTAAAAAACTGATCGTATTTTTCACAGCTAATTATTATTCTTCTTCGTCATTTTCAGTCTGAGTTTCAACTAATAAATCTTTTGGCCCCGTACGATCAGTAAGTTTACCTGCCATATTATCTAGAGCACGTAAAAGTTTGTCTGATGCGGCATCAATTGCTTGGTGAATAGTATCAGCATGGTGACTTACAACGATAGGTTGATGATGAGAAATTCTGGCCTCTAATAAACAACGTTTGTCATTTGATCCTGTCTTCCCTGCATTTTCGTCAGAGAGATGAACTTCAATACGTGTTATAGCAACTTTAAATCTTGCAAATGATTCTGCTAAACTGGTCTCGATATAATTATTAAGTTCTGCGCTACCTTTAATGTTATGGTCTGTGTTGACTTGGATATTCATAATGTCCCCTTGATGGTTTTCTGTAGGTAGAATTATAGGCCTCCGTAATGATAAAAGCGAATAAACATACCCGTTAACGCTCTGCCCATATTTAGAATGTAGAAAAAAATAATATTAATGAGACTTTAGGTTATTAATATTTTCTGACACGTATAAACAAAGGGCTTTATGATTACGTTTTTAGTATTTTTGTAAATGAGTAGAGCGCGGTAATCCTTTGTACAGGATTTCTCCGCTTGACCTTCGTGAGAGGAAAAAGGGTGGGAAGAAGTTGTCTTTCCACAACCCATGAGAATAATCTAAAAGAATTTCTCTATGGAAAGCGTTCCAATCCTCAGTAGAAGACCCTACCTTGCGTTTGCGCGCTCTACCATCGCCCTAAGCAAGACAGAACAGCCAGCAGCAATGTCTTCTTGTTTTGCGTTCTCAATTTCATTGTGACTAATTCCACCTTCACAAGGAACAAACACCATCGCAGCTGGAGCAACACGACTAATGTAAAAAGAATCATGGCCAGCACCACTGATGATTGGCATTGAACTGAAGCCTAAATCATTAGCTGCATTTTCCACTGCTTTAACACAATCACGACTAAAGTGAGTCGGTGGTAAATACCAAATTTCTTTATATTCTAACTTGAGACCATTTTCTTTTGACGCTTTTTCACAAGCTTCTTTAGCTTCACTCGCCATTTTGGATAATGTCTCATCTTCATTGTGACGAAGATCTATCGTGAAGAAAACTTTTCCTGGAATCGTGTTACGAGAGTTCGGCATACATTGAACAAGCCCTACTGTGGCGCAAGCATGTTGATACGAGTTCCCTATTTTATTCACGGCCGTGATGACAGCTGAAGCTCCTACCATCGCGTCTTTTCTAATCCTCATGGGCGTTGGACCTGCGTGAGACTCAACTCCAATCATAGTGACTTCCATCCAGCGTTGACCTAGGCCACCTTGAACGATACCGATTTGTTTTTTGTCGTGTTCTAAAATGGGGCCTTGCTCGATGTGGGCTTCAAAAAAGGCGTGAATAGGTCTTCCGCCTACGGGTTCAGGGCCGGCATAACCAATGCGGGCGAGTTCTTGGCCCATAGTTTTACCGTCGAGATCTGGGCGGCTTAATCCGTATTCCAAATCAAAGACGCCTCCAAAGATTCCCGATGAAACCATTGCAGGGGCAAAACGAGAGCCCTCTTCGTTAGTCCAGATTGAAGCTTCAATTGGTCTTAAAGTTTCCATTTTTAAATCATTAAGCGTTCGAATAACTTCAAGTCCGGCCAGTACGCCGTAAACTCCATCAAACTTTCCGCCAGTCGGTTGGCTATCGATATGACTACCAGTCACAACAGGAGCAAGAGTATTATCCGTACCAGCTCTTCGTGCAAAGACGTTACCCATTTGATCAATCTTGATTGTGCAGTTAGCTTCTTTGCACCATTTAACAAAAAGATCACGCGCTTCTTTATCAAGGTCCGTCAAAGCAAGACGACAGACACCACCTTTTTCAGTGGCACCTATCTTGGCCATATCCATAAGACTTTTCCAAAGACGATCTGAATTTACATGCGTATTAGTTGTCATATGATTTCCTTCTTTATTCACGAGTTAGAACTTCAAGAAGTTCAACGTGAAAAATTAAATTTGAATTTGGTTTAATATGTTGTCCCACTTGTCTTTCTCCGTAACCTAAATGGGCCGGTACAAAAAGAGTACGTTTACCACCCTCTTTCATTCCCATCATTCCCTGATCCCAACCTTTGATTACTCGGCCAGTACCAATCACACATTGAAAAGGGAGACCTCTATCAAGGGATGAATCAAACTTAGTTCCATCTTCCAGGAACCCTTCGTATTGAACAGTAATCAAAGCACCTTTGACCGCTTCTTTTCCAGACCCGACAGTTGTATCTGTAATTTTCAAATCGTTTTCAATCATAAAACTCTCTTAGTAGTGAGGTGGTTTGTCATCGCTGAGCGAGCGGTTAGCATCAACTGTATTTCGCACGTTCATATTGCCTTTTAAATCAAGAATCTCTTTTTCTAAGCGCTCAATACTTTTTTGCTGAGTAATAACAATGTCATTTAGCTGGTTCAAGAAATTATCCTGATGGGCAAATTTAATTTCCAAGTTAATGATTTTCTCGTCATTCATGTAATACCTCTGGAAGCCTGTTTTTGTGGGGAGATTACCAGATAGTGATGAGACTAGCCAACTACCTTTTATAGATAAAATGTGTGTAAATGCCGGGGGTTGGTTAAGGCAGCTGCTATGCTTAAACTTGTTCTCTAGATTAAGTGAGAACTAATCCGCTTCGAGTAATTGAATAAATCGGTATAGGGCCCAAGCCATTGAAAGCTTATCTCAAATGACAATCCATGCCCCCCGTATAACTCTTCGCCAAAATGTGAGATAATGTAGACACGAAACTAGATCTAGGTTTCTGTTTCCTTCAAAATTTTATTCATTCACTAACAAAGGACTGTTCATGAAAGACAATCTGGGAAATGATTATTTTTTGTTGGCACATGTGGATACAGATAGAGTGCACTTCAGTAAAGGTATTGAACTCTGCATTGAATTCAAAAACGAAATCGATGCTTGGAACAAAATGGTTTTTAAATTTCGAGGTGCAAGGTGGTCTGGCCTTAAATATGCCAAGCAAGACCTGCGACCACTCATTTATAGTGTTCGATCAGGTATAGAGTAAACCCTCAAAACTTCTAGCCTTGATCCTTTTGAAACATTAGTTTCATTAATATCAAGGCCAACTTTTCCTTCTAAGTTAAGACCTCCTCACAATTCCTGAATAATTCCTAACAATACTTTCCCATATCACCAAGCTAAAAACCTCTCATCGAACAACACTTTAAAGGAGTTCTGAATGAAAAAGATTTTTACGCTTATGTTGGCCATCGCTGCTTTCTCAGCCGTCTCAGGAGAGATTAAGCTCCTTGATAAACCTACTTACGAATTCAGCCAGGTCAGCAATATCCGTCAAGAGTTTGCAATCAATGCAAGCCTTAACCGTGCTTGGGTAACTTTGAAATTTGATGAAGTTGGAGATGGTCCAGTTGTATACGACGAAAGAGTTCAGGTTGAAGGTTTAAGCTATAACTCAACTACAAATGAAATTTTACTTGATGTTGAAGGAACACAAATCGTTTGTGCGAATGTAAAAATTAATTTCTTCGGCACACACATTAAAAACACTGGAAAGTGTACTTTCGCTAAGAAGTATTACAATGTTAAAGTAGATAATGGTTATGAAGTTGAAACAATTGAAAAATTAAAGATCACTTTAGTTTACTAATAGACCAAACTAAAAAATGGCTTCTAGCAATAGAGGCCATTTTCTTTTTTCGTTACTGACCCTTGGAAGTTCCTTTCCCACCTGGAGTAGAACTTGAACCACTTCCACCGCCGTAACCCTTATCATACCATCTTTTATATTCGCCATTTTCAATCATGCGCACTTCACAATGACTTTCCATATCTTGCTGGATTTTACCTAAGGCCTTGTCCATCGGAAGTTCTTTATTATCATATGTAAGCACATGTTGAAATTTGTCATACGGATACATATAGCTGATTTTTACTTTTGGAGATAGCTTCGCAAGAATCTCAGGAGGAAATACTTCTAGTCCATCCTTTGGAAGACTAGTCATTTCAATATCAATGGCACCTTTGGATGAAGCCAAACTTGAATGAGCACCCGCCAAAGGAAAATCGGCGATCTCATTTGAACGGCCGTTATTAAGTATCATGATTTCAAACTTGTCTTTGGCCTGAATTTGGAGTTCCTCTCGAACTGGGCGGTTGGAAAATTTCGATCTGCGATCAAGACTTTTTATTTCTTCTCTAAGAGTCACATTCTTAGGATGGCCTACCCATTCTCTTAATTCATCTTCACCCTGATTCATCTGAAAAATTTCTCTTAATTTACCTTCAAGATGGCCTTGTCCAGGAGGATGGCACTGTCCCAGCGCCGCCCCTGCAAAAAACATAAATTGAAAGAAAATAAGATTTTTCAACATAACCTCTTGTAGGCATAGGATACATCTTTTTCTGGGAATGAAGTGTGTAGAAACTGCAAGCCTTTGATAACTAGCGATAGTGAGCCTAAGATTGTGCCACAAAAAATTGCTAATTTTAGTTGGGGTAAGTTCGATTAAAGCGGTAATTCAATAACATAACGAGAAGAATTTTTTATATCCTGACCTATATCCGAAAACTCACTTCTCTTAAAATAATGTCCGCAGTCATTATATGTTTTCAGCATGGCATTCATACGATCTTTATAAATAATCGAATGCGCGAACGGAACTTCTACATCATCCATACTGTGATACAAAAATACATTTTTGATCGACTGAAGCTTAGAAAAATTATCTGGAGCTTCGAAACCTTTAATCGTGTTGAACGGAGTGGCGACTAAGAATAGGCCTGAAATATTTTGTGTAATCATTTCTTGAGAAAGGTACTTAATTAGAAAAGATCCACCCAGTGAATGGCCGACAAAAATGATATCACCTTTAAGCTTCGCTAGATTTTTATCTAAAAGTATCTTCCATTCTTCATATGAAGGGTTTTTTGGCGAGGGCATCTGAGGCGCGATGACCTTGTAGTCCTCTCCCAAAACACTTGGTAACTTGGCCTGCCAGTCTCCACTGCCGTCCTCTAAAGAGCGGTAATGCTTCGGACCAGCGCCGTGAATGATTATGACGTTTTTTTTGAGATTTCTCACCTGTATCTATTATCAACTTGTGGGGTGGTGATCTCAAGAGGGGGTCAATTTCTCCCTTTCAGATGGAGGTATTGACCTGATCCTTACTCTTCTACTGGAGCCCCTTCCACTGCCGGAAAGTACTGCTGCTTCTGTCCAATCACATGTCCTGCAGGAATTCCCGTTCCTAATTCATTCAAGGTGAAAACAGACTCTGGTAAATTCAAAGACTGACGAACTCTATCCATAGTTTGTGGAACGAACGGATAAAGCATAATCATGAGATTTTTCAGCACATAGAAACAACTATAAAGCGCATCTTCACGCGCTTTTAAATCTGCACGGTCATCATGAGGTTTGTATTGCACAAAGAAGCTGTTAATTAAACGGGCGTAGTTTTCGATTTGCCCAAGCAGTGTTAAGTATTCTGCCTTCTCCATATTCTTCACGTACAGCTGTACGATCTTCATGGTTTCTTTTTCGGCTTTCTCTAATAAGGCTCCTTGAGGAACCTTAGCATCAAATCTCGAATGTACCGCCGAGATTGGTTTCTCAATCGAAGCATTCATTGGCCCAGCGAGAAACTTATTTCTTTCCTGGAAGGTTCCGAAATCAAAATTTGAGGGCTTCTCAGCAAGTCCCAGAGTTGCAAGAAAGTATCTTACTTGATCAGGATCAAATCCCTTCTCCTCGATCAGTTCATTCGCAGTATAGAAGTTACCACGCGACTTACTCATCTTTTCGCCGTCTACCATAAGATGAAAAACACTATAGACATCCGTGAGCTGAAACTCTCCGGCCACTGGTTGTCTATAGATATCTTTTTGTGTTCCAAACCACATCGCCCCTTGCATAAGAACGTAGAAGTAAACGTTGTCTTGACCTAAAAATTGTAAAATTCTAGAGCCTGGATCTTTCCAGAAACGCTCGTATTCTTTTTCATCAAGACCAAGTTGTTTCAGAGCAACTTGAGAAAATGAAATCGGAGCAATCAACGAATCTGGCCAAACGTAAAGTGTCTTCCCTTCCATTTCCGGATCAAGATTTTTGGGAATGGAAATTCCCCATGTCACGTCACGAGTAATTGAACGATGGGCCCATCCATCAAGGATCTGAGTCGGAATATTTTTTTCTTTAAAAAGACCTAGGACAGTTTCAAAATCAGCCTTGTTTTCAAACTGCACAACAACTTTTTTCCCAGGTGCGTATCGACTCTTATGTTTGGGAAGTGTCGGGCGCATTTCTTTAAAGATCGGCTCATGTGTGTTATCAAACTGAAACGCAGGCTGAACCGTTTCAAACACTTCGTTAAAAACACCCTTACGCCATTTGTTTTGCTTGGACTTAATCCAATCAAGTAATTGATCAGACACTTTCCACATATTAAGATACAAATGGGCAGTGTCTTTTAATTCAGGTGTTGCATCTGAGAGTGAGGATTTAGGATTAATGAGCGCAGAAGGATCGTACTGAGTGCCACAAACTTCGCATTCATCACTGTAGGCACTTTCATTTGAACAATTTGGATTCGGACATTTTCCTGTAACATTTCGGTCTTGAAGGAACCGATTTAACTTCGGATCAAACCACTGCTTGGCAGTTTTCTTCTCGAGCATACCGTTGTTCCAGAGTTTAGTGATGAACTCTTGAGAAGTGGCAGCGTGAGTGGGAAAACAATCAGGTCTCGAAGTGCCCGAGAAAATATCATATGAAGTACCGTAGCGCTTAAGCGTCGATTTTTGTTTCTCATGAATACCATCGATAAATTCTCTGACCGGCATGTTACTTTTAATGGCCGCCACTTCAGATGTTGAACCATGATCATCGTTACCGCTTACGAATAGCACATTCTCTTTACCGATCCACATACGCATGAAGCGCGCCATAATATCAGGTGGAACGATTGCTCCAGCAAGGTGTCCTAGATGCAGAGGTCCGTTAGCATAAGGCATCCCACCAGTGATAACAGCTGTTTTTGGAGGGCTTAGACGCTCAAGAACTTCTTTAACATTTGCTGGGGGCGTAAATGGTTTATTCATGGTGATATTGTAAACAATTGAAGACAAGAGGGTCTATAATAAAAACTAACAATCGAGGAATGTATGAAAAGCATTGGTTTAATAATTCTACTCATCAGTGTTGCGATCGCAGCTTTTCTAGCCTTAAAACAAAAAAAAACCTCCATTAATACGACGACGATTGCTCCATCTGGAAAAGAAGTACAAATTACCGAATTGCCAACTGAAATAAAGGGAGAACTTGATCATATTAATAAACAAACAGAGAAACGGTTAGAGGACGGGCAGAAAGAGGAATAGCCTTAACTAATCCAAAGACTTAGATCTGTGACCTCATTTAATTGAAATACATGTCTTTTTCGCTTATGGTTGGGATGATGAAACATATAATCACATCCATTTTGTTCCTATTTGCCTTTCAATCAGTGGCTGGCCCCTCTGATCTTGCCTCATCTCTGTTGCTTAGACAGTTAGTAGAAATTGACTCTCAATTTTACATAATCAGAGTTTGATTTATGCTTTTTTCAAAATATTGGCCTCTCATTTTTTTATTTATTTCATTAAGTTGTAATAAAAAATACGACCTTGAATCCTGTAACGAACTTTCCATGAAAAAATACCGGGGCTTCACCGATGCCCACAAAAAGTTCAAAGACAACTGTATGAGTTTTGAAATTAAGTACACGCAAGAATTATGTCAGGCAGCTTTAATCGATCTCATGCAAACTAATAATTTATCCGAAGTTAAGAAAAAATTTGGAGACCCAGTCGAGTCTTGCTTTAACAGCGAAGATCTGCAGAGATTTAATAAATAAGACCCAATAAGTCCCCGATTTCATGGACATTCATCTTCCCCCTATTACTTAAGTAATAGCTTAAAACAACCGATGAAGGTGAAGCCCTCGGAGGCGTATCCTTATGCATATCTTCAAACAAAAGTGGATTTTTTCACTTCTCTTATTCGTCACTTATGTCTGCTTTGCGGGTGAGCCGCGAGTTGGCGACAACTATGCTCTGATAATTATCGATATGCAGCCCTCTTTTATTACTCGCGGTGGAGATGATAAAGATCCTGCAAATATCAAGAAGGTGGCGGAGATCATTGAGCACCAGAAAGAAATGATTGAACTTGCAAAGAAACAGAACATGCCAATCGTGTTCTTAGAGTATGAGTCTATGGGTGACACGAATTCCGAACTCAAGAAAGCAACCGAAGGCTACGCGAACACAAAGTATTTCACTAAAAACACTGATGGAATGTTCGATAGCTATAACAGGCATGAAAAAGAGCTATCTGAATACTTAAGAACTAAAGAAATTGGAAATTTAATCATCACAGGGGCAAATGGCGGTGCGTGTGTCTCTGAAAGTATTAGCGGTTCACTTGCAAACAATTATAATGTTCTTGCCTATACTTACGGGATTGCCGATTTCAACTATAAAGATTTTATCTATCCCTACGTTAAACAGTATGACTTCAAGCCTACTTGTCCAAGTTGCACCTTTCGCGAAATCAATGAATATGAGACAATCTCTTTCGAAGTTGTAAGCAAAGGTGATAAAGCAACTAAGCCTGAACTAGGAATTGATGGCTCTGACCGATATAAAATGAAAGATATGAAGCCATTACCGAGTCTGGAAGTGAAACCGAAAACAAAAGTTAATGCAGTATTGCAGTAGCAATATATGGAGAACGCAATGAAGTCACTTATTACAACTATCCTTCTCTCACTCGCCATCGGCTCTGTACACGCTGCAAGATTGGAGGACGTCACAATTCTTCATCTTAAATCAGGCAAGGATACCTTTGAGTTAAAGCTTCAAGTGAAAGGTGCTAAAAAGAATTCATACTTCATGGTTGAAATCGTGAAGGAAGATGATGCTGCCTTTGAAAAGATGGCGCTTGTAATGAAGAAATTAAAAAAGAAAGATTCGTTTAAATTAAACTTAGAAATCCCAAGTTTTTCTGTTTCTCCTCCTGGTAGTCACTACCGAAGTGACAGTGTCAAATTCTCAGGAAGTTCTGAGGAAGACCTCCTAATCGAACCTTAAGTTTTAAAACAACAGCTTAGACATAACCGGCCTACTCGTAAAATCAGCCAGATAACGCTTGCCGTTAATTACATATTAAGCAGCATTTTTGCCTACCTTTTGGTAGACCTTCTCAACAATTAAACTATCTCTTATTCGCTTACGTTACCATTTTTAAGGGGCCCAATTATGGCACAAAAGAATCCTAACACTACTAACACTGTACTCATTTCTTGGGTTAATCAAATGGCCGATCTTTGTGGGCCTGACCAAGTCCTTTGGTGCGATGGCTCTGAAACAGAATATAACGAACTCTGTAATCAGATGGTGGCCAGTGGCACTCTCACCAAGCTCAATCCAATTAAACGACCTAACTCTTACCTCGCTCTTTCAGACACTAGTGATGTGGCACGAGTAGAAGATAGAACTTATATCTGTTCAGAAGAAAAACGTGATGCTGGCCCAAATAATAACTGGATGGATCCAGATCAGATGCGCGAAACGCTTAATCCACTTTTTAGAAATTGTATGAAGGGCCGTACGATGTACGTGATTCCTTTTTCAATGGGACCTTTGGGTTCTCCGATTTCTCAAATTGGTGTTGAACTCTCTGACTCCCCATATGTCGTCGCCAACATGAAAATCATGACCCGCATGGGTCAAGGGGCTCTCAATACTCTTGGTGATAATAAAAACTTTGTGAAGTGTATCCATACTGTAGGTATGCCTCTGGCCGCTGGTCAGCCTGATGTTAAATGGCCTTGCAATAAAGAAACTAAATACATCGTTCATTATCCTGAGACTCGCGAGATCTGGTCGTATGGTTCTGGTTACGGTGGAAATGCTCTTCTTGGAAAAAAATGTTTCGCACTTCGAATTGCCTCAACTATGGCAAGGGAAGAAGGCTGGCTAGCAGAACATATGCTGATTCTTGGTGTTGAAAATCCTCAAGGTGAAAAATACTACGTAACTGCGGCCTTTCCAAGCGCATGCGGAAAAACTAACTTTGCGATGCTTATTCCTCCAACAGCAATGGCCGGATGGAAGATCACTACCATTGGTGATGATATCGCCTGGATCAAGCCTGGTGCTGATGGCAGACTTTACGCCATCAATCCTGAATCAGGATTTTTCGGTGTTGCCCCAGGAACAAGTTTTAAAACAAATCCAAATGCTATGCACTCACTCAGTGCCAATACTATTTTTACTAACGTTGCTTTAACGGAAGACAAAGATGTGTGGTGGGAAGAGATGACCGAGACTGCTCCGGCGAATCTTACTGATTGGATGGGCCAGCCTTGGACTCCAAACTCTGGAAAAAATGCCGCTCATCCGAATGCACGCTTCACGGCCCCTGCTAATCAGTGTCCGTGTTTAGACAAAAACTGGGAGAATCCAGCAGGTGTTCCGATTAGTGCGATGATTTTTGGCGGCCGTCGTCCGGATACTATTCCTCTTGTTTACCAAGCAAAGAGCTGGGAGCACGGAGTGTATATCGCGGCTACAACCGGTTCAGAAACCACAGCAGCAGCAACTGGCCAAGTGGGCGTTGTTCGTCGTGACCCGATGGCGATGCTTCCATTTTGTGGCTACAACATGGATTCATATTTTAATCACTGGGTTGAAATGGGTAATAAGGCCGGAGCCAAGGCTCCACTGATCTTCGGTGTGAACTGGTTTAGAAAAAATGCAGAGGGAAAATTCGCATGGCCTGGTTTTGGAGATAATGCTCGCGTACTCGCCTGGATTATAGGTCGCGTGCAGAATAAAACTTCTGGGGTTGATACAGCAGTTGGTGTGATGCCAACTTACAAAGATATTAACTGGACTGGACTTGAGGGTATGACAGAAACTAAATTCAGTGAGCTGACTTCACTTGATGC
>CAMDQH010000061.1 GCA_945905815.1 Bacteriovorax stolpii | reverse complement strand
AGCGATGAGGTCGTGAACATTATAATGATGACAAGAATAAGCTTCATTGAATCTCCGAATAAGTTTTCTAAAATGTAATTCGGCCTGTGGGCAGTTGTCAAAAGTTATGCTTCAATTAAGAATGAACTTGCGCAATATTCTTCTTCTCTTTTCTGTGGTTATGATTGGTTTTTGTCTGACACTATATTTCCAATCGGAAAGTAACGTTCAATCTATGAATTTTGAGCATTATAAAAGCTTAAACTACAACACATCCCGCTCTCACTCTTTGTCACAGTTTAATGAAAAACTTGCTCCATACCGAATTGAAAATATTATTAGTGAAATCTATGAAAGGAATAAACTTCTAGGAGAAAAAACCAGAGTAATGGAAATCGGTTTTGGTAATGGAAGAGTTTTGATGGAGCTCAAAAAACTTTTTCCGGAAGCCGAGTTTTACGGCATCAACAAAGAAAAAACTGTTACTTTTTATCGCCGTGAAAGTTTCATTCTAACTGCACTAAAATTTAACATTATGACAAAAGTCGAAGCCGAAGCTATTTCACTTCCCTATGTGGTTTTTCAAGATTTAGATTTTGGTCAAAAAATTCCTTATAATGAGAATAAATTTGACGTCATTTTCTCTCAAGCAACTTTGGGTAATATCCGATACACGTTTGAACTTTTTAATGAAATTATGCGTGTTCTTAAAAAAAGCGGAGTCAGCATCCATTCTGATGTAACGGGAGTTAATGTCTACTCACGAGGCGTCGGCCTTTCCATGAAAGAAGCCTCTAAGGAATTTAGAAAAAGAGGCATCGATATTTATGTTTTAGATAACCCCCAGTCGCTACGCTTTAGAAAGTCTGACCACAATGCCCTCTTTCCCGTTACCCCTCACCAACCTATCCCCCCAAAAATTGACTCCTTATCACCCGAGCAAAGCCGTCCAGAAATGAGCTACAATTTAAATCCTTAATACCGATAAGATTTCATATTGAATTAAGGAGTATTAATGGGCTTTCAGCTTATGGATTTAGATTCTACCAAGACAATTGAACTTAAATCTGGAGACATCATAGGTCGAAGCGAAGGGAACCATCAATTTCCACTGTCTACCAAGATGAGCAGATCACATTGCCAGTTCATATTGGAAGGAAATATCGCTTATATTCTTGATCTTAATTCGCGCAATGGGACTTATGTTAACTCGGTAAGAATTGAACCAAATAAAAAAACTATCTTAGGTGACGGACATATCCTCAATTTTGGAGAAAGAACGTTCATGCTCAAAGGGGGAAGCGCCGCTGCTATAAGCACAATGATTCCCGGGGTGACTGCTGAAGCAAAAGGAAAATATGCAGCCCCAGTAAAAAGCTATGCATTTTCATTTAAGGCAAACAGTTCCGAACTCTTTATGCTTATTATCAAAAACATAATATTTTCAATAATGACCCTTGGGTTTTATACACCTTATGCCAGAACAAATTTGAGAAAGTTTATTTGGAAATCTTCTCGTTTAAATTCATCCCCTTTTATTTTTAAAGGCAATCCTTCTTCATTATTAAAGTCATACCTACTTTTAGCAGTGTTCATTATTGTTGCAATCGGAGTCAACCAAGCAGTTTCAACGTATGTAGTGAAAGGCGACATTCTTTTAAATATTGTTCATGAGATCATCAAATCAACGGGTCTTTTTGTAATTTTTATTTGGGCAAGATATGGGGCCTACTCCTATTTGGTAAATCATAGTGCATATCGTTCAGTTGGTTTCGGATTAAGCAAAGGTGGTGCGAAAGAACATTTATTCGCCTCTATCAAAGGTACTCTCTTATGTATCCTTACTTTGGGACTTTATTACCCCTTCATGGCCTGCAACTTGGAAAAGATTCGATGGGACAGAACGAGATATGGATCAACATATCTAGCTTACTATGCTGAAAGTGGTGACTATGCGAGACTTTGGTTTAAGGGAGTGATTCTCACTTTACTCACTGCTGGATTTTATTTTCCTTGGTTTGCAGTGTCTATGAATCAATTTAAAATTGGCCATTTAGAATTTGGGAACGCGACATTTTTCTCAAAATCTAAGGGTGGCGAATACTTCTGGGTTCTTATCAAATCAAGTCTATTCATAATTTTTACTATGGGATTAGCTGCCCCTTTTGTGTACAACCTAAATCTGGCCTACTTTTTGGATCGTACATATATGAAAGGTAGTATCGACTTTGACGAGATCGTAGCGGCCGCCAAAGTTAAGCAGAGTGGATTTAGTGATTCCGTTGCTGATGTCTTTGATTTGGATGTGGACATTGGGATTATATGATTCCCGCCAAGTTCTTCAACGGAAAAACTTCTAAGTCGAGGGAAGCTGAGGTTATGATCCTTGGGTCATATCTTGTGATCAGGGAACTGGAAACAAAAAATGAAGTTAATGTCGAATTGACGAAGCTGGATATTGGGCATCAAGCCGATTTCGTCGTTCTCTGCGACGCTGACATTGAAATTCATATCGGAAAAGATGATTTCAAGAAACTTGGACTCAAACTTGGATTTTTTGGAAAAGACCAGAAGCCTATTATACAAGGAGTAATGATCGCGCTTGGTATTTTAATGCTGCTGTATTACTTTTATAATCCACTCATGGGCCATTTGGCTTCGATTATTCCCGATAGTATTTTTGAATCGACTAGCAAGCAATTAATTGAACACTATAGGCCTCTACATTGCCTCAACAATCAACAGGCGAAAAGTTTAGAAGATGTCTTCTCAAGGTTAGGTAAAAACTATTCAGGCCATAAGGTCTTTGTCATCAAATCTTCTATGGTTAACGCCTTTGTGATGCCAGGAAACTTAATTGTTATCCATGATGAGTTACTCAAGGTCGCTCCTTCACCGGAGGCAGTTGCTGGAATTATTTCCCATGAATTAGCGCATATTGAAGGCAAGCATGTCAAAATTGCACTCATCAAACATTATTTCATGGAAACAATCTCTGCCTTCATCATGGATCAAAATGTCGCTACCGGAATCATCAAGCAGATTACAACAGGGCTATTTACTCAAGAAGAAGAGCGTAAGGCGGATTTAATAGCAGCTACTAATCTTAAAGATCAACATATTAGTCCTAAGGGTATGGTGAGCTTCTTTGAGCAGCTTGAGAAAAATGAGCCCTCTTTTCTTAAATTCCTTAGTTTCACCCATCCTAATTACCCAGATCGGATCAAAGTCTTCAGTGGAGTCTATGATTCCTACCCAGTTTTGTCTGAATCTGCCTGGAAAACACTAAAGGCGGGCTGCCAGTAAAGTTCTAAGAGAAATTATTACATGGTGCGAACTCCAGACCGGTCTTTCGTATAACATTCTCTAATGAAAAACCTACTCTTACTTACCATCGCTTTGGCGTCCTTAAATTTACATGCTCTATCCATAGTGCCTGACAAAATAGTGACCCCTTTCGTTGATATTTTCAATTCTTCAAATAAAAAGCTAAGCGAAAATAAAATGGAAGTTCGGTTAAGCACTTATAACGCTTCAGGTGCTATTTCTAAAGGACGTGGAAAATTTGAAATGTCTATGGCCAAATACACCCAAGCAAGAAAGCAGGCCAGTGCCGTTTACAGGATGATACCTTCTGAATCACTAGCATCTTCAAACGACGGCATGATTTATATGGGCACGGCGTTTCATGTTGGCGAGAACCTCGTATTAACCAACCACCATGTTCTTTCTCACGACCGAACCAATTCAACTGAGTGTGGTGATTTTCAATTGCACGACAATCAAAACCAAGACGTCTTCTCTTGTAAAAAAGTTCACTACTGCAACCCGGAAGAAGATGTATGTTTGATCGAAATGGCACCTGCCAAACGTTGCCTGAATTTATTTTGTACAAAAACTCTTACAGTCGAACTGAAAAATGGTGAGTCGCTAAAACTCAAGGCTGATCCACAGTTGAATTACGAAACGATGGATACTACTGTGATGACCTGTATTGGAAACACCATGGGTCTAGGTATTCATTACTCTCAAGGCAAGGGTCTTCGTATTAATGGGGACCGTACCTACTTTTTTGCACCATTAAGAACTGGAAACTCTGGTGGCCCCTTGATTGGTGAAGACGGTCTCGTTTGGGGAGTAGTGAAACTTGAAAGTGCTCAAAAAGTAGGCCCTGATGCTTATAATGTAGCAGCTTCAATCTCTAAGGTAATCTCCCTACTTAGGGAACAGCTATCAAATGATAAGATCACCTTAGAGAAATTTAATCGGGCAGTTATTGAATAGTTATGTAGAACTCGAATTATTCTTTTCTCTCGATCATTCCTGCTATAAAATATTTTTTTACAAAAAGGTTATACAATATAAAAGTCCTCATTATTTTCTTATTATTTATTTTCTCCTCAGTTCTTTATGCAAAGAATCAAGATCACGTATATCTTTACTGGAACAGCGAGAACTTAAGTTCTACGATGGCAATCGGTGTCCATACGCCTCTTAGTATTGCAACTCTATACGTCTATGTTTCAAAAGATGAAAAGATTCCTGTAAAAGGTTCTACTCGCTACTCCGCATATCAATCAAACTGTTATCCAGAGCTGAATAGATGTGTGAACACCTTTTCTTTAAAAGACCTCTCACCTCATTCAACTTATTATTTCATTTTATCTAATGGAACATCTTCGATTGGATCCAAAAGAAAATTCAGAACACTTGCAGATGATACGGATCTTATTACCATGGTTTCCGGTGGCGACCTTTCTACAACTCCTGAGACTAAATTATTATTGGTAAAGGCCGCTAGCTATTCACCTGATCTTGTTGTTTTGGGTGGTGATCTTGCCTACGACAATGGTGAAATAAAAAATATTGGTCTCTGGGATACTTGGCTCAGTGCCTGGGAAGAATCGATGGTTACACCTGATGGTTTTACAATCCCCATGATAATTGCCATTGGTAATCATGAAGTCAAAGGCGGATGGAATGCAACAGTCTCTGATGCGACGTTATTCCTGAAGTTTTTTCAGCAACAAGGGAATCAGACTTATTTTAAAAGAAAACTTGGGAAGCTTGCGCTCCTCATGGTGCTAGATACTGGGCACATTGCCTCTGTCGAAGAACAAGCACCCTGGATTGTTAAAACACTTGCTGAATATTCAAATACTCCCTACCGTTTTGCAGCCTATCACGTTCCGCTTTATCCAAGTCATCGCAAATTTGAGAACGATCAATCAGCGCAGTTAAGAAAGTACTGGGCGCCAGCATTTGACCAGGGCCTTAATTTTGCCTTAGAGCACCACGATCATTCACTCAAACGAACTTACTTAATAAAAGCTGGCAAGCGTGATGACAAGAATGGAGTTTTATACCTGGGTGACGGATGTTTCGGGATTGATCCTAGAGACGTTCATAGTGATAGTTGGTACCTAGTTAAAACAATGTCTGTAGCACATTTCTGGCTTACTAAGTTTACTAAAAAGAAAACTCAGATGGAAGCCTTGGATATGAGCGGTAAAGTTTTAGATTCAACTGAAATTTTAAACTTGAAAGCTATGTAGTTAGAATATTTAATTATTCTCTTATTCGAATCGTTCTTTGGGGCTAATCTCGTCTTTGATAAACTTCTCCATGGTTTTTTTGGCCTTACGATCCACTTTACTGGCCTTCCATTCCTTAAGTAATTCAAGGGGGGTCTTTTTCTCTAAGTTTTCCAATTTAAGGTCGGGACGTACACTATAGCCAAATCCATGCTGCATTTGAACTGTTTGGTCTACCAGTGCCAATCCTCCACTCAGGTTTCTACTTTTAATTGCAACGTGGGTAGGAGTATTGCCATCATTGTCTTGAATACTATAGTTCATCGTATTGGTTGATGTATTGAGGCTACTTTCAACGAGGTCAATTGTATAACCATCAGCAAATGCGGCCAGATGGTGCATGATTGTCTTACCGGATTCGTCTCTATAATTCGTTGGCATACCACTTTGATTGAATAACTCTCCAATATGGCCAACAATTACTTTTTCCTTGGCCTTGTCTCCAGCAAGAGTTGCTTCTTTTAGGGCAGTAAGCTCTTTTTTTACGGCCATAAGAACAATTTTCTCAATCAAGTCGGTATAATTTTTAATACCAATTAAATCTCCATTATCGGCTTTTTGCAGACACCCAGTTTCTTCTGGTAAGTGCTCAAGGACCCATAGGTGTTTTTTTATATTCTTGTCTGTATGTGGGATTTTAAGTTCAACCATTTTTTCTTGTATTGCCTTGATCAGATGCAAATTGTTTTCGTATACAGGTGACCCTTCTATGTTCGAAATTAAACCAGGAAGGGAAAGTGAATTGAAATGTCCATTATCCAAAAGGTATTTGGCAAGTTCAAGATTTCCAGACTTCACAGCACACTCTAAAAGATTGTGCTCATTTCTTTTGAACAGCACTTCTATACCCGAAAAATCTTCCATGCTTGCTTTAAGTTGCTCCAGATTTTGTATCTGACATATATTTTTTTTCAGATTATCAATTTTATCAAAACGATCTAAAAGACTTTTATACTTGTCCTTATCTTTGAGAGCTAAGGTCTCTTCTTTAAATTTTGCGAGAAATGGATAAGGCCATTGCACATTCTCAAACCAATTAAGTGTTTTGTTCTTTTCAGAATTATCAAAAAGCATTTTCACAATTTGAGGGCCAGGTTTATTTAAATTAAAATGGACCAATACTGAACTCAGAAATTCGTTTTTATCCGGGATCGCCTTCGGATATCCAGGATGTTTGGTGATCAGTTTAAAAAATCCTGGATTGCCAAAGAAAATGGCACTCGAAAAAAAAGAATATCTGTCTGAGATACCCTTATGGTCAAAAAACCAATCAATTCCATGTTCTTTCAGAAGCAAAGCGATCTCTTGATTTTCATCGCGCATGATATTGGAGCGCACTTGAAAGTGACAATCCGTAATCTCTTTTATGGGATGGCATTTATCCACTCCCAGGAATGCATATGAAGGCAGTGACGAAAGTAAGATGGCGAGGAAAAGGTAATATTTCACAGTAGGCTTATCGGAAAATTGTGGGTGTGACCTTAGGAGCTTAACTATTCGTAATTAAAGGTAAAAAGAGGGCCACCAATCATTGGGACCCTCTTCAGACGGATACTTCTAGCTACCGCAACTTACGCAGTCTTCAGGGTTATCCAAAGAGCACACCATCGCGGCTGCTTGATCAACTGGTTTCTGTTCTTCTTTAATTGTGAACTTAATCGCATCAACAGCTGGACGAGTACGTAGGTAGTACATACCGGTCTTAAGACCTAGTTTCCAGGCAGCAAAGTGCAGTGATGAAAGCTTACCGAAGTTAGTATCCTCCATGTGAATATTAAGCGATTGAGATTGATCGATGAAGGCACCACGGTCAGCGGCCATTTCAAGAATCGATTTCTGCTTAATTTCCCACACAGTTCGATAAAGCTCTTTCATTTCAACAGGGATCTCCGGAATGTATTGTACCGATCCATTGTGAGCGATGATACGGTCTTTCATTTCTTCATTCCAGAGACCAAGCCCGATGAGGTCCCGCACTAAGTGCTTATTGACCATGGCGAACTCTCCAGAGAGAACTCGACGTGTATAAATGTTTGAAGTTACCGGTTCGATACACTCGTTATTTCCGAGGATCTGAGACGTAGAAGCAGTAGGCATTGGCGCCATCAAAAGAGAGTTACGAACTCCGTAAGTCTTGATTTTGCCTCTTAAAGAAGTCCAGTCCCAACGATCAGACGTACGAGCTTCGGCCCACATATCATGTTGTAGGATACCTTTAGATATTGGAGAACCTTCGTAAGAATCATAGTGACCATCTTTCTTCGCAAGATCAGCTGAAGAGCTAAGAGCCGCGTAGTAGATCGTCTCGAAAATTTCTTTGTTCACCTGACGAGCTTCCGAAGAATCAAATGGCAAACGAAGTTTAAAGAAAGTATCAGCTAGACCCTGAACACCAATCCCTATTGGACGGTTTTTCATGTTCGAGTAACGAGCTTCTTCTACCGGGTAGTAGTTAAGATCGATAATTTTGTTAAGGTTGCGAGTCACTTGATAAGTTACTTCATAGAGCTTTTTATGATCAAACTTTCCATTCTCAACAAACTTAGGAAGAGCGATTGAAGCAAGGTTACAAACAGCAATTTCTTTTTCCGACGTATACTGCATGATTTCAGTACAAAGGTTAGAAGACTTAATTGTACCAAGGTTTTTTTGGTTAGATTTTTCATTAGCTGCATCTTTATACAACATGAAAGGCATACCTGATTCAATTTGACATGAAATCACTTTGAACCAAAGATCACGAGCTTTAACCACTCTAAGTCCACGGCCTTCAGCTTCATATTTTTCATAAAGAGCTTCGAAAGCTTTACCATGACAATCAGCAAGACCTGGAGATTTGTTCGGGCACATAAGTGTCCAATCAGCATCGGCCTCTACTCTCTTCATAAATAGATCATTGATCCAAAGAGCGTAGAATAAATCTCTCGCACGAAGTTCTTCTTTACCGTGGTTTTTACGAAGTTCAAGAAAATCTTCGATATCAGCATGCCAAGGCTCAAGATAAATAGCGAAAGCACCCTTACGTTTACCGCCGCCCTGATCTACGTAACGAGCTGTATCGTTGAATACGCGAAGCATAGGAACGATACCGTTAGAAGTTCCGTTTGTTCCGCGGATGAATGAACCTTTGGCGCGAACATTATGAATTGAAAGACCAATACCACCAGCAGACTGAGAAATAAGTGCAGTCTGTCTTAGTGTTGAATAGATTCCATCGATGGAATCATCTTTCATTGCTACCAGGAAGCATGACGACATCTGCGCCTTATTAGTACCGGCATTAAATAAAGTTGGAGAAGCGTGAGTGAACCAGCCCTCAGAAATAAGGTGATAAGTTTTGATGGCTTCTTCAATGTTTCCAATTTGTACTCCTAGGGCAACGCGCATGAAAAGGTGCTGAGGTCTTTCAACAATCTTTCCGTTAACTTTTAATAAATATGATTTTTCTAATGTTTTAAAACCAAAGTAATCGAATTCAAAATCACGAGAATAAGCAATTTCAGTCGAGATTCTGTCTTTGTACTCACGTGCAAATTCATAGATCTCTTTCGAAATAAGAGGCTGCTTCTCTTTATTGTATTCACTTTCATAATTATAGAGAGTGTCGAAAGTTTCCATGAATGAATCAGAAGTTGAACGGTGAAGATTTGCTACTGCAATACGGCCGGCAAGTCTTGCATAGTCAGGATGAACTGAAGTCATATAAGCAGAAACTTCTGCAGATAAGTTATCCAGTTGATCAGTTGTAATGCCATCAAACAGACCATTAATAGTACGTTTGGCGATTTGCATAGCATCTACGTATTTTGAATCTAAGTTATACGTTAACTGAGAAATACGGTGAGTGATTTTATCAAATTGAACAGGTTCACTTTTTCCTGAGCGTGTTGTTACGAACATATGTGTGTCTCCCCTAAAAACTTTTTAAATTAAAAATCAATATCTGTTGAAAAAGCAAAATTATTACCACCAGCTTCTTTAGTTGAATTTACAACACCAGCTTTTTGGTATTCAGAAACCTTACGCTCGAAGAAGTTTGTCTTCCCTTGCATAGAAATCAACTCCATCCAGTCGAAAGGATTTTTTGCATTAAAGATTTCTGAGTAACCAAGTTGTCTCATTAATCTGTCAGCGCAAAACTTGATGTACTCTTTCATCATGTCTGAGTTCATACCAATTAATGATACTGGTAGAGCTTCAGTGATAAATTCACATTCAAAAGCAACTGCTTCTGAGATAAGTTCACGAATACGAAGTTCAGATGGTTTATTTGTAATGTGGTTTTTGTAAAGTAAGCAAGCGAAGTCAGTATGAAGACCTTCATCACGAGAGATAAGCTCGTTAGAGAAAGTTAATCCCGGCATGAGTCCGCGTTTCTTCAACCAGAAAATAGAGCAAAATGCACCAGAGAAGAAAATCCCTTCAATCGCAGCAAAGGCCACAAGTCTTTCAGCAAAAGACTCATTTCCATTAATCCACTTCATCGCCCAGTCAGCTTTCTTCTTAATACATGGAATATTGTCGATCGCATTCAGAAGGAAATCTTTCTGTTTAGCATCTTTAATATATGTATCAATTAATAGGCCGTAAGTTTCAGCGTGGATATTTTCCATGGCGATCTGGAAACCGTAGAAAGCACGAGCTTCCGGAACCTGAACGTCGTTATAAAAACGAAGTGCAAGGTTCTCATTTACGATGCCGTCAGAAGCTGAGAAAAAAGCTAAGATGTGAGAGATATAGTGACGCTCTTGGTCGTTCAGATTATTCCAATCATTAAGGTCGGAATAAAGATCAATCTCTTCGGCCGTCCAAAAACTCGCCATCGACTTCTTATACATATCCCAGATGTCGTTGTGCTTGATCGGGAAAAGTACAAAGCGATCGTTAGATGGCGTAAGTAGCGGCTCCGTGTTCGTGTTGCTTAAGTTCATACCCCAACTCCTTCTTCATGATGTGTGTGGTGGTGTTAATAAATCCGTCTTATATTCAGCGTAGTGGGACTTCTGACAATTGAAAAGCGAAAAACTACATATAGTGTATTTGACATTTTTTTGACGGTTCTTATAACTAGATTTAGTGGAAATATCCGATAAAATTTCTCGAGAAATAGGCCTAAAAACAACAATTCCTTACATGTAAACGTGCGCCATTTCCTTCTGCTTTACAAAAGAAATTTAAAGATTGATGCAAGGCCGGATAAATCTTCAAAAAAGCGGCAATTTTTTCCTTAATAGGTAAACGGCAAGATTGATGAGGAAGAAATTAATCAACACATTATCTTCGTGCCCATAAACGATGTTTCCCATTTGTTTATAAATAAAAAAATATATATGAAATATTAGGGAATTCTATATGTAGAAATCTGCAATTGTTTCGATAAGTCCTCTACATCAGCAGGAGGTATTTTTGATTTTCTACACGCTTAAAGGTCCAAAATATAAGCTTGAAATTCACGATGATAAAATCAAGCTCATAAAGAAAGCGTGGTGGAGTTTCTTTACTTCCAAAAATGAAATCCTGGAATGGAAGCTGGATGAGCTTTCACAGTTTCAGATTGCCGTTCCTAAATTCATCTGGGGCAAACTTGAATGGGCCAGTTTCGATGGTAACAAGACCTCTTTTCGCTTTTCCACGAACGCCGTGATGATGAATAAGATAGAGAAATATGTGCATCGACTGATTCTCAAAAACGTTCAGCGCAGGCTAAACGCAATTCCTGTAAATACCAAAAAATCGGGTTTAAAGATTGTTGATTCAAAAGCTGCTTAAACTTAATTATCTTGAAATGGCCACAGTTTCTCCCGCAGCATTCGTCACAGTGATTTGATCCTTGCCGATTGAGTACTCTATCTTACGAGCATTTTTGAAAGATGTTGGTAGAGCTATACTTCTAACAGATGCCAGTGAATCAGATACGTTGTCTAAAGATACAACATTAATGCGATTCTTAAAGGTGTCGAGTGTAAACAGTTCCTGATGTGCTTCATCTAGAGTCACGCTTTCGATGCCAACTAGATTTCGAACCACTCGAAGAACCGAGGGCGCCTTCTTCTTTCCACGGCCATGATTATTTGCCAATCTTGGAAAGAAGATCAAACTCTGTTTACTATTATTGAAAACAATCAATTCATTTTTCTTGGCATTGATCATTAAATCAGAAGCCCCATGCAAATCTTTGTGTTTTAGGATTCTATATGGCGCTATATTTCCGCTCATGCGACTTGGGAAGATGAGAACGTTCCCTCTTTCGTCTAACACTGCTATTTCATGATTTGACTCATCAATCGCCAGCGCAATTACTTCACCTAATTGCGTATTACTTCCAGCGATGGTTCGTACTATTCCATCCTGCTTATTGAAAACTATATTATTGTGTCCGAAGGCAAAAACTTTTCCACTCGCACTTGTCTTAATCGCTTCTAATCCAGCTGTTTTTTTTAATAAATCATAACAATCGGATGGGATTTCATCTCGCCCAAGTCCATTTCCAAATTCTTCTCCACCCTTTATGCAAAGATCTAGTTGCACATCACTCGCAAAGGTGAAAACAGTGTGACTCATGAGTATAAATGAAATGAGTATTTTTAAGTTCATATTCCTCCAGTGATACTGATTGAGGCAGTTCCTCCAGTAGGAGAAGTAACATTTAAACTGTCTGGATATGTTCCACTTGCTCTGGGAAAAGCAATAAGAGCTGCAGCATTGAAAGTTAAGTCAAAAGTACAAGTTCCTCCGACAATTAGTGTGTTACCACTGCAATTATCAACAGGGATCGAATATGCACCATGCCCACTCGCATTTGGCACAGCAACCGCCACTATAGGAGCAGCTGTCCCCTCACCAACGTTCTTGATGGTAAAAGTATACGTCTGGTTAAGAGTCAGAGTTCCATAGTCATGCAACGCACTCACTGGAAAAAAAGCCAAGATTGGTGTTGCTGTATAAGTAAAAACTCCCACTCCAGTTCCGCACTGAGAATCAGCATTGCATACAACAACATCAACTGCCAGATCAACGGGCGTACCGCCAGCGAGTACCGGAGTCGTACAGGTAATTGAGGTGGCACTCACGACCGCAATGCTAGTACAAGCAGTGCCATCAAAAGTAACTGTAGGTAAAGTAGGTAGCGCTAAAAATCCGGTTCCAGTAATCGTGACTGCAAGCCCACCGACTTGGAGTCCGGAGCTGGCAGTAACAAGAGTGACAGTTGGTGCCGCCTGATAAGTATATGCCGTAGCAACAAAGCCTGATTGCAAGTCTGCATTTGTAACTGTAACAGTAACCGCACCCACGGCATGGGGAGTTGTCCTACAGGTTATAGTAGTGCCATTAACAACCGTAAACGGAGCACCACAATTAGACCCACCAAAATCAACGGTCGCGCCAGCTAAAAAACCCGTGCCAGTAACCGTTACATTAGTTAAACCACCAAGAGCTCCAGCATTAAAAGCAACGCTCGTCACGGTTGGAGGCGATCGGTAGGTATATGCAGTGGGCTTAGATCCAGTCTGGAAATCGGTATTTGTTAAAGTAACCGTGTATGCTGTAACTGATGCCGTTTTGGCAGGCAGAATGCAAGTGGCACTAGTAAGACTACTAACACTAACGCTGGTACATGCAGTACCGCCGACGGTTATTAAAGCTCCAGTTCTAAACCCTGTCCCTGTAAGTGTGAGAGTTCCACCACCGGCCACAGGACCAGCTATTGGTGAAACAGTTGTGACGGCAGGAGCTGCATAGTAATTAAAGCCCCCCGCCAAACTACCTGTTTGTGAATCGGCATTGGTGACAGTAACTGCATAGGCACCTGCAACAGCATTTGCTGGGTTGGTACATGTTAGAAGGGTACCACTTGCAACGGATATGACAGGGCAGTTAACTCCGCCAACTTTCACCGTAGTGCCAGTGTAAAATCCCGTTCCAATAACACTAATTGTAACGAGGCCAGCCAAAGTTGAATGATTAGGGCCTACAGAGGTTACCGTCGGTGGTCCCCTATAAGTAAAAGCACTTGGTAGAGTACCTATGAGCGAATTATCATTTGTCACTGCTACGCTATATACCCAAGCTGTCTTGGATGGAATGGTACATGTAATTGAAGTAAGAGCTTCAGTCAGAACAGGGCAATTGGTTCCACCTACTTTAACTGTATTACCTGCTAGGAAACCCGTTCCAGTAATCGTGAGGACTCCCCCGCCAGCAAGCATGGCAAAAGTTGGAGACACACTGGTGAGCACCGGGGCAATTTGATATTCGTAATCAGTGAAAGAAGACGCAGTAGTTATCAGGTCTGGATTCGTTACAACTATCGTAGCGAGTCCTGCAACATGCGCAGGCACTGTGCAACTCAATAGGCTTGAAGAGCTCATGACAACGCTTGGACAGTTGACACCGCCAATTGTAACCGTCGCTCCTGCTAGAAATCCAGTTCCAACAATATCAATATTTATTAAACCAGCTTCATCACCTGACAATGGCAAAAATGAAGTAATTGTAAGTGGGATTACGCCATAGGTATAAGTTGCAGTTGCGACACGGTTAGCGCGACCAAATATTTTGACAGTAACAAGACCAGCGCCGTGAGCTGGAATAGTGCAAGTGATTTGAGTTATACTTACAATCGTCACGTCAGTACATGGGAGGCCATCAAAAGTAATCCCATCAACGAGAGAAAAATTATTTCCAGTGATAGTAATTTCAGTTCCACCATTTGGAGATCCAAAGGTTTCGCTCAAACTAGTTATGGAAAAATTGTTATCTTCTTCTTTGGGATTGCAGCCAACTAAACTTAGAAATAAAACAAGCATCGCCAAAAGGGAATGCAACTTCATAAAATGATTAGACCTAAGAATATGATTCATCATCATAGGTCTTAACGGTCTAAATCATATATTTCTTAAAAGATTCAAGTACTTGACATTCACGCTCTTATATCTTCTCCGTTTCTGCAAAGAAATTAAGCGGTTGTCTGACATCAACTACACCTCCACCCCTAGGTTTTGGAAAATCGATAAGACCAAGTACTTGCCCCATACAGCCAATCCCTTTTTGGGAAAACCTAGCGTCTTTGGCGCGAATGTTATGAGCAGCAACTCGACCTTCAGCACTGATGGTAAAGTTTAGGTCAATAATCCCTTTGATTTTATCTGAATTACCAATCAACTCTTGCTGATAGCA
>CAMDQH010000060.1 GCA_945905815.1 Bacteriovorax stolpii | reverse complement strand
ATTAAGAATGGAATCAATATCTGTCCAGTATCAGATGCTGAAGAAGTTCTGAAAATTGCTTTAAACCTATCGAAGCCGGAAGAGTTCATGAAAACTCGTGCGCTTAAGGTTCTTGATGGTGAAGCAAATTTAGAAGTAGCTAACTAATTAGAAATTAAGACCCGGCTTCGGCCGGGTTTTTTTGCCAAAAATTCAATTACTTAACCCCTGTAAATCTTACAGCGGCTCCACAGCAATTTTATATTTAGGTTATTATCCGCGGGATTAAAAATCCACGGAGGATTCCATGAAACACACTTCATTTACTATGAAGACCGCTCTGCTTGCTACTCTTATCATCTCTGGGAGGGCGATGGCCCAATCACTTCCAGATGAAATAAATCATCCGCAGTATTTAAGAACGTATCAAAGTCTTGAACAAGTACTTGCGACTAAGACGTCTGAATTCAATAATCTCTCCGCTCAAAAAGCTACAATTGAAAAAAATATTTCTGATATGCAGAGAGATCAGCAAGGTCTGCCTGCACGAAATAATGATCTTCAACGTCTGATCGTTTCCAAACAGCAGGAGTTGTCTCGAATTCAAACAGAGATGATAGGACTGGAAGGCATTTTAAATAAAATCCTTGAAGATCTTCGTCGCATTGATGCCATGGTGGCCCAGCTTCAAAAAGATATTTTCGAAGAATCAGGCAGAAATCAAAATATTCAGGTTCGCCGTAATCAGGTTGCTCAAGACGTGGCACGAATAAATGCAAGACTTCAGCAAGAAATTGCGGAGGAAAATCAATCAAAACAAGTTCTCAATAATTTAAGTCGAGGCCTTGATAATGATGTTCAAAAAAGAAATGAAGATATACTTGCACGTCAGAATCTTGCCCGTGATGTAGAACGCTACAAGCGAGAGCTCCCTGCAAATAAGACTAAAGTCGCTGCAAATGTTCAAGCATCAAGTGCTAAAAAAGTTCAGTTGGCCGAAGCTCAAGGGAAAATTCCTGCTATTAAGTCACAAATTGCTTCTGAAACGAGTTCACTCTCGCAAGCTGATTCTGAGATGGCGCCTAGTAAGGCCAAATTAGCAACACTGAAAGCGCAACTTGCAACGCAGATGCCGGAAGTTGCGAAACTTCAAAAAGAAAATGCGGATTTAAATGCGAAGATAGAATCGAATAAAGTCAAAATTAGCGCAACAGGTTTGAGCGCCTTAATTGCAAAGCGTGATGTTCTTGAAAACGAACTTTCTGCTGCAAATTCTCAAATCGAAACCCTAAATGTTCAGATCGTTGCTGCAAAAGAAGCGATTAAACCCGATATGGGTCAGTTAATTGAAGTGAAGCAAAAAATTCGTGAACTAGAACGATCCGGGGCAAACCCAACTGAACTTGCTCAGCTTAAACTGCAAGCGGAGGCAATTGAGAAGAGAATTGCTCCAAAGAGACTTGAGATCGCACGACTTGAAAAGCAATTTGAGAATCTTATTGCATCTAATGCTCCCAGAAATCAAGAATTGAGGAATGTTAAGGCGCAGATTGTCTCGGGAGAAGCTTCTGTTGCGAATCTTTTGGCCGAAAACGAAACGGCGAAAGAAAAAATTATTGAAAACCAAAAAATTATTGATGAAAGACTTGCTACGAACTCAGGTCTGGTAAAAGAAATTAATGACCTCGAAGCTTCAATTAAGGGTTTACAGGCGAATCGTGACCGTATTGCTGGCAATTTAACCCAATTGAAAGCGCAGGAATCAACTCTTACAACTCAGATCACTTCGCTTACAAGTGCTATTGCTCAGCTTGATGCTGAGACCCTTCAGCTCTCTAAAGTGATCGCTGAGATGGAAAAGTCGATTGCTGATTTTCCACTTGATAACCGTCGTTTGGAAAATCGAATTCAGAAGTATGATGAACAAATCCAGAGCGCAAAACTTCAAATCATACGCGAAGAAAAATTACTTGCTCGTATCCAGGAGGATGTAGCGACTTTTGGAAGAGATAGTTCAATTGCTCAAACTGAACTTAACCGAGTGAATGGTGATTTGGCGCAATCGAATCAATTGATCGGAGCGCTTCAGAATAAAGTTCAACAGGAAATTCAAAATCGGGATACCCTTACTCGCTATAATCAGGATTCTATTCGTAAATACGATGTTCTCAAGAACCAGAGAATTTTAGCTGAAAAAATAATTGCTGATTCAAATCAAGAAATCAGTGACAATAATCAGGATATTACGACTATTTCACAGGAGCTACCTCGTCTTCGTAATCAATTAAGTGTTTTAAGTCCAAAAGTTTCTATGGCCGAAGCCTCCATGGTAGATGCCCAGAAAAAAGCTAGTGATGCTAATGCTCAATACCAGAGCCGAATCGGTCTGTACCAAAGGTACTTATCAGATGCTCAAGGTCTTGGTACTGAGCGTGCCAGCATTGGATCAACTGACGGTATGAAGGCGGGTACTGTTGATGCTCGTGTTAAGGCGATAAAGTTCGCGACTGAAAATGCTGCATCGGAAGCGAAGTGGGTAGCGATCAGAAGAGGTTTTATTCGTGGAGAAGTCATTGGGTTTGAGAGTGGATTTGGTATAGGAATGAACTCATCACCTGATATCTCTCAAGGGAATATCGAAGGTAAAATAGCGGGTGCTAAGCGTGCAAAAGATCATGCGAACCTAGTTTTAAAACCTGAGCTTTACTTGTCTGAACTAGTACGTCGTTTAGTGGAAGATGAAGTCTCATCTAAAAATAAATTAGCTTTTAAGTTTATGGATGAAGTGAAAACAACTTCTTCTTCGTCTGAAATTATGCAAAGAAACGATAACTCAGAATTAACTCAGCAAGAAATTGATGCCTCTTCAAGAGTTTTGTCATCACTTGATGCCATGATTGAGCAGGCCCTGGTTGAGGCAAACCAGGTTGTTTCTCTTCGCTCACAGCTTGCTGATGCTCGCGGTGTTTATTCAACACCAGGTGCAGGAGAAAACGCTGCAAATGCCAATTGTGCTGGTGTTTATAAAAATGTAAAAGATTTTATTGATGCTTGTAAGGTTTCATATGGTGCTCGTTATCAAGATCTGTATGTCGCTGCTCACCAGGAATCTTTTATCAAAGCATACGGTCAAACGTTTGCGGCCCAGATTATTAAAACTTTTGATGCTGAACTTGCAAGGCTATATCCCAGCAGTTTAAAGGAAGCGATTGCAGTTGGTACGACTGTAGGAGTTGCTGCTGGTAAAAAAGAAATTTATAGTCAGTCTTTTGTACGAGCTGAAAACGCTTCGTTCGCGGCCAATATTCAAATTGAAGAGTCTCGTGTCGAAGGTGAGGCGATTGCTCTTGTAGGAACGTATTTAAATGAAGGGTCAGCTTTAACTTTAAAAGGTGAGGCGAAACTTAAGGCCGAGGCGAGCTACGGAGTCTCTCCTGGTGCTGAAGTAGAACTTAAAATGCTCTTGAAAAATATTGGATCGAAAGCTGCTACAACTTCTGTTGTTAGAATCACATCTTGTAGTTCCAACCTTGTTATTGCAAATCGTGATGCTGGTATTTCGGCCGTTGCTCCGAAGTCTCAAGCTGATCTGGCGGTTATGAAGTTCAAAGTAAACGACGATGCTGTACCTGGTTCTAAAGTTGTTCTTTCTGGAGAGCTAATTCATTCTGGAAACCTTTATAGCGCTAATCGTATTGAGACATTTCGAGTTGAAGCTGTTGTTGCTGTAAATCCTTCAGTTGAAAGCGAGTCGGTATTTGATACAAGTCCAAAGGTTTCGACTCTTGGTTTTGTGAAAAAACATAATATTGGATACAGTGTTCGACCTAAGTTTGAAGGAGTAGTGCAGGGCTATGAAGTTTCAATTGAAGAAGTGGGTTCTACATATGCCCGCTTTACGAATTCAAAATTTTTGACAGAGCGTTTAGATAGAGGCGTGTCTAAAAAGATGTTCTTTGAATATAAATTGGATAAGTCAGCAAGAGGCAAAACGATTAATTTTAAAGTAACTGTTAAAAATGGTGATGCGGTAGCTAAAACGTCTGAATTACAAATTAATGCTCAGTAATTTCATCTGAAATGGTGGGTCCTGCTATGAAGTTGGACCCTTTTTTTTATTTGACACCTTTGGTTTAGATCCATAATATAAGCGCTTAAAATGACATGTGGGCGTTTAGCTCAGCTGGGAGAGCGCTACCCTTACAAGGTAGATGTCGGGGGTTCAATCCCCTCAACGCCCACCATTTTCCCACATGTCTTACCAAATATCTGATTTATTCAATCTCCGTTTTTATCTTTATTAAGTAATTCTTAATCACAACTGTTTGAAATTATTAATAATTATTTTTTATCTCTTTATTTTATATCTCTCAAGGGTATACTTATAATTGGTTGCGTCTTGGGCCAGTGTTAAGAATTGAGAGAAGCAGTATGAAAAAATTAGTAGTAATTATCGAAGACGAAAAAGACATTATTGAGTCAATTTCATTTGTCTTAAAGAAGAATGGCTTTGAGGTAATGTCCTTTTTATCAGGTGAAGAATTCTTTTCTGAAAAACAACGGCCCCAGCATTGTGTTTACCTTGTTGATTGGAACCTTCCAGGTGTCAAAGGTGTAGATATTATCAAGTCAATTCGCCTCCACGATAAGGTGTCTCCAGCCTTTATGGTCTCGGCCTATAGTAAATCAGAGCAGATCATTGAAGGCCTACAATCTGGAGCGGATGATTACATCACAAAGCCCTTTAATTTCGATGAACTGTTAGTTCGCGTTGGAAACGCTCATAAAAAAGTGAGTAGTCTTAAGGAAAATCTAATTAATGTTGGGCTTAAGCTCTTTGCTGAAACCCACAGTGTGATGAAAGACGGAGTCACTGTTGGTCTCACATCGCGTGAATTTATCATTTTTCAACATCTAAATAAAAATCATGATGTTCCAAGTACTCGTGAGGAACTCATAAATCAGTTTGAAAATGATACCGAAATGACTGCTCGAAATATCGATGTTCATATTTTTGCTTTGAGGAAAAAGTTGAACAAGGTCAATATTGGGATAGAGACTGTTTGGGGAACTGGTTACAAAATAGTTTCTTAGAACATCATTCGTAGTTCTATTTCAAATCGTCCTACTTTAGGTACATTCTTTCCGCCTACCGTCTGAACCAAATTCATATTTATTTGTGCCGGAAGAAGAAACTTCTTTTTTAGAAAAGGCTGAATAGAAGATAGTGATGTTGTAAGTTGAAGCTGGTGTTCAATTTTATCAGAATTATTCGAAAGAAATCCATCCGCCTCAGTGTATTTTGACGTGTACTCTGAAGGCAGTTGGTACATAAAACGGTATATAGGTGTGAAGGATAGCCAGTCGTTAAACCCAAAAGTTGAATTAACCATCCAGTTAAGCTTATCTCCATACTTAACATTAAAATCACCTTTTCTATCTGACAGTGAAAAATCCTGACTTTCCGGAATTCTCAGATCTTTGTGAGTCGCTGACTGGTAGGTGTAGCGGAAAGTTGTCCCAAAGTTTAAGTAATCGTTTTCGATATAACCTATACCAATTTCTGCAAATAAATCTAACTGTCCGTCACCAAATCCAATGTCTTGAAGAATATCTGGATCATCCTGACGGCCTGTTGGCAGAACCATTCCTGGATAAAGCATCAAACCCCAAATTCCCTTATCCACTAGTTTGGTCATAAGACCTGTTTCCATATCGCCGTAGCCCGCTCCATACCAGTCTCCAATCGGTTGGTAACCGTAATGATTGGTGATTGCTGATTGGATAACGGATTCATCTACGTCAGGAAGATTATTTAATGCTTCTGCGATCGTATCGTCTCCAGGACCACCGCTACCATTCTGAATAATATTGCTCGTATCTGAATAGGTATTTTTCTTCGTTCTCTTGATGTTTGTTTTTACCTGGGCATTATAATAGGCAACTTCTGCGTAAAGCATCACTCTGTCTGTGAGTCCATAACCAAACCCAAAACCTTGAACGTTAAATTGTGCAGATGCATCGACTTTGTATTCTCCAACCAAAAATTTATTGTAAGCGTCTGCATTAATATCCTGACCGGGAACGATGATATTTCCTCCTATAGAATTCAGAGTATTTGCATCGATACGAAATTGAGATCCCAAGGATGTTTCAGAACGAAACTGATTGTAGTTAGATTTAACTTTAGAAGTGGTCACGTTTCTGTAACCCAAAATACGAACACCTTGCGGAAGTGTCTTCCACACCTGCCCGTGGGCAGTTAACGTGAGGCCTAAAGCTAGGACTGAAAGCAGTCTTTTCATGAATTCTCCCGAACTCTTTTGATGTGTGAACATATTACCCTGCTGTGCGAAATAGTTGAAGAAGTTACCTGCCCATATGTAAATATGACACAGTGCATATGATTATTTTTACAGTTTGCTATAATGGCTTATCTGAAAGTAATTTCAAAGGTTTACGATATGAAAAAGAGCGCTTTCTTGCTTGGTCTTGTACTGCTGTCTTCCAGTTGTGGGCAGAAAAGTATGATCAAGAGCCATGTTGAGGCCAGGGCGCTGGGAGACGGTGAATTCATCACATTTCCGGTTGTCGTGCCGCTTTCGGACAAGGCCATTTCATCATTCAAGTCTCCAATTGGAGATATGAATCCGCTATTTAGGGGCTTCGCAAGTTCCATCATGAATCTTGGTGCTTCAATGGGTGCCGGGAAAACTAGATTAACATTAACTCAACCCATCCCAGAAATTCCTGACGCTTATTTGGCATCTATAAAGATTAAAAGAATTTTCTTTTTCATCGAGGGAAATGATAAAAAAGAAAGTTTTGAGTTCCTAAGGAAACTGGCCGTAAAAGTCAGTCCAAGAACGATTGAAAAAGACTACCCAAGTTGGGAGCCTATAGTTGAAACGGATTCATTTAATGATAATGAATTATCATATTTTTCTTCGCTGTTCAGATCAAAAAGAGATCGCCACGCCCAGAACTGGGAGAAGAATTCTCCTGGTCTTTTACTCATTAAGTACAATGAAGATCAAAGAGAGGCTTCATTTTTGGGTGAAGAAGTTGGTGCAATTAATATTATTCAGACGGAAAAACCAAATGCGACCCGCAAATACCTTGAAGACAATTATGGCGCTTACTTTACAAGAATACACACCCTCAATAAATCAATTCTTATAGAGTTTAAAAAAAATCCGGTACATGAAGAAATGTTTAAGGCCAGATTGTCAGCTGACGCTCTAAAAGTGGAAGAGCTAGGAATTGGGGAGATTAATCCTTGCAGTAATAATGTCTGTATGGATCTTAAGGTTCCAGATACGAATTTGATTCCGATGCTTAAAAAAGGAAATGCTTTAAAGATTGATTCTTATATTGATCCTAAATATGCTCCAAAATCGTTTCAGCTGAAAGGGTTTCTCGAATTTGAGTTGAAGATTAAAGCAAAAATTTAATTTTTAGTTGAACTTAACTTCGATTTCGATGCCAAATTTCTTACCTTCTTCAAAGAGAAGATTTTTGACTTCCGAGATGGTGTAGATAACACCAACCACGCTGACTTTCGTATTTATCATATCTATCTTACAGCTATTAGTGCAGATGAAGTCAGCCGAGTAGGCCTCAAAGTTCTTAATAGGGCTTTTATTGTTAAAATCTGAATAGAAGCTAAAAAAATCCACAACTTTTTCTCTAAGCTTAGCTAGCAGTTGCTCTTGAGTCTCTTTTTGGAGATTATATGTAAAGAGTGAAGAGTTTTTGGATTTCGCGTTGAAGGCCAGCTTAACGACGCCATTAGACTTAATCTTCATTGTGTTTTGAAAACATACTGGGCAATACATATTGTTTATTATACCAGACGCATTGAGTGTACAAAGGAAAATGTAATGAATAATGAGTACCGTGACATCATTTCTTTTGATGGGACGCCTTTGAAATGCCTCATCCGTGAGACAGGAAGCAATAAATGGTTGATCATTACTCACGGTCTTGGGGAGCACCTTGGACGGCATGAATTTTTTTTAAAGCTCTTTTCACAGAACTTTAATATTGCGATTTATGATTTGCGTGGCCACGGCAGAAGTGGGGGCAAGAGAGGTTGGGTTGAAAATTTCTCCGACTTTTCCAAGGATTTGGGCGTCGTCATTCAATACCTTCAAACACATTTTAACCTTAGTTCATACGTCCTTTTTGGCCATTCAATGGGGGGACTGATTACTGCAGATTTTATGCAAAACCATGTAAAGGAAGAGGCCTATCCTCAAACTGTTTTTTTGAGTTCTCCTGCTGCCGGTGCCCCCGGAATCATGGGGCCAGTTTTAGCGAATGCTCCCAGAATGTTACTTGAAACGCTCACAAAACTTCCAACTATTGCAGTGGCAAAAGTTTTAAATTTGCGAAAACTTTCGCACGATAGTCGAGTCTATGAAAGTTACATTAAAGATGAGTTAACAGTGCTTAAAATCCATACCAAACTTTATTTGGAAGTCATTAAAGCTTCGCGGGAAGTATTCTCGAGACCCCTTAGGGTTAAATGCCCTCTTTACTGTTCTATTGGAACGGAAGACGTTTTAGTTCACCCTGGAATAGTGATTAAGTATTTTACCGAAATTGAAAAGAATGCTCAGCTAAAAATTTTCGAGGGTGGTTATCACGAACTACATAATGAAATAGAAAAATTTCGTAAACCCTATCTGAGTTTTCTTCGCCAGTCCCTTACCGGTCTAGCTTTTGAATGATTCTAGTTTCTTTATTCTTTCCAGCGCCGGTGGATGTGAATTGTAAAATCCTGAATATATTTTGTCTGTGACAACGGGGCTGGCGTTTTGCTGATAAAGTTTAAGCAGACCCTGAATTAAATGTTGAGGATTAGTTTCCCTGGCCGCATAAGCATCGGCTTCGAACTCTCTTTTGCGAGATATCCAAGTACCAATTGGTGAAAACCAAAAAGTATAGAGAGGTAGTGCCTGTGTGAAAAGTAATAGAAGAATTCCTGGTGACACATTCCTGATAAAATGCCCGTTAAAAAACCATTCCTGATGAGTCAGTTTGCCCATTAACCAGAATCCAATGAAAGAAAGAATTAGTGAAGCCGCCATCGACTTGGGAATATGCTTGAGCTTCATATGTCCCAATTCGTGGGCCAGAATGGCCAGAATCTCGGGAGTTTGAAGCTGTTTCAATAAGGTATCAAAAAATACGACTCGCTTATTTTTTCCAAAACCAGTGAAGTAAGCATTACCATGAGAACTTCTTCGGGATGCATCCATTACAAAAACTTCTTTGGCATTGAATCCTGCATTTTTCACCAAATTTTCAATCCCATGTTTAAGCTCTTCTCCTTCCAAAGGATGAAATTTATTAAATAAGGGGGCAATAACAGTGGGATAAATCCAAACGATAAAAAACTGAAAGATTGTTACCAATGTAAAACTAGCAAGCCACCACCAATCTCCCAAAGACTGAAACAAAAAAAGAATAGCATAAAGAAGAGGGATTCCTATGCATCCTCCAAGGAGAAGACCCTTAAGACGATCAATGATAAATAATTTGGGAGTCGATTTGTTGAAACCAAATTTTTCTTCCAAATGAAATGTAGAAAAAATGGACCAAGGGAGACTGAATGCAAATTGTATCAAGCTGAAAATAATTAAAAAGAAGACTTCCCGGTGCATGCCGTCCAGCGAAAGTGCGTGATAAAGTTTTTCTGCTCCTCGCATTGGAAACCAATAGAAGATCAAAGCTGCATCATAGATTAAGTGAAATTGGCCCATTCTTAGTTTTGCCGAAGAATATTGGATAGCTTTTTGATGCTCACTATCAGTTATAAAAGTTGAAAATTCTGGAGGAGGAGTTAGTGCGTGATTTTTGTACGTTTCTAATTGTCTTCGGGTAAGGTAGATTTCTACCAGATGATTGACGATAATAAATAAGAGAAAGGTCACTTGAGTAAAATATGAGTAAAGGTTAGACATGCCATGATCCAGGTTAAAATTTTTTATGCTAACAACGATCTAAGAAACTTCAGTTATCTTATCATAGATAAGAAAACAGGACATTCCTGGGTTATTGACCCATTCGATGAAAAGCCGATAGTTGATTATATCAAAAAAGAATCTCTCATGCTCACAGGTATTTTGAATACCCATCAACATTGGGACCACATTCGCGGCAACTCTGCGCTCCAAAGCACATTTAACTGCCCAATATTAACCCGACAAGATAATCAAATTCTGCTGGATAACCATCAATTGATCAAATTTGTCGATACTCCAGGTCATACCTCGGATCATATTGCCTTTTATTGGCAAAAAGGTCAGGACGTTCTAGGACTTTTTTCGGGCGACACATTATTTAATAGTGGAGTGGGAAATTGTAGGGGAGGAGGGAGTGTCCCCACCCTTTTTGAGACGACCAATCGATTAAAAAAATTACCGGACAGTGTGATTCTCTACCCTGGTCATGATTATGTTTTAAAAAACCTCTTGTTTGCCAAATCATGTGAGCCAGAAAATAAAGAGATTGATGAAGCTTTAAAAATGGTCCATGACACAGATACCGAGCAAGGACTGGCCTGGACTTTGGGCCAGGAGAAGAAGGTGAATCCTTTTTTTCGCCTAAATTCATCTGAGATTCAAGAAAAGGTATTGGATGGCGAACTGCTTCTTGATAGTAGGGCATCGATTGAGCGAGACTTGTTCACAAAACTCAGATCCCTGAGGGATAACTGGTAAAAGGATTAATTTATGGCGAAAAAAGCAACCAAGAAAGTGACTCGTAAAGTAGTTAAAAAAACGACAAAAAAAGCAGCTAAGAAAGTTGTAAAAAAAGTAACCAAAAAGGTCGCCGCGAAAAAAGCTGCTCCTGCAAAAAAAGTGGTCAAAAAAATCACGAATAAAAAATCTTCTGTTGTGATTAAGACTTCATCCTTAAAAATTGGTGATATGGCCCCGGAATTTACTCTGGAAGACCAAAATGGAAAGATGGTTTCATTGAAAGACTTTAGAGGGAAAAATGTAGTGGTTTATTTCTACCCTAAGGCCATGACTCCTGGTTGTACTGTTCAGGCATGTAGCTTGAGAGATTCTCAGTCAAAACTTAATGATGCTAATATAGTTGTTTTAGGAATTAGTGCCGATCCAGTTAAAAAACTCAAGCAGTTTGAGAGCAAAGATAAATTGAACTTTACGCTGCTTTCCGATCCTGAGCACAAACTAATTGAATCCTATGGTTCTTGGGGCATGAAAAAATTTATGGGCCGGGAATATATGGGGATTTCGAGACAGAGTTTCCTGATTGATCAAAGCGGGAAAATCATCCACATCATGAACAAGGTAGATACAAAGACTCATCATGATGACGTTTTGAACTTTTTTACGAATCTGAAATAATTTTTTCTTCCAGAATATCCAGGCGGATTTCCGTCTGGAGTCTGGCTATCAAAGCTTTTAGAGCTAGTTCCCATTCAATAGGGCACCTTACTTCGATGTCCCTATACTGCCCCTTCAGAGATTCATCCAGCGTAGAGTAGAAGCACATGCCTTCATTGGACTCGAACGTAAAATAGACAAAAAAGGCATCGTCTTTCGGCATTCTGAGAACGCAATAGAAGAGTTGTTTGGTCGATTGAAAGGTTTGCGGCATAGTTTCCTTGACGAAAAAGGATTACCATTTAGAATAAAAGGTAGGGAAAGTCAAAAAATTTAAGAAGTTATGTCATGGAGGACAATTTGAAATCTGCCCTACTTCCGATCTTGGCCTTAATCGTCTTGAATTCATGTTCTTGGTACCGAGACGTTGAGCGGTCTTTGGTGGCCGATGATGAGAAGAAGTCAAAGAATTCGCGTGCAGTTTCACGTCAACAATATGATCAGCTTTTAGTTAAGTACGAAGAGCTTTCGAAAAAATATGAAACACTTAAAGAAGGTCCAAATAAACAACCGTCGCTAGTAGATGAGTTGCAGAAAACATCTGGTGAAAATTTCGCTAATAATTCTTCCAATGCTGAAACGGTCGACGCATTTCCTAATCAGGTAGTTATTTCTACAGATAACGTTCCATCTGATATTGAATCTCAACTCACTCTCTATAGAAAAGCAGTGAGCATGAAAGGATCAAATGCCGGTGAAGCGACAAAAATATTTCAACAACTCGAAACAGCAGGAGTTCCTGCAATTAAAGTAAGATCTAAGCTACAAATTGGTGAGCTTCTTTTTGCTAAAGGCCAGCATGACTTGGCCCTTCAGGTTTTTGAAGATATCATTAATAAGAACGCTCACTCAGGCATAGTACTAGATGCTTTAAAACTTGCAGTGGTTTGCACTGATAAATTGGGTATTCAAGATAAAAAAGATCAATACGCATCAATGATTAATGATGTTTTTGAAGCGAAATAAGGATCAGGTTTAACTGGTGAAAAGAGAAGCAACAATTCTCATAGCAGTCGCACTTTTAGTGAATTCCGTTCCTATGTCTTGGGCGCAGACTGATCAAGTTTCGGAAGATGATCTTAAGACAATGTTGGAAGACAAATCAGAAAGTGTGGAAGTCAGCGAAGTGAGTGAATCGGCAGCAACGCCTGCGGACGCCGCTTCCCCTGGAGCAGAAGCATCTGAAGCTGCAACCGAGGAAGCAACTGATACGGCAACGGATGAAGCAGCAACGGATAAAGCAGCAACTGATGAAATTACTTCTGAACCAGTGTCAACGGATGAGCCGGACAGCACTGAAACAGTTGATATTGAAGATCTTGATACCGGCGACGAAAAAGGCTCTGATACTAGTACAGTGGAAAAAAGTCCTTTGGAAGCTTCTGAGGCATCAGAATCACTTTCAAGTTCGGGAAAAGGTGAAACACCTTCGGATGATCTTCAGTCTTTAAAGTCAGATTTAGGAGATGATCAGGAATCGTCAGCTTCAACCTTGGAACCTACTGAGACGGAGTCGAAAACAACTGATACCGGTACGGAAGCGGAAAAAGAGAAGAAAAAAACAGAGGAGCCAGCTGTCTTTGATATTGGTAAGGAAGAGAGGGACCTTCTTTCTCTTGCAAATAATATTCAGGGTCAAATTTCAGATAATGAATGGAATGAAGTTGCTACAGCTGCGAAGGTCGATTCTTATACCGTCGTACAAAATGATTGGTTGTTTAAAATCAGTAAGAAAGTTTTTGGTTCTGGATATTTTTATCCTAAAATTTGGTCTATAAACTCTTTCATTACAAATCCTCACTTTATTGAGCCGGGAATGGTTCTTTCATTTACGACTGGTAGTGGATCAATTCCTCCACAAGTTAAATTGGGAGAGTTTTCAAACACAGAACTTAATGCCACTCCAGGATCACTTGGAACAACAAGTGCTGATGATTTAGCAAATTTTGGTGAAGATACCAAACCGAAATGGCTGGAAGAGAAAAGCGACCTTTCCAATCAGGGCGTTTATTTTCAGTATGCCTCAGAAGAAACCATGGATGATCTAAACCAAGCGGGCGCCGAAGCACTGAACAGAGAATACGAAAACTATGAACCACCTCGAAGCGAGTTTGATGTAATTGTTCCTTCCAATTATGACAAGACTGGATTTGATAAGAATTCAAAAATTTATTACTCATTTAAGCAAGGATTTTATTTAAGTACCTTCCTTTCAACAAACATTGTGCAAGATCTTGGAGAAATTACGAATGGTCCTGATGAAAATATTTTTTTCATCAATGGTGACTCTGCTTACATAAAGTTTGATGCGTCGGTAAACGCCCTTGCTGGAGATAAATTTTCAGTTTATTCAACTGGTGGAAAAATTTTAAATAAAAACTCTGATCGTGAAGGTTATAAATATACCATCGTTGGACAAATTAAACTCATTAGTAAGATTAAAGATAAATGGAGAGTCGAGTTTATTGAAGTCGCAGGTACTCCGCAACGTGGAGATAGAATTACGACCTATTCTCCTAAACTTGATCGTATAACCACAACTTATAATTCGAGATTAGTTGAAGCAGCAATCCTTGGTTCTTTTAATCCTGGCCAATCAATATTAGGATTTGGTGATGTTGTTTATCTTGATCGCGGTCGCGCTGACGGTGTTGAGATGGGTAACGTTTTTGAAGTCTACGGTTTTAAAGATCGTCTCATGCAGGAAAATATCACTGATCAACCTACTTATAAAATGGGTGAGTTAACAGTTATTACGCTGACTGATAATTTTGCCACAGTCATTGTTTCAAAAACGATCAGGGATTTTTATCCAGGTGATATTGCTATTACAAAAACCAAAGAAGTCCATCTACGCGAACAAAACGCGAAAAAAACAGCTGCTCAAAGTAAAAAAGAACTTATGGGTGGTAAGGCCCTTGAGGAACTTGATGTTGAACTCAATCTAGACAATCTTAACGATGACCTCCTCAAGCAGGCCGACAAGATACAGCTAACTGAAGATGAGTTATCTGAGCTTGAAAGACAGGAGCGCGAGAAGTCGGTAATTAAGGATTCTGAGCGAGACCTTAAGGCCCTTGAACGTCTTGAAAACGAAATAGAACATGCTGAAACCATCCTTAATGATGCCAAGCTTGATGAAGATAAGTTGCTAGAAAGCGAAAACCTCAATGACGTCGAGAAGAAGCAAGGCGGGCTTGACCAGGATTCTCTGGATGAGATTGAAGAGAATATGGGTAAACGCTATATAGATGAGGATCTTAACTCTAAGGACAACCCTTACGGACTTAATGAGTTCGACGTGGAAGAAGTGGATGAGCTTCTGAATACTGAGAAAAAACAAAACTAAAATAAGAGCTTTTGACTTAGCGCAAAAGCTCTTTCCT
>CAMDQH010000059.1 GCA_945905815.1 Bacteriovorax stolpii | reverse complement strand
TTCTGATTCTTTTTTATCAGGTGTGGGTAATTGTAATTGTCGTCAGACAAGGCCGCGAAACGGAGTTATATCTGAAGCTTAAGAAATGCTTGCTCCTCAACTTTTCGGAGTAATAGACCGAATAGGTTGGACGTATGGAAGATAAGGGTAAAATTACGCGGCAGAATCGAATCAAGCGGCTCTTGTTAGCAAGCTGCCTAGGGCATTAAGCAAAGAGTTTGAGCATGTAGTGCTTATGAGAAGGTTAGGGCGATTTGGCAACAGGGGTAAGGCGTCCGCATGAAGAAATTTTTTATCCAAAAGGCTTTCAATAAAGACGGCAGTGTCACAATTCAAGAGTTCAAGGAACTCCCAGCATCCTTATTTTCTAAATCGGTGAAGGAAACTCCAGACATGGGGTATTGCATGATTCTAGACACAGAAACAACCGGCCTTGATCATGAGAAAGATGAAATTATTGAAATTGCGATTAGAAAGTGGATTTATCATAAGCGCGATCACTATTTAATTAAACCTGTTGAAGAATATTCTCAATTAAACGAGCCCGTTAAAAATGAGATCTCTGAAGCCATCACAGAAATTACTGGTATCACCAAAGAAGATGTTCAGGGCAAGAAGATTGACTGGAGTATTGTCTCGAGAATGATTTCTCAGTCAGATTTTGTGTTGGCTCATAATGCAGGGTTTGATAGGCCAATGATTGAAGCTGTTAATGAGGTTAGTGAAATATCAGCATCTAAAATTTGGGCATGTTCTTTTGCGCAAGTTGACTGGGCAGGGAAAGGGTTTTTGTCTTCAAAACAAGAACTACTCAGTATCTTTCACGGGTTTCACTACGCGGGACACAGAGCACTTACTGATATTGATGCCTTGGCAAATCTACTGCTTCAGGGTGATTACTTAAAAGAGATTTTACTTAATGCAAAAACGAAACAGGTGAAAGTTGATTGTATTCAAGCACCTTTTGATTCAAAAGATATTTTGAAAGCGAATGGGTTTTCTTGGAATGCCTCAGACAAGTTTTGGACCAGACTCGTTTCTGAGACAGAGGTTGATGAGATGAAGGTTTTTCTGACGGAGAAGGTTTATACGAAAGGGAAGATGGGGGCGGAGTTTACGGCGATAAATATCCGGGATCGGTTCAAGGCATAACCTAAGAGAACTGAAAAAGCTGCAATCTTCTTCGTTAAAGATTTGTCGATCTCAGTCAGTTATTGGTCATAAGCTTCTATCTACAAGATGAATCGCATCCGCGGCGTGGTTTGTTTGGGGACGCTTTAACTTTTTTAATGATCTCAAGAAAATTATTTTCGATATCATCATCAAGATTCAAAGTGACGAGGTATTTTTCATTCTTCTGCCCCACTTCCTCAAGTTCGGAGTAAGGAAAGAAATGATCCGCATCAGGTGCAACGAGAACAATCATTCCTAGATTAGTATTTGTATAAACATCTAGTATTGGTCCAAGGATTGATGACTTTTGATCAAACATCTCCACTGTTTTGATAACACCAATCGCCTCATCTTTGACGAGCTTCTCAAAAAGACGAACAATGGCAGCACCTTCTTTCTTTGAATTGGAAAAAATAAGGAGACCAATTTTATAGTTATGCATAATGAAAAAGGTTTTATCACAAACGCGCCTTGAGATGCCATCAAAAAGTTTAAATAAGACTCTCTCGTAAATTTAAGACGAATCTGACAAAAAATCGTGAAGATTTCCATCACCAATAATACCTCTTACTCGAATCCAAATAGCACCCGCGTCTCGTAGTTTAAATTCGTCTCTTCTTATGGCTTTATGAGCTTGGCTCTTTGTTTTATCAAATCAAACTGTCCGGCGACGGCACTTTGTAAAAAACTTCTCATGGCCTCAACTATATTTTCATTGTTAAACAATGTGGCCAGTAACGGTCTTATTATTTCTACTAAATCATCATAATCAAAAACTGCATTGAAATTTTGTGATTCAGATAAAAGTGCAACAATGTCTTCCAAATCTTTACTAAATCTCGGATCCTTGGCACCACGATTATAAAATGCTTCCAGTTTTGTTGCTAAAAAATATGCCAATGGAAGAATAAATATTGTCTGACCATTTGTGAGCTTCAATACTTCTTTGTGTTTAAAACCACTTTTATAATATTTATTTGAAAATCCTAAGACCTTTTCATCAAGTGGCATTATATCAACAATTATTCCTAAATATTTCCATCTGCAAATTGGTGCATTCTTTGATTGATCTGGGGAAAACTTAAGGGCCAGTAGTTTTTCGCTGAAGGCAGAATATTTAGCAGCTGAAAAGATCTCGATAATTACATCAACATCATCAGTTGGCCTAATCTCATCGGCCGTATCCAAGTTTAGATACAATGCAACGGTTGATCCTCCTACAAAAACCACATCATTGTTAAGTTCTTGTAAGGCCTTTGCAACTTCTTGAATCATCTCTATATTATGAACATTCACCCTAATATTCTCTTTTTGAGTTCTTCTTTTGCAATTTCTTGTTCACGTACTTTACCCACTCGCAAAGAATCAATCAATGCTAACATCTCATACAGTTTAGGATCTACGAGAGCCGCATCAGGAGCTTTTTCGTAAAGAGGTTCAATACTTTCTCCCTTAACTGTCCCTTTCAAATGCGGCCAAACATATTTATTATCTGAGACGATTTTTGATTTCAATGGAGACGCACTATGTGAAGTTGGAATTCCCTTCGCAATTCTTTCTGGTCTGACTGGAAATGAGAATTTCACGGCATTCACTATAAAGTCATAGATCGCATTTTTTGAAGGGACTCGTTTACTCTCATCAAGAAGACCAGAAAAGACCAGCCTCTCTAATGCTTTAGAGACTTCAGACTGACTTAAAAACAAAGCAGAGGCCAGCTCTATGACTTTCCACTCTTTATTTTGGAGGATGATAATTTTCAATAGGATCACTAAATCTTGTGGTTTCATTCTTTCATTATAGCACATTTATTCTAAATCGGAATATGGAATAATTGATCGCTATTAACGTAATGTCGATGGTTTAACCTCTGCCAATAGACAAATAAGAAATAGGGGTCTTAATCACCTCACTTGGACATTATTTGTCTTTTGGCAGAGGACTAATCAGCTATTAAGCACATGATAGGTCTTTTTTGACCTGCTGGTCATTTTGGACTGGACTTTTTTGACCCGCAGGTTAAAATAGTCCTATGAGATACCTAACAAAATATATCCTCGATGATATTGCCAAGAAGATGGTTTTCCTGACGGGCCCAAGGCAATCTGGGAAAACGACTCTTGTAACAGATATGCTTAAAAATTTACCAGGAATTTATCTTAATTGGGACGATCAAGACCACCGCAAGCAGATTTTAAAACGAGATTGGAGTGATGAGGACACATACATAGCTCTTGATGAAATTCATAAATTTTCTCGTTGGAAAAATTTTCTGAAAGGGACTTATGATACCCAAAAAACAAAGCACCGCTTTATTGTTACCGGAAGTGCTAAACTAGATATTTATAAAAAAGGTCAAGATTCTATGCTTGGCCGCTTTTTCAGTTGGCGTGTTCATCCATTATGCTTGGCAGAACTTAAACATCAATTTAAAAATACAGATGATAAGAATCTGGATAAACTTCTAACTTTGGGTGGATTTCCAGAGCCATTCTTTGAAGGCAAAGAAGTATTTGCGAAGAGGTGGAGGAAAGAAAAATTAAAACTCGTTTTCAGGCAAGACATCCAAGAACTAGAAAGCATAAAAGACATTTCACTTCTTGAACTCTTTTATCAAGCGTTAACAGAAAGAGTCTCTTCAGAGGTCGTTCTTTCAAATCTAGCTCGAGACTTAGAGATTGCTCCCAAAACTGCCAAATCGTGGTTGAATGTTCTTGAAAAAACCTATGCTGTTTTTATTGTTCGTCCTTTCGGAAAAGGAATTGCCAAGGCCATAACGAAAACACCTAAGGTCTACCTTTACGACAACGGTGAGGTCAATGGGGATGATGGAGCAAGATTTGAAAACTTGGTAGCGTCTCATTTGCATAAGAGAATTCAATTTTTAGAAGATCTGTATGGTGATACATATGAACTCAATTACCTACGCGACAAAAATGGACATGAAATTGATTTTGTCATTTTAAAGAACAACAAACCAGTTTGCTTAATTGAAGTTAAGCTTAATGATTTAAACCGCAGCAAATCTTTTTATTTTTATAAGGAACGGCTTAAAATAAAGCATTGCGTGCAAATTATTAGGGGCCACGTTAAACCATCTACTAAAGATGATATCCTGGTTACTTCGGCCTATGATTGGTTATCGAAGCCCCTAGAGGACGAGATTTTCTAGGCTTATCACCACTTACAACTCACCCCATCTTTAAGGACGTAACATTAATCACTTAAGAGAGAATTTGCTATTACTGTAAACAAGCAGTTCTCAAGCTTTCAACTAGGGTAAGCCAGTTTCAAAAACAATCATTTAATACATTTTCTACTTTCGACGGCGAAAGTGAAGTCTTCAGAAGTAGGTCCAAAACCTTTATGAGCATCAGTTATAAAGCAATCTCGATTAAGGTTAGTTGACCGTGGACTGCGAAGCCACTCTTCTAAGGCTTGATTAATGATCACTGTAAAGTTTAAACCTGGACTGGTTGAAATAACTTCTTCAATTCTTCTCGCTAAATCTCGATTGAGATAGATCGTTTTTTCTAGAATTTTGTTTTGCATGTCTTTTACCTTTTGAAAACCATTATTCTATACGCAGCAGGTGATATTAAGGCCAATACTCGCAAACAAATCTTCACCGTTTGGAAAAATGCATTAATCAGGTAAGTCTGAATAATGCCTTGATTCATTTCCGGTTTGTGGATTAGATAAAAAAGATCACTTGATGTCCAAGATTTATGCTTTAAGATTTCAGAATACGACATAGCAGTATTTCGATGGACTAGGAAGATCAGTTAAAAATGAAAATTATTTTTTTTCCAGGATTCGTAAAAGACGACCCGAAGCTTAGGGCCTTGTTGAAGCAAAACAATTTTGCTTGCATGAGCTCATTTATGAAAGATGAAATTCGCCAGGATAAAAACGATAACTATGATTACGGCCATCAGGATGATCCAGGTTAAAAAGAAACTCTGTTAGACAGAAGACTCTTGATCCATGTGAATGTTTAAATAACAGTAAGCCAGAGCACCCACCAGTACACCAGCTGCTAATGTGGTAAGGACCAGAAATCTGGTTATCTGATATTGAAACTTAGGGTTAATGATAAAATTTTTACGTTTGCTGGTGAGATTCCAGACAAGATCTTTAAGTTTAAATAGATAGTAAATCGACATCATCAAACCAATAAGTTGGAAAATATCTGCAAAATTGATAAAATAAGTTTTAAAATGAAATATCTGAATTTGAATAAAATCAGTTACTGAACCAGAATTAATCCTTTCTAAAGCATTACCTGATACCGCTGTGAAAATAAGCTAACTGAAAGTCTAAGTTTGAACAATTTAACATTATCAAGAAAGAGATAATCAATAATGAAGTAAGACATACTGATGACAATAAAAATTAATGAAAAGAAAATGATCCCGAAATTTTCAATCGGCGTGATGGTAAAATTAGGGTGGCTTATAAATGATTAGGTATCGATGACATTGAGCTTAGTTAGCTGATCGAATAAAAAAAATCCGATAGCCATCAAGACTAAAAATAGGTTTTGACCTCTGAGTGACGACATACTCTTTATTATATGACTTTCTTTACATTATTGGATTTCCACAAGTTAGGTGGAAGACATGGATTTGGGCAATTGGAAATCATACTCAGTTGTCTGCGAACAATTAAATGTTTGCTGGTTTTGCCACATATGATTTGACTCACATGGTAACGTTTGAGGGAAATAATCTTAGCGTATCAATCAATTGGTTATACTATGAACTAACCTATCACTCTAAAGAACTCACAAAAATTGAAATTTCTAAGATTAGTCAACCATTTGCGACCACCCATTTTACAACTGAAAGCGGAAAAAAATTCGGATTTTACTTTGTGGTAGATGCTGATAAAATTAAGGCATGGATAGAACAAAAACAAATACCCGAAATGTAATCTGCTGCTTAATTGCAGTGCTAATTCTGTGTGCCCCAAAGGCCATGAGTGCTGGCCACCAGTTGGGCCTTATTACTCAGCTCGATGGGAAAATTACCTACCTCAACTTCTTCAAAATCAAAACTCTCACCACAGTGAAAGAAAAAGACCATTTGCAAACTGATGGGTCTTACCTAACGCATGATAATGCTTTTTTTAACGTACACTTATTTGACGGAAGTTGGCTCAGACTCAATCCAAAATCAAAAATATCCCTTGAATTTGATCTAGAAACTAAAACGCTTACAATTTTTCTTCTCACTGGTTCAATCAATATTTTTCTGGATAAAGATCGTAAGGAAAAACAGCTTGAAAAGGTTATAGTTCGCAGCGCAGGGGCGACTTTTGAAACAGTAGACGCCAAATTTGCAGTGACGAGGAATCTTCTTACAGATCAAAGTGCCGTATACGTTGAGAAGGGGACAGTCATAGCGACTCAGTATTTACAATATCAAAAACAAGATATGGAGCTAGTCCACGCTAGCGAAAAAACAACTATTCATGATAGAGGAAATAACGTTGAATCACCTCGTAAAATGAGTGATAAGGAAATTCACTTTTTGAATCCCAAGAATTATCACCATGGATCAGAAAACAGTTTAAATAAGATGATTAAGTAAATTGAACCAAGTTAGCTCAAGATTCTCAGCAAAGATCGGGTACCGAGGGATCACCTTAGGCCAATCATTTAAAAACAATTGGGTATAAGCAGAAATTATTGCCACCCTCGAGGATACGTCTAAGCCTCACAGGGGACTTAAAGTCATGAAATCATATTTTCTTGAAGGGGTCTTGGGAGATTTACTAAGCACCTCGATTTTTGTCTTGTTTCCGAACCATCTCGCCTTATAATAGCTAAGTGCATAAAAACTCAGCATGGAGAGACATGTTAAAATTTTTCTTAGCAAGTGGTTTTCTAGCATTGTCGACAGCTTCATGGAGCGATTCGCGAAACTGTATTGCCAAAGATAATGTTCAGGCCTGTCCTAATTCAGGTGCAACAATTTTGGATGAAACATATCCGACTCAGGCATTCGTTATTTCGACCCAAGGCTATCATACTGGTTCAAAGACAAAAGAGTCCGAAGATAAGTTACCGGCCGATTTCATCACTTCAATTATTGAAAGTTATGCCATTGATACACCAGACATCATTGTTCCAACGACTTCATCTGAATTTCAGAGTTTGCTTAAAAAAGTTGAAGAAAATCTGATCAAGGCGAATAAATCCCCTGAATATATATCCCAAAGACTGAGTTTGATAAAACACGTAGAGAATGAGAGCTATACTTGGCAGCAGGATTATTTTGAATCGATGATTTCACCCACTACTGGCAGACCCGTCCTCAGGGAAGTTGAATCCTATGGGGCGTTTTCAAGTAAAAATAAAAATGTGGCCCTGATCGGACTCTCAGGAGTGAGCAAAGAATGTCCTGTTGAGATTGGTCAACCCTTAAAAAACTTCAAGGGATCTTTTGGTGAGAATAACAAAACAAAGAGTTGGGGAAATGGTGAAATGGGTGGAAACATCGAGGGACTTCCTGGAGGTTTGTGCCTAAGTGGCAATAATCAGGCCCAGGACTTTGTTAGTCAATACTGTGGCACTACGACTCAAGATAATGCGGTAGAGGTTGATGTTGGTTGGATGACGGTTGGTCATGTTGATGAAGTGATTAAAGTCGTTCCGACGTTTCCTAAAAAATTACCAAATGAATGTAATTTTACGATTTGGGTCGCGAGTCCCGATGCTGGGATAGCAGTGCTGAAGCAGCCTGAATTTATCAACCAGCCCTTCATGGACCTTAAAGGACTAACCAGAGAAGAAGGAGCTCAGAAATTAAATGATATTGTTAACTCAAAAGGTGGCGCAGAGCTTTGCCGTTTGCTGAGTAATTTTAATTCCGATGCAGACAAGTTAAAAGAAAATCAACCTAAAACTCAAGAGGCCAAGGGTGCACAAATCTGGAAATTCCTAAAAAACTTATTGATTCCGAAAGCTCATGCGGGAGCGGGAGTCATTGTGACAGGAGTTGAAGAGGAAAATTGTGCGGACAAATTAGAGAATATTACCAACCGCCAGATGGTTGAGCTGATGGAACAAGATCCAGATTTCATGCTTATGAATAAACTTATTCAAGAAAAAATGGAAAAGAATAAAGCCGTTATGAAGGAAAAACTTTCTTCGCGTTTACCTCAATGCAAAGAGATCAGTTTTATTGACGTCCCAGACCTTTTTTATGGCCATGGTATTGCTGAAGTGAATGGAAAAAAAGAACTGGCCGAGCCTGGTAACGGCCGCTCTCTCTTCCCTAATCCAACAAACTCTGTGCTTGCAAATGAAACTATGATCGTTCCTCAGGCGCCAAATCAAGCCTTTAATTCATCAGTTAAAGAAAGCTTGGTAAAACAAGGTTTAAAGACAAGTTTTGTTAATACATGGAACTATGCTCATGCTGGGGATGGAAATATGCATTGCTCGTCTCATTCGCTAACTTATTGCAAACCGATAGGCCAAAAATGAAATACTTAATTCTGTCACTATTTGTAAGTTCTTTGGCATCGGCCTCCATTCTAGGTCCGGTTTTAACTTGTTCTAATAAAAAGAAGTCCTTCACCTTAGAAATCAATAATCCTTCAGAGGGATCAGTTAAATTCAAGCAAACCAGATGCCCGTTTCAGATCGTGGAGATGGAATTGAACCGCAACAAAGTAGGTCAAAACAATCTCAACGTTAATTACGTCGTAAAAAACTGTGGTGATTTGTTCTATGAGAAAAGTTTTTTAAAGATTGAAGAGAACGATACAAAGAATGAATATATCGCCTATGCTCTCGCTCTTAGAGGATCACAAACCTTTGAATGCAAAACCTCATCTTCTGATGTTCAGAAACTTCTTAAGATTGCTGAAAAAAAATAGTCGATTGATTAGTAATGATTAAGAATTCGACAAACTTTTTGGGCCAGATCCTTTGCCGCTTCCCCACATATATGAATATTATCATTACTGGCCGCCCCTGAGCATCCAGGTTTTCCCTCAATCAGAATTCTTTTAAGCAGCTCATTTCCATCATAAAAGGCAGAGTCCTTCATGAGTTCGAGTCCATCCAAGTGCTGACAGCGATCTTTTAATGTTTTCTTGATAACCGTCGCAATTCTTTGAGTGTTGGCAAGGTTCTTTCTTGGAACGTTTCTTTTGGTCTGTATTTGCATTTCATAAGTTGGAGTCAGAAAATAACAATCTGAAGACGATATATTTTTTTCCGTAATCAGCTTCATAAGGGCTTCAGTTTCTCTGGCAATCTCATCATCTGGACTTGCAATATAGTTATCACCAAAAAAGAAGAGAATCTTTTTTGGTGCATATGCGTCTAGCATGGGAGAGATTCGTTTTTTACAAAGCGGAACAGCATCTCCGATACCGATATTAAGTTGAGGGTTAAGTGGATCACGTTGGATGATTTCCACATTATCGAGGTTGCCTTTTCCTAGCCAACTACTAAGAACACTTCCCCCTTTACCAAAAACAACAAAGTCTTTTTCTAGGCAAGTTTGGAGAAAATTACCAAAATAACTCTTGGACCAAGAACTTCCTGTTTGAGAGTCACCAACAACAATTGTCTCCACAGGTCCTTGGCAGTCGGCCCAAACGGGAAGCATTAATGAGAGGCATATGAGAGAAAGGAAGGTTTTCATTTGGGGGATATTAATATTTTGATTCGGAGGTCGTCAGTAGTGCCTATAAAAATTATAGGCTCAAAAACGAAAACTCAATTATCTTATGATCAGGAACAGGAAATCTATAGATATAAAGGACTATTCAAAAATACACTCATCGTGCATAAAAGTGAGCGCCAGAGTCAAACGAGAGGAAATTTTGGCTTTGTAGGGCCGACCTTTGTCGTCATAAATAAGCTTAACCTTACAGTCAAACCAATTGGAGTATCCTTTAAACGTGACGTGATTGCGTTTGTGATCTTTGAGTTCTTCGAGACTCTCATCATCAACCGTAAAGGTGCACATCTGCTTGCCCGCCTCAAAACTCACGTATTTTTCATCTGAGTTAATCAGCACTTCACATTTTTTTTGGTCTGAGGTTTTTCCTTTCAACTCAATGTCTGGCAGGGCCATACATACAGCAAAGGAATTAAGTGACACTAGGGCAAACAAAAAAAAAGTAGAACATCTTTTCATGTTTACTTTGTCGGATAATGAAGCAAATAACTTGAAAAGTTTCTCTAAGCTGCCTTGATTAAGAGAATCCGGCAAAAATTTCTGAAGATTTCCTTTTACTAAAAAGGGAGGAGGGGGGAGACCCTAGAACAGGACTATGTAACATGTAGTTCTAATTCCGCTTGTCCTGCATAGTTGACAAAAAGAGACGTCCCCCTCAAGTGAATTTATAATTTTACGATAAGTTTTGATATCAAAGGGTACAACCATGCTTCAAAAATCCACTTTTTTCCTAACCTTCTTCTTCATCACTTCAATCCACGGTCAAGTGGTGAACTCTGGTGGTGGAGGTCCTGATGGCCACGGAGAGACAAAGAAAAAGGACAAGCTAAATCCCAATCTTAAAGAACAGATGATTGAAAAAGTTACCCAGAAAAATGCCGTTCTTATGGATGAAATAAAAAATTCTTGGAGAGAGTGTTATGTAACAAAGTTAATGGCCAATAATCTTATTGATCTTTATGCTCAGCTCACTATTCACAACGCAGGCCAAGGACCAAAAGTTCGAAAAAAATACGTTAAAGAATTTGGTCAAGAAGGTTGTGAAAAATCCAAAGTTTTCTCATGCTTTTTAAAAAATGGAGATATTCAAAACCATATTTATAGCATGATTCAAAATGAGAGCTTACACTACTATCTTGAAAGTAAGGGTATAGATAAATCCGAAAGCCGCGAACAATTAATAAAGTTTTATGCTGATCTCCTCAAAGGTATTGCAAATGAGTGACATTAAAGTCAAAACCTTTCTCGAGGCCCTCAAACTTGTTCATGTCGATGGCAAGAAAGCAACGATAAACACATGCGGAAAAAAATCTCCAATGCTGGTTTGATCTAAAAAATTGTGAGCATCAAAAGATCCTAGATGATCTGCAATCAGTTAAAACGGAAGGCGACTTAGTTGAATCTCAAAAAAATCTGATTCTGGGTAAATATCCTCTAACCGAACATAAATTTATCTGTGCCTATAATTATTTTATTATCAGCTATAATTTAAATCATGATCAGGACATGGCCAAGAGTCTAAGGCCGATGGAGACTTTATCTGATATAGGCATTAATAAAAGGCAGGAATTGTGCTTTGAGCAGTGTAAGTTTAACTACTTCACTTTTCATCAATCCTATTATGAAGCCCAAAAGATTCTGATCATACTAGAAAATAAAAAAGAAGAAATGTCTGAAGCTGTGGTCATGGCCAATCAGATAAGTAAATTTATTTTCTATCTTAAGCAGGGTTTATATGATGATTGTGAAATGACTCTAGAAGAGATGAACCAGTATCGATTATTTCGAGATACCCCGAATTTCCTTTATATGAGACTCATGCTGTCCCATTTAAAAAATGACACTCCACTCTACTTTTACGAAAAAGATTTCAAGCAAAGTTACGTTTTATTTATTCAATTGATGGTAATTAAATGTCTAGAAGAATCAAAACCTGTCGAGGCACATATTCACTGGAATGAACTCAAAAAAAACGCCTCATCTGTCGGTTAGTCACCAATTTACGAGCCTTTAGCCGTCCATTTTAAGATTATTTTTTTTCCCAAGAGATAACCTTACCCAATAACATCACATCATAACAAGCAAAGGATTTTCCTGTGGTCTGGCACCTGCTATTCATTATCTTCATGCAACTCGGAATTGCCGATGATTTTATCATTGCAGAGGGGGATCATTATGCACAGGAGCGCAAGGTTGGACTCTTCAGAGGTGAGAGTCTTGAATTTAGTGCCTATTTTGATCAATCGGCCCAGTATGATCTTGGGGATGATGATCAATTCGATGTGAATAAGCTCTTTGGTGTCAGCGACTGTGGCACACTTCACATGAAAAATTCCGCCCGCATGGGATGGCGGTGGAATTTACAGACTCAAAAATTGGAAATCCTCGCTTTCACCCACGTAAATGGTGTGTTTGATTTTAAACTTATCGGTGATGCCAAACTGAATCAAAGTTACCGATATCAAATCCAACTTTCTTCAGATAAATCAAGCTATCTATTTTCATTTAATCAACATCAAATCTCAATGCCCAGGGGATGCCAGGACTCAGTAATAAGTGGATACAAGCTTTATCCATATTTCGGTGGAAATAAAGCGGCACCTCACAACGTCCGGATAAAAATCGCTGAACAAAATGAAAAGGCCAATTTCTCACTTGAAAAAATTTATCCTAACCCAGTTTCAAATGGATTGATCACTCTGAGTTTAAAAGTTATCGACAAACAAGATGTTTCATTTTCCGTATTTGACTTGAACGGAAGATTGGTTATGCAGACTCCTCCAATTAGCATGGAAGCGTCCGATGAGGAGCAACTTTATACTTTTCAGCTAGCTGAACTAAGCGCTGGGATGTACCTGATACGGCCGGAAGCAGTGAGCGATGGGAAGCGGAAACTTGGCTTTATTAATGGAAATGGGAATGCCCTAAAATTGGTGGTTTTATGAAAACAGCACTCTTACTGCTTTGTATGATTTCATCAACTGCGTGGGCGGTTACGGATCAAGAATTCTGTGAGAGTTACTCCAGTTTAAGTAATCCAAAATCAATAAAAAAACATTCATTTAAAGACACCTTAACTGTGCTCTATACGCCAGCACGGATTATAGAAGTAGAAAAAATTGAGAGTGCTTCTGTAGAAGAAGAAGTCGAAATTCTGCAAGATTCAACCGAAGCAAAAAAAATAATTTTTATCCATCTTTCGCAAGAAACAGTTGATAAGAAGGACTTAAAAGCATTACACAAACTACAAAAAAAGACATCTCATTTGAAACTCTTCAAGCTTCTGAAAAAGAAGCCTAATGAAGCTAAATGTTTAGATCTTATTAAAAACAATCCAGAAGATTTTAAAGAGATTGAAAACTATCTACATACTTTTGAAGAGAAAAAAGAGCTGGTTGAGAAAGCAAAGAATCAACAAATGCACAGACAGCTTAAAGTTATGCTGAAACCCTTCAAACGTTTGGGGTGGTCGGTAATTTATTCTACCTCCCTCCACTCAATGTATCTTTATCTCTCAGCGAGACCTGAAGTCGAGGAAATCATGATGATAAATCATTCTGATGAGCTGGGACGTCTCTACGATGCAGATAAAAACATTTTTCCCAAAGGGGCATTTGATAATCTTCCTAATAAGATTAGGAAGCTGATGATTTTTAGCTGCCACCCCCAAAAAGTTATCAGCTACTATCAAATCGAAGCCGCAGCCAGGAAATATGACTATTATTACCCAACCGTAACTCAAAACTTTATCGACATTTTTGAAGATCGGATACCTCTCATTGCTCTTGGTGGGTTTAAAAAAGCCGCAAAAGCTAGCTTGAAATATTTTAAGACTAACCAAAACTGTATGATTCAAATTTCAAAAGATTCAACATCAACAGATGTTGTGCTTGCACTCAATAGTCATTTCTTAGGTGTCCTGGAGTCGACTCAAGAAAATAAAATAGAGTTTGATTGTGTACTTCTCAATGATGATAAAAACTTTTTCAAACTCTTCTATTTGGGAGCAAGTGAAAGAACGCCCTTTAAAGTAAATCAAATGGTCCTGAGTCGAGAAGGAAATGAAACCCAAATCCTTAAATTAAAAACGATACTCTCATCTGATCAACAGTCCCACATATTAACAACTGGTACCAATGGAGGTCACCTATGAAAAACATGAAAAAGGTCTTTGCAAGTTCTTTTCTCTCTGCATCTTTAATTTTAGGAGCAACGCTTGCTCCGGTAAAAAAAGCTGATGCTGGCGTCATCGTTATGGCCGCTGGAAGTACTGTCGCCATGCCAGCGGGTCTCGCCATCGCCGGAATGTTCGGTGGTTTTGGCGCTGTTGTGTTCTCAGTTTACTGGGCGATTGATCACCGTGATAAAAGTTGGTATGCACTGGGTATCTTCTTACTCGATGAGCATATTAATAACAGCGAAGTATCATCTATCATTGGTGCGAGATATCCTGAGCTTGATTCCTTTATCATCGATGAAATCAGTGACCTTATCATTAAACATGCATCAAATGTACAGATGACTGAGAATGGATTCAAAGAAGTCACAATTCCAGTTGAGGAATTGAACGAAATTCTTTCAATCGTAGAAGAGTCACGGCCTGAACTTGCCTCTCAGTTACTAAAAGATTTAACAACTAAACTTAACTAAAATAAATAAAGGATCATCTTATGAAAAACACAAAAAAACTGATTAAAACTCTAGCTCTTACTATCGCCTTAACACTTGGAACTTCAGCTATTCCCTCACAAAAAGCCGAAGCTGGAATCATCGTTATTGCAGCTCCCTTAGGATTGATAGGGCCACTTATTGGTATTTCAATGGTCGCAACAGGATTTTTCTGGGGGATCCAAACTGATGATCTAAATTATTATGCAGCTGGATTATTTCTTCTTGATGAAAAAACAAATCAAAATGATTTAACGCAAATCTTGGCCGCACGCTATCCTGAGTTGGATTCATTTATCATTGAAGAGCTTGCTTCTTTGGCCGTTAAAAAAGCGAATGTCACAAATTTCAATCAAGAGGGATTAAAAGAAATCTCACTTGAAGAAGCTGAACTTGCACCTGTGATTGAGCTTATCGCTCAAACCAACGAATCATTGGCCCAGCAAGTTCTAAAAGATCTAAGTAAGTAAAAAGTTGATATCTGTACTAACGGGCCGTCTTGTTTTGAGACGGCCCATTTCCCCT
>CAMDQH010000058.1 GCA_945905815.1 Bacteriovorax stolpii | reverse complement strand
TCAAATCGTTCCTCCCATCCAGGGACAGGAAGTTTTTCAACACCAAGACCACTGTAGAGATCCAAGGGTTTCAAGATGAGCGCTGCTGGTTTAGGAATAAGATTATGCACGAATTGTGCCGCAAGCTTTACATTAGAACCTACAAAACTTGCAACCGATCCTTCTTTTCGATAAGCATACAGCTTTTCATTAAAAAGCATAATTCCTCTCGGATGATTCAAAACTTGAATCCCCTTTTCTGCCAAATCATCCAGCATCCAAAGGATGCGCAAGTAGCGACTATCAAAAGGTGGATCCAGGCGCATATGAATCATGTCATTTGAATCAAGCTCAATGACTTTGGAGTCAGTGGTTTCGAACGAGGCCATGTAAATGCCGTCTTCTTTAAGAGAACCTTTAAACGTATGCACCGTTAGTTTTTGTGCACCTTGATTATGAACAGCAAAATCTTTTTCGAAAAAAACATAACATTCAATCCCTCTTCTTTGCATCGCAAGGGCCAACATGAAAGAAGAATCTTTTTTTACATTTAGTTTTTCAATTGGATCTATCAACAGCAAGTGGCGCATTAGGAACCTTTAATTTGAGATAGGCGGTAAAGTTATCAATTTTATTTTGGTCATTAAAAATTCCGTGTTCCACTTTGAGCCAAGCTAAAAAATCTTTTAAATTAATATTCTTTGCATTTTTTAGATCTGTTAAAAAATCTTGTTCTTCTTCGTAAGTGAGAAACGCAGCAAAGCTTGCTTGATTCCAGTTATCCTTCAATTCACAGTCACTTTCATCCATGTTAAGTTTTGCACATAGTTTTTTAATATCGGGTTTAAAAACTTCGTTCACAAATCTCTCGGTAAGCACATCCGCTTTCGCTGCAGTATTGAAGCCACCCAGTTTAGCAAACTCGCTCTGAAGTATACCAATGAGTTCAACCACTCTTTTATCTATTTGAGTCTTCTTTTCAATATTGGACAAATAATTCGTTAATTCTGGTCGATCTTTAAAATACTCTTTGAGCATTTCTTTACCATAAAGATTTGCAAGGTTTTCATTTAGATCCACGTCATCCTTAATAAAAAAGATCGTATGAAAGAGTTCATGGAAAACTAGTTCGGCCAGTTCCACTTCATCATATTCAAAAAAAGAAGAAAGGATTCGATCTTCCAAATATCCCAAGGTCGAATAAGCGTAAACAGGTCGGATCCAGGTTACAAGTTTGTCATTTTCTTGAAGATCGGCCGCAAAAGATTTGGCAGAATCTAATTTAAAAAACCCGAGATAGGGAAAACTTCCCATAATTGGAAATTCAAATTCATGTGCCTTGATTTCGGTATGAGGACTGGCAATCACAAGATACGTAACTGCTTTATTATCGAGGAAGGACGTTTTGCTATAAATATTGGAAGCTTTTTGGCCAAAATAATAATAAAAAAACTTTTTGTACTCCTCTACCAACAAAATTTTTCTCTTGAATGAAGGAGAAATCTTGGGGTTGTTTAAAACTTCTTCATTGCTCTTGCCACTCATCTGAAGCCTAACTTGTCCAATCCCCTGCTCAGTCAGATAGCCCAACTTTGCACAACCGGCAGTAAAGAGAAGAGACAAAATAAAAACCCAAGAAAATCTCATAGGCCTATTCTAACCTAATCCGCATATACTCAGAAGCCTTAAAAGACATAGTAAATTACTTGGAAGAACTCTTTTGACATACTACAAAAATTCCAACACTTGAAAGTATCAGAGACAGGAAAACCTTAATAAAGAGTTGAACCTTAGGGACGTACCAGAAGATCAAGAGAGAAAATATAATCATGGTTACGCAAAGAAATTTTGCTTTGATTCCGATCACGCGGTTATCTTGCCAATCCTTCATAGCTTCCCCAGCCCAAGGTAAATTCATGACCATTTTATGAAACCGGGGAGAAGATTTTGAAAAAAGAAAAGCTGCTAAAAGCAGAAAAGGCGTGGTCGGAAGGATGGGAACGAAAGCACCTATTATACCAAGAATAAAACTAATCCAAGCAATGGTAAACCAGACCCATTTCATGTCGGTGTCTTTCCTAAGTCTCGAATAAATTTTCCCTGCGTCGAAAGGGCCGTAACTGAAGTAATTTCTGCTTCGATCCAATGCCACTGATAATCTTTATCAGGAATATCCCCTTCAAAATGTACCAGTCGGTGGCATGATGTGCGGCCACCCCATTTCATGACGCCTTTAGAAATCTTTTTATCTTCCACTAAAATGCGATACGTTTTTCCAATCATCTGGCCACGAAGAGCGGCCTGAATTACGGACTGCTTATCTTGAATGTCTTTCAAACGGCGCAAACGAATATCATCAGTCAAAACATCATTTATTCGAGTCGCTTTAGTGCCCTTCCTGGGTGAATAAGTATATCCGTAGATAAAATCAAACTGGGCCTTATCTAAAAGGTCTAGGGTTGCTTGATGTTCTTCTTCAGTTTCATTCGGGAATCCCGCAATAATATCAGTCGTTATTATAATCTCAGGATTGGCCTTCCGCATTTTTGCAAGCAAGGTAAGGTAATGCTCAATCGTGTATTCACGAAGCATTCTCTGAAGAACTGTGTCCGATCCAGACTGAACAGGAAGATGTAAGTGATTTGCTAATTTCTTAGCAGTTCGATGGGCCTCAACTAATTCATCTGTCACATCGTAAGGGTGAGAAGTGGTATAACGAAGACGTTGGAGTCCACTAATTTGGTCAAGTTCATGTATAAGCATCGCAAGTGACTCGTTATTATCTTTTCCAAACGAGTTAACATTTTGTCCTAAGAGCATAACTTCTTGAATGCCGGAATACTCCACTAAGCGCTTCACATCAGTTACCACTTCAGCGAGTCTGCGTGACTTTTCGCGGCCACGCGTAAAAGGAACAATACAATACGAACAAAACTTATCACAACCCTTGATAATATTTACAAATGCCATGGGAGTGCCCGGCGTAATTTTTGTTTCAATAGAGTAATTTTCTGACTTGTCCCAAGAAGTTACCGCAAATTTTTTATCACCAGCATAAGCGCGGTAAACCATTTCACCGATGTTATCAATAACGTCTGTTCCGAAGGCAAAATCTAGCTGCTTGTATTTTTTAACCAGGTCTTTACCCTCGGTCTGAGCAATACATCCACCGGCCGCAATGATGACATCTTTTTTAAATCCTGTTTCAGGATCGATCTGATGATCTTTGATAATTTTTTTGGTCTCACCTAAAGCAGAATAGAATTTCTGGTTTGCGAGATCGCGAACAGCACAGGTATTGAAGATCATCAGATCTGCTTCTGTCTGATCAGTCGTAAGCGTGAAATTAAGATTCGACAGGTGAGAAACGATCCGTTCACTATCATGATAATTCATCTGACAGCCGTACGTTTTCAACCAGACTTTGCGTGGAGGGAAATCAAGTTCTCCCACCTTTACCAATTTGGTAATCGTGTTTTCCATAAAGATCCCTTAAAAGATTAGTTATTAAGCCTAAGACTAAGGGTGCTTAAATTTATGGCGCAATATAGCAATGAGGGGATTTAAAGTCTATTTAAGATTCAAATTAATGTAGGTTACTCCGGCAAAAATTCCGTAAGCCTTTTCAAGATCAAGACTAAGAATCAAGCCGTTACCAATGAATATACCGATCCCACCAGCGTAAGAAGCTCCGACCTGGACTCTTATTCCAATTCCCTTGAAACCCTTTTTACCGATTTTAAGGCCAGTCATATACGAATAACCTGAGGCTTCATAATAATAACCTGGCCCCACAGTCCACCTATCAATTTTATATTTATCGCTATAACAAACGTTGATCCCAAAAATGAGAAGATGAAAATCTTCTTCACCATATTTTGAAACACATTTCTCTTTCAAGAAATTAAATGTCTTTCCAGTGAGCACGTAATTAGCAACTGGTTCAACTTTAAGAAAAGCAAAATCTTGATCCCCATCCACTTCTTCTAAAGTCATATCCATGGCACGATCTTTAAGTTCCTTGCCATGGTATGAGGCACGTAAATAATCTTTTTTCTGATTATAAATATCCACGATCTTTTGGTTATTCTCAGTATCCATCGCCTCAATAATAATTTCTCGGCCACTAAGTCCATTGGCATAGGTCATATCAAGTGCAGTTCTGTAAGTCTCATCCATAGAAGTGAGAGCAGCGAGAGTTTTCTTATAGCCAGAAACAACCATACGTCTATTTCTACGGCCACCGATTTGAAGTGCGATTGAGCCGAGTGTCTTAATTCTTGCTTTGAGAGACTGTTTAACACTTCGACTTGTCAGATCTCCGTGAAGTAGCTCGTGTCTTATTTCTTGATTAAGAATTTCGAATTCTGTTTGGTATGTTTTTTCTAGTAAAGTTGAGGAATGAACCAAATTGGTGAGTAAGCTAAATACTAATATAATCAAAAAAGATTTCATGCTCGTCCTTATGACAAAAGATTAATCTCTTATAGTTTCGCAGAGGAAAAATGGGGTATCATTGCTCAGCGCCAACTGGCAAAAATTGCTGGGTAGGATAAAACCTAAATGACTTCTAGCTGCAGCGCAATATAAAAAGCCAGATTGAACACAAAATGCATACAAATTGGAGCCAAGACTGAATGAAAACGAAGCAAGGCCTGGCCACAAATCACACCTAGAACGAATGTATAAAAGACCTGAAAGCCAATAAAGGGAACATATTCAACTGGAAGCACGGCAAGTCCCACAAGATGTGAAAAAGCAAAAATTGAAGCCACCAGCATCGAAGTCACGCGCTTTCCACCCATATTTCCAATAAGCATGCGCTGAAAAGTTTGGCGAAAAACGAGTTCCTCAAGAACCGGAGCAAAAAGTAACAGATGCCACTCTAGATTTGAAACCAGACGAAATGGACTTTCAATATCCATATACCAAATGGCGGCAATTGCTCCAATCGCAAGGACCACAACCTCACCGAAAGCCTTGAGTGTTTCAACGTTAATTTTCCACTTAAACTTCCAAGGCAGACGGAAGAAAAACGAAACGCCTAAAGCAAACAGCAAATCGAAAACATAAGAGAATGAAATATTAGATGGGATCTTATTCCAAGGAAGTATCCAGGAAAAACCAAAATAAATTATAACGAGAATAAAAAAACTGATCAACGGATCTCTCCTACCATGGCAATTCGATGCACAAGTTTTACTATTTCATCATAGATTTGTGGTTTTGTAACTTTGATAATTTGCTGAAAAGAGGCAGATTTGGCGTTCCCGTGTCCAAGGTTCTTATCGTCAAAGACAGCTATCCGAAGACTCAAATCACTCTGAAAATAACAAAATATATCCATATTAAAGGCCATAATCCTTAGAACATGTAGCCCTGAATCAGGCTCTATCCCCGAAAAAACTGCGGCAGTCAGGATCAAGTCAGGTCGGTCCTTAAACTGGTCCAAGGACCGCGTAAGAGTTCCAAAACTTGCTTGAATCCAAAGCAGTGCCTTGGCCTCATTTTGATAATCGGCGGTCATTGCACCACTAACGGGAGTGAGCAGAAATTCGTGATTACTTTCTAAGCTCTGCTTAAGTGTTGAGTGTATGCAGAGATTCATGAGTTCTTGAAATTCTTTTTTCTCAGCTGGAATTCTGCGTTTTCTAATCAGTTTTTTATTTTTAAAGAATTGAACTGATTCAACAGCACCCCTCGACCACTCAATGCTTTCTTGTTCAGGCTTATGAACTTCCAAGGCCCACTGACGTTCTTTTGGATTTTTTAAATCAAAATTCCAACTGACGACTCTCCAATTTGAATGAGCGGGGCTGAATGCTAAAAAAAGTGTTCTTGGATCTTTCCCTAAAAAATCAAAAATACTCATTTCAAAACTTTCCCCAAACTGTATTCATGAAACCCTGGGGCCTCATGGTCAGGATGGTAGCCTTCAATCGTGTAGCCTTGTTTTAATTTAATTTGAACCATCACATGATTAAAATAATAAACGGTCGAGATGACTTTCTTGATGCCAATTCTTTTACATTCATCTTCAATCGCCTGAGAAATAAGACTTCCCATTCCGCCGCCACGAAATTCATTAAACACCGTTGTCTTAATGGTTTCTGCTAGTGTTGGTGTTTTTATAGAGTACCCAGAGATTCCAATTTGTTTGTCCTGGTAAAAGGCACGAAAATAAACTACACCACCCTTCATGATTTTTTCTTTAGTCGGTGGCCAGGGAGAGCGATAATAATATTCAAGGCATATATCTACCAGCTCTTTGGCTTCAGATTCATTTTCAAGATTGTAAGGTTTGAGTTCAATACTATCCATTTTGTGATCCCGCAAAGTGTGTCCAGATGTCGTCCCATTTTTGTGAAGCGAAAATAATATTTCGATCTTTCTGCTTAATTAATCCCTGCTTAACTGCGTGATCAAGAAATTCAAGAAGCGAATCGTAATATCCGTTGATATTCATGATCGCTACTGGTTTTCCATGGATACCTATTTGACGCCAAGTAACGATTTCAAATAACTCATCAAGTGTGCCCATACCACCAGGAAAAATCAAAAAGGCATCTGAGAGTTTATACATCTTCTGTTTTCTTTCATGCATATCTTTGGTCACAATCAGTTCAGTCAACCCCCCATGAGCAACCTCTTTGGTCATCAGAAGCTGAGGAATAACTCCTGTAACTCTTCCCCCCTGAACCATTAGATCTGTCGCCAAAGTACCCATTATTCCGATGGCCGCTCCACCGTAAACCAGCTCAATTTTATTCTGACCGAAAAAAGTCATCACTTCCTTGGCTTTTTTTTCAACCTCGGGATCAGTGCTTGAATTCGCACCACAAAAAATACATATTTTCATAACTTTTTTCTCCGCAAAACAAATCTTAAATAAATCATTTCCACCGCCATGAAACCACCGAAGGCGATGTAGAATCCACCAGTTTTCCAGAAAATCCATGTACCTGTTGACTCATAGATTGCAATTTTCGCCATGAAGGCCGCAAAACCCAGCAAAAAAAGCGTTAAATGCCATTCCATCAATTTGTAAGTTGCCTCAGGCAATGGAGGAATTTGTCCCATATCTTTTATCATATCCAGCATCAGAGAATGACCTTGGATCTTTTTATAAATCAAGAATCCAGCAACACCCACCCCCGTAAAGGTAGGTTGAAGACGAAACCAAACCCCTTCTTTCGCAAGCAATGAAATCACGCCAAGGATTACAATTAGCGATATGTTAACTTTGGAAAGTGTGTGGACGTATCCGGTAAAATATTTTTCCAAAATCATTTCGATGATTCCGAGAACAATACCTCCGATCAGGGCAATTTCTAAAGTGGTGTATGTTTCCAACAACCAATAGGCCACGGCCGGAATAAAGGACAATAGGAAGTATGGGGCCCTCCCTTTTTTAGGCGTATTCATGCCTCATATCCTACGCGACTTTTCTTATCTTTTCCTCACAATACATCAAGAATTCATCCTTGAATTTGCCAGGATCAAGAACTTCGACGTTTGTGCCTAGGCCAAGTAGCCATTCAAAGAGGTCGCAACAAGGCTCGACATAGGCAGCCCAAATGAGATCACCATTAGGATTTGTAATCATGCAGGGCTTCCCAAGGAAATGATGATCTGGAAAAAGATTTACTGATTGAGGATCATGGATTTTTAGAATGAGTCTGGTTTCTTTTTCGTTCATGGATCTTATGGCAGCTACAAAGTCATCAACTTCAAAACAGGCAAGTTGAGGAGCTGACATTGCTTCCGTCATAGACATGTCTTTAACATCATTAATACTTAAAACAATCAAACAATGATCATTTGCATCTTCAGCAATTATAGATAATTTCCCCTCAAGATGAATAATCTTGGCAGGAAACATTTGGTACGATTTTCCAGATGTTGTCGTGAGAGAAATCATGGCTTTTTGAGCAACAGCTTCATCTAGCTGAGTAACCAACGATTTGTGCTCTTCACTTAATTGGTCATCCCATTGCTGTAATTGATTCAATAATTCCATAACCGCCTTTACAGGACCATTATCAGTAATTTTTTTCTTGAGAGAATTGAGAACGGGATTTTTTTGGCCATTTAAGAGCTGATGAAGGGCCATCCATTCTGAAGGAGATAGAGGCAACATGTATTGAATCGCGTTCGCGTCTATATCTACCATGCACTCGTTTTCTCTATTGTAAACTTCTGCTCCAATGCCTCCGGGAAAAATCTCTCGTAGGAAAACGAGCGTATCATCCGTAGATAAGCCCATTTCGTTGGATAAGTCCTTTAAACTAATAGTTCCCTGCTTTTCACCTATCACTAGGAGCTTTTTAAACGCTTCAGGAGTCACCTTTAAATCAGAACCTTTCATATAACCTCGTTTCTTGACTATACTTGTCGGACAATTTCCTATAACTCTTTAGTGCAAAATATAGAGTTTCGCGAGACAATGGTCTTATGTTATGGAATTCCTTACTTAAAAAGCCAATTTTAGCCATGGGAATAATTATGTTCTGCCTCTTCCTCTTCCAAGTTTCGAAGAAGGAAAAGTGGGTAATTTTCCATAATGACAAGCTCATCTCAACTCCCTGTAGGGGGGTTCTAATTAGGCTCGAAAAGAAGGTGCCTGAGAACTGGAAAGTCTTTTGTGAAGGCAATAACCTTGCTGTAGTAATTAATGAAATTGCGATCCCTAAAAAAGCCGCGAATTTGCAACTTTTAATGTACCGACAGCTGGCCAACCATATGGCATTCGTAGCTCGTTTAGCGACAGTGGATATTCTAGAAAAGGTGATGTTTGTCCGTTTCAGGCTTACGCATGCAAATCTAATCATTAATGCTGTGACTGAAGGTAAGTTTATTGTGAAGTTAGCGACGCTTGAAAACCCGGATCACATTATGACCCATCTAAAGAGCACGGTTCAAGTCAAAGAAAGCGTTAAGTAGCTAAGAATCCTCAAATCAATCGGCATCTTTAATCAAAGATAAGTCAAAGTACTTTTCAAAACCATCGGCATTTTGATCAACAACAATTTCATCCCATTCATATTTCCAGGCGTGGAGAAAAAGCCTTGAAGATTTTGTTCCACCATAAAGCTCATCACCTAAGATGGGAAATCCAAGATGGCTCAACTGAGCACGGATCTGATGGCGAAGCCCGGTCTCAAGACTTACAAGTAGCAAGGTTTTTTCGTCTTTAAAGAGCAGAGTTTTAACCTTAAGGTTTCCCTCCAGAGCATCATGATGAATGTCATCAGAAACCTTCTGCTTAGAACCTTTTACACCTGTTGCCTTGAAAAAATGGGTCCAGGAGCCTTCCCGATCAAATTGACCATTTACAATCACAAGGTAGAGTTTTCTCTTCATCTTCTCTTTAAACTCATTTCGAATAGAATTAAAATAATTTTGTTCTTTTGCTAGGAGAATGACCCCGGAAGTTTCATAGTCCAGTCTGTATAAAAGTCCTCGATCATAGTGATCTACGTTAACATTTAAAGCTCCCCATTTATTTTCTTCTGCAAGAAAATTTAAAAGCGTGTCCTGATCGGAATAGCATAAGGGATGACCGTGAAGCTCAGAGGGCTTATGAAGAGCGATGTAGCGTGAGGTTTCCTTAATAATTGAAGGGCGTGGTCCTTTGAAGACCGGATTAATTTTTAGATTGTTAACAAAATCTAAAGGCAGTCTCGTAAGTTCCTTGGCCCGGATATTTTTTTGAAGCTCTTTTGATGAGAAATACTTTTTCAAGAGCTGCCCTGAGCACTTCAGTAAGGCCTGAAGTGCTTCTTTTTTTGTGGGACAATCTTCTAACCATTGGAAGTCAACAAAGTCCATAAAGTTACTTGGCTTCGACTTTTCTTCCCTCAGTACGAAGATCGGTCTTCTTAAGTAAGAATTCAACTCTGCGATCTGAAACGTTAGGACTTACTTTTCCCTGAGGACGAGAGTCTCCATAAAAGATGGTCGTAATTCGACCTGAAGAAATTCCTTTTTGCATCAATGTTTTTGAAACGGCCATTGCCCTCTGAGCAGAGAGTGCATACGCATCTACTGATTTATCTTTGGCCAAAGACTCTCCTTCCTCGGAATGGCCTTCAATCATAATGTTCCAGTTATTTTCTTTCATCATTTTTATGAGACGTTCAAAAACCTGAATATTAATATCATCAATACCTACTGAGCCTAGACGAAATTGAATTTTATCTTTCATCCGAACTAAAATGGTCTCAGGCATTTCATATACGTTAGCAGCTTCTGAAAGTTCATAATCGGCCAGCATCTTTTTTAATTGATTTAGCTGATTATCTGTATCCCGGTTGATTTCATGTTTTTCCAAAAGCCCCTCGGCGGTAAGAAACTCAATTGGAAATGGTTTGGACGGCATATCTGAATCAATCATCGTTGGAGCATCACTAGGCGATTTACCAGCTCGAATAACCTCTCCTGCTTTGAGCACGTTGCCACCGAAAGCATTTCGAAGCGATCCAACTGCAGCTTCATATTTTGCTGTTTCAGTTTTGGCAAAAGACAGAAGCAAAATAAAAAACGTCAAAAGAAGCGTACATAAATCTGAGAAGGTTGCCAGCCAACCTGGCGCACCGGGTTTACAAGGAGGACACTTTGGAGCGTCGGCCATAAATTATTCCTTCTTTTCAATAAGACGGTCTTTCGGAGGGAGAAAAGAGTCCAGCTTCTCGCGAATAACTCGTGGATTTTCACCCGCCACAATTCCAAGAACACCGGCGACAACAATATTCATCTTAATAGATTCCTGTTTTGAACGTTGTTTCAATTTCGCAGCAACTGGAATAGTAAATACGTTGGCAAGAACAGATCCGTAAAAAGTTGTCAAAAGGGCCACTGCCATGGCCGGACCGATCGAAGATGGATCTGACATGTTTTGTAGCATTTGAACTAGACCAATCAGTGTACCAATCATTCCGAAAGCTGGGCCATCGGCACCCATACCTTCCAAAACATCTACACCTTTTGAGTGACGATCTTCCATTGCCGCAATTTCTAAACTTAAAATGGAAGCAATCACTTCAGGCGGACGGTTATCTGCAGCTAACGTTACAGCTTTTTTTAAAAATTTATCTTCAACAGGAACTTTTTCAAGTGCAAAAACTGATTCACGTCGAGCAGTCTCCGCCAGTTTTTGTATTTCTTCAATCATTGCTTTAGGATCAACAACAGTCGTAAAGATTGATTTTAAATAGTAGGCCATCAGAGCTTTTACGTTCTCCATAGGCCACTTAATCAAAGTTACCGCGAGAACTCCTCCACCAACAACTGCCACCGAAGGAGCGTCGTAAAAAATTGAAAGGGGTGATCCATAAAGGATGGATCCGATAATGGAAACGGTTGCCAAAATTAACCCTGCGACGGTTGCGATATCCATAATCACCTTCAGAAAATAAGCTTTACTATGATCTAAGTATCGGAATCTAGAAAAGGAACTTAACAGAGGTTCTTGAAATGATTCATCTCGCAGAGGAGAGCATTATTTTGATGGATCAACCCTTTCCAGGCCATAGAAAACTAAACGAATGAAGTCAGACAACGACATTTTTCCTTATTAGCTCACGTTCCCTCTTCGCGACCTTTTGTCAGATTCTGCTGAAATTTACTAGATGGTCTTATTTAGTGATCCATGTTGATAGGGGCCAGCTCGTTGATCATAAGTCACTGAAATCATTGTCTTTTTCATATAACAGTTATTATCAGACAAAATAGACAAATAAAGCCTCAGGATGTTGTGATTTTAGGAAAGCTAGTCTCCGACGAGGACAGTCACTCTCAAAAAGAAATTGCTGATTCTCTTGGTCTAAGCCAAGCAGAAGTATCACACGCCCTTAAAACCTTGGCCCATGTTGGACTAATTAATCTAACTACCAAAAAGATAAACAAACTCGCAGTTACAGAATTTATAACTCATGCGCTGAAGTTTCTTTTTCCTATTGAAAAAAAAGGCACAGGTAGAGGAATTTTAATTGGACCCAGTAGCTCCACTTTCAAAGGAAAGGTCCAGTCAGATGAATATAACTACATATGGCCTGATCCAGACGGGGACAGCAAAGGCGTAGTTGTTACTCCACTTCTTCCTCAATTATCAAAGTCAGTCATAGCAAATGAGCAATTATTTACTTATCTAAATGTTATAGAAGTATTCAGAGGGCTTGGGGGAGTTCGGCACGTTCAAGAAGCTCAGAAAATCCTTAAGGAACTTTTGAAATGAATAACAACATGTCTCGATTAAAAGACATCGCAACTGTCCTTGGTGACATTAATGATGATAAAGCAGCTCCAACTCCTCAACCATCAGAGGATATTGATTGCGTTGTTGAAATTGCGACTTACGGTGAATGGACTGATTTTGAAGCGAAACTTAGAGCTAAAGGGTTTCAGAACATTGATGCTTCGGGTGAAGACTCAAATCCTCCGACTTGCAGAAAGTACTTTTTAGGAATAAAAATAGATTTTATGCCAGTTGAAGAAACTGTTCTTGGATATGGTAATCAGTGGTTTAAAGCTGGGCTTGAGAATTCGATCAAGGTCAATCTGGAAGAAGTTGAAGTCAACATTTTTAAGATTGAATACTTTGTAGCTACAAAACTTAGCTCCAAAAGATGCTCGCATCTAATTTTTTTTTCCACATCTTATGTAATCCTTAATTCAGAGAGCTGACTCATGATTTTATAATTCTAAAAAATAAAAAGAGATCTTAAACTTAATAATTCTATAAAAAAAGAGCAGATTTGCTGTGTCTACTTGTATGGGATTACTCGTACATCTTTAAGAAATCAAAACTCATGACATTGACAAAGACTCGACAACTGGAAATGATTGAAAGATCTTGGTTTTCACCTTGAGAAGTGCCAGGGAGGCCTCATGGACCGTTCAGAAATTACGACGCATTATCTCAAGGCCCTAGGATTAACAAAAAGAAATCCAACACTTGCTTTTCTTCATGATATTACTGAGCTCCATGTTTCAACGTTTGCTTTTTGCAGCATTGGTCCAAGGCTCGGTCTTGATCTTCCCCTTGATCTCAACTCACTTTTTGACAGGATCGTTTTGCAAAAGCGAGGAGGATATTGTTTTGAACAAAACGGTCTTCTCTTTGAGATCTTGGAAGACCTTGGCTTTTCTGTAAAACCATACCTTGCCCGAGTCATCTATAATCAAGACATACAGCCTGGCTTAACTCACCGTATTTCGATCGTTGAATGTGAGGGAGAGAAATATGTGGTGGATGTTGGATTTGGGCCTCTTGGACCGAATGGCCCTGTAAAATTCAGCCGTGAAGATAGGGTTGATAAAAATAGATCCTTTAGGGTTTCAGCGCCTAAAGAAAATGAATTTCATATGCAAATACTGAAGGATGGAGATTTTTTCTCGTTATATAAATTTGAATTAGCTCATTATGGACAGGCCGATTGTGAAATAGGTCATTTCTTTTCTCATAAACATCCCAAAGCAGTTTTTGTTAACAATCTCGTGGCTTCACGAATCATGAAGGATGAGATTCGCTCTCTTCGTAATCAGGAGTACTGGATTCTTCGTCTCTCTGGAGATATTAGGCAGAGAATAGAAAATCCCAAACATCTTCAACATATTCTGAAAGAGCAATTTGATATTCAAATCACAGAAACTGAGAGTCTAGGACTTGCGAGAGATTTCATTTCTCGCTAAAGCTTCGGTTTTTTGTAACAATTAAACATTCTCACTAACCTTCGGTCTTACTTTTTGGTAGAGAAGGATCAATCTTTTTGATAAATTGTGAGTATGAAAATCATGATCCTCTCTCTTTTCTCTCTCTACTCCTTATCCCTTTGGGCAATCCCCTCTCTTATTGACCTCCAAAAGGAGTACAAGGAAGTCTCTTGGGACAATGCTCTTTCTCACTCAGTCATCATTGATGCGCCCTTAGATACAGTCTGGGCCTATGCCAGTAATAGTAACAACGCCAGAGACTGGTCCGTTTTTTTTGATCATATTTCCCCTCTTCCCGGTACGGGGGATGGTCAGGTTGGTGCTTTGAGGCGTTGTTTTAGAAATCAAAAGGAAACTCCACCCTACTGGGATGAAATCATCATTCTCCTTGAGCCTAAGAATATGAGAGTCATCACCACCTACAATCTTACGGGTTTTAAGTTTGAATGGCTTACCACGGGCTCTTACATCTTTGTCAGACAGCTTTACCGCTCTCTTGATGACAAAAGATCTGAGCTCACATTTCAGACAAATTTCTCTCAAAAAAGTGGTCTTGTGACAAAGGCCGCTTTTTTTATTGCCAAAAAAGATACCTTGGATATTTTCAAAAAAAATCTAACCAATATAAAACTCTTTATCGAAGGAAAGCCTCGCCTTTATCCTTGGGATAAAAATTTCTAATAATTTTATCGCCCGATTGAATGAATCTCTTATGTTGGGATGTCGAATGTAATCTTTCGAACAGTAAGAATTTCTCTTCTTAAAATTGAGACTAATGAAGCATATTAAAAAATAACGTTTTACAGAAGAATGGATTATCACTTTGAGCATAACTATTTTTTTCGCACAGGCCTCAACTATCAGAGACTCCAAAATACGACCTCTCGCGACAGTCTGAATTAACCCTATATCAATATAACTCAAAAAGCAGAAATCCCCCCTATTTGGAATCGGATGACCTACGGTCTCTTCATTTAAAAGAAAATCTTCACGGCTTTTTGACGGATTTGGTTGAAATTTAATGGATTATTCTTACTTAGAAAATCCCCAGCATTGCCGGGAATTGGATCGAATTCCTTCGTCTTTATTTGTGAAGATTGAATCGATGATTAGTTTTCAATCCATAAAATGGATCGTTTTTATTTGTCTTAATGATATGGGTGGTCCTTGTTTAGAACTATGTCCAGGGAACTTTCTACAGACTTTAAAACGAGCTGTTCACGTAAAGGACGGATCATTTGTTTATATGTGTTGGAAAGTCTTAGGGGTCCTCCGGTATTCAAAGTTCCTTTGAATTTATAAAAGGTAAGGATTCTTCCTTTATTGACTCCTTGTCTGGTTTAACATACAATTAAAAAATGAAGATTCTTAAGTCTGATACATACAGTAAATGGTTCAAAACTCAGACGATGAAAATTCAACTACAAATTGAGTCCCGCCTGGCAAAAATTGAGGTGGAGGGCCACTTCGGAAATCACAAACATCTGATAAACGATCTTTGGGAATTGAAATTTAATAATGGAAATAGAATTTACTACACAATAAAGAAAATCGACGGTCAAACTATGTTTTTGATCCTCGGAGGAAACAAAAATGGGCAGCAAAAAGATATTAACAAAGCAGAAAAAGTCGCCAAAGAAATCTCCAAAAAAGATTAAAATTGGTGGGATGAATTTTACTGAGTATTCTCCCTCTGCGGAGCTTTCGGCCAATCCTGAAAGAGTGGCAATGGCACTTGCTGAAGCTCTTATCGAGGGGGATAAGGAAGCCTTTCAAGAAATTCTCGAGGGATATGTAAAAGCACGTCAGATTTCAAAAGTTGTTAAAGAAATGAAATTAAGCAGGGCCGTTATCTATGAGGCTATGGATAAAAAGAAAAATCCAAGTTTATCTTCCCTATGCAAAATAATGAAAGCCTTTAAAGATGCTGATCTTAAAGAAGATTTTGCTGCTTAAGAAATTGTCCTATTGATTAATAAATCGACATTCTTTCGAGATCAGAACGTATTGAGAAAATAAATGATCGCCGATTTGCTTGTGTGTGTTGGAGGCTTTTTGGTCTCCTCCGCTATATGCCAGATAAGCGGAAACTTTCCTGTCTATGTTGTAAGTCCCAAGGATAGGCCGGATTAACGCTACATCAGTATACATCAGAAACTCTAAGACCCCCCTTTAGGAAATAATGGCGGCCCAAAAGGGCCGTCTTTTAGGTTGGTTTGACGGGAATCTACTATCAGCTTGCTTGAAATTTACTGGATTCCTTATTTAAGCGGCCACAACTGGCGCAAATCTTGGTTTGGTTTTTATAGTCATTTTTTTCCACAGGTCAGCCTAGCATACGTTAGAGTCAGAAGAAAA
>CAMDQH010000057.1 GCA_945905815.1 Bacteriovorax stolpii | reverse complement strand
AGAAGAAAATATATTAAGAGTGAGATTGCACATGTCAGACAATCTTGGGTTTTCAAAGGTGCTCTGACTCGCGGACTTTCCGAATCGGTTTCAGATGTTCCAGCAACAACTTCCAATCGCGGTGGAGCTTTAGCAGAAATTTATTATGAAAAAGATATCTATGGGCCACTCGCCTTTGACATTGGTCTTAGATACGAGCGAGAAATTATTAACTATCCTGGAGCTTCCCTCATCACGAGAAGAAATTTGGCCATCGCAGATATTATTTACTACTTCGATTTCATGCGAGAATACGTTGCAGGGAAATTCTTTATCGCAGGCGGGATTGGATATGGAGTCTCCAGCACAACGACCGTTGGTTTAGTTCAATCAGGCATTGTGGGACTGCTTCCAGTGGCTAAGCTCGGAGTCAGTCTACCTTTCAATGAAACATGGGATTTTGTCACTGATGGTGCTTTTGAGAGTCTTCAGACAAGTGAAACGCAGGAAGATGGCAGGAAGCAAACAACGACTCAAACAAATTTTAAGTTTAGCTTTGGGTTACGTCGTTACTTTTAGGTTAATTCTTCATCAACCCAATTTCTTGCAACCTTATCATCAACCAATCATTTGAATTAATAGCAGGATATTTCTCCCCTGTTCCACGACAAGATGGAATACAAGAAAGTACAGTATCAGGATTTGGGTGAACGAAAAATGGCATGGAGTAGCGGTTAGAAGTATCATTATCCGGATTCACTACTCTGTGAGTTGTGGCCGGAAGTAAATCGTTAGTGATGCGAGAAAGCATATCACCAGAATCAATAACAAGTTGTTTCTCATTGGTTTTAATAGGTAACCATTTTCCATCGCGGTCAAGTAACTCAAGGCCAGAAGTCGTAGCACCTACCATGACTGTGATAAGGTTAATATCTTCATGAGCAGCAGCACGTACGGCATTCTTTGGAGCACGAGCGTCCAAAGGTGGGTAGTGAATAGGACGTAAAATAGAATTACCATCCTGAAGCATTGTGCGGAAATAAGATTGTGGAAGATCTAGCGCCATGGCCAATGCATCAAGAATCACTACCGAAGTCATATCAAGAGCACTATAAAATTTAAGTAATGTTTCTTTGAACTCTTTTATCTCTGTTGGCCAGATATTGTCTGCGAGGTGTTTCTTCATGTCAGGATTTACAAGTTCTTCACGTCCCACATGCCAAAACTCTTTAAGATCCGGATAAGGTGAATTTTTGGCATGCTCAACACCGAAGGCCGTATAACCGCGCTGACCGCCATTTTTTCCAACGTATTTTCTCTTCGTCTCTTCTGGAAGCTGGAAAAATTCATGAACAAGATTATAAGCTTTATTAGTAACTTCCTGATCAACTGGATGATCGACTAAGACAATAAATCCGTAATCCTTAAGACCAGAGAAAAGATTGTCCACGAACCGTGTTTTATCATTATTCGACCCGTTCAAAAAACTCATCAAGCTTAGTTCAGGTACTTTCCGAAAAGTGTCCATGACGGATCTCCATATATGTTCTTAATACGAGATAAATAATCCTCTAAGGGGCCCCTCGTCTATTAAAAAATTAAGATGGGCCTTAGCTCGTAATTACCATAGAAGATTTACAGGGGAATTATTAGGTTAACTAATGAATGGAGGGGTTTAATGGCTTGGTAAGGTGATTAAACTTACTTTCAATGTCCAGCTACCTTTGGATCGTAATTTTTTCGGTCTCTAAGCCGAAAAAGTAATATCATTTTCGGTATGTAGACCGAAAATGTTATTAACTACCCCATCAAGCTGTGGAATTTATTGGAACAGCATGGTTCCTAACCTGACCCAGTTCGAGCCCTCTTCAAGAGCAATTTTGTAGTCCTGGCTCATGCCCATGGAGGTTTTAATCGGTTTCGATAGGTCACTGGATAGCTGATTTTTATTCCGGTTCAAGTCCTTAAAACAGCGCCTCGCCTCAGTCTCAAAATCATCAGTCCGAACTGTCCCCATAGTCATAAGGCCCAAGAGCTTAATCTTGCTCTGGCTTGAAAGCAACAGTGCTGCTTCTTTTAAAGAAGCATAGTCTTCAAACCCTGACTTCTCTACTTCCTTAGACGTGTTGTACTGAAGAAAAATATTCACCGAATCAGTTAATTTATCTGAGGCCTTAAGCAATTTTTGCACGAGTTCTTTATCGTCTACTGAATGGATCGCCCACAAATGGTGCACAGAAAGAAGCTGGGGAATTTTTTTTGACTGAATGTTGCCAATCATATGCCAGCGAATATCAGGGCAGGTTAATTTAAGGTGTTCAGCTTTTTCTGCTAGTTCCTGAACCCGGTTTTCGCCGAAGTCCCGGTGACCGAGTTCATAGTAAGCACGAATTTCATCTTCGGAGCGAGTTTTAGAGACTATTAATAGATGAGAATCAGCTGGCAATTGTGACTTAATAGCTTTAAGTTTTGAGGCTTTTTCCTCTTTATTCAGCGTCACTCTCTGGCCCTTTGGCTGTTTTTTTCTTTTTCTTCAGACCGATGGTGGCCTTAACTTCGAAATCATACTTCTCTGCGATTTTATCTATCTCTTTAGAGATATCAATTTTATCTAGGTAACTCTTAAGTTCATTTTTAACAGATGCTACGAATTCACTTTTAGTATGTTTGGCGTTTTCAACAAGTGAGCCCACCATATCTTTTGGAAGTGGTAGATCTTTTAAAACAGCTCTAACACCTTCTTCGGTCATAAAAGCAGCTGTCACGCCGGTGGTGAGAACTTTTTTTATCAGATCGCCAAGCTTTCCGTCTTTTTCTTTCTCATCCATTTTTAAAGCCCCTGTGCTCTTTTACAAAAAGATTTCATGGTCATGGGAAGATTTGTATTAACCAAGGTTTTTTCAATCAGGCCAAGGCCTGGCAAGAAACCTTTAAATTCAACTTCAAGATTATAATTGACTTCAGTTTTGCCATTACCTAAATCTTTGAGAGTCCATTTACCGTTGTTTGTCTTCATCATATCGCCTTTAACTAGAGTCCAGCTGACTTCTTTGTTAGGGATATGCTTCAAGGTAATCGTGTAAGAAATTTCTTTGATGATGCTCAAAGTAAATGTCACAACTGCTCCATCAGCAGATTCTTTATCCATCGTGACAGACTTACATCCATCTACGAATTCAGTATATTTTTTATAATCTACAATTGCTTGATAGAATTTTTCGACAGGGACATCATAAATTTCAGTTTTGTCAGCGCGGGCCATTTAATATCCTTTTTTAGTATCTCGGTTTCTTATCAAAGTGATGTTCAGCACGAATATGGCGAATAGTTCCTGATTCGCTTCTCATAACCACGGAGTGAGTTGTGCATCCCCAAGATTTAAATATAACTCCGTCCAAAAAGTTACCTGTTGTTACGCCAGTGGCACAAAACATTAGGTTACCTTTGGCAAGTTCTTCAATTTTGAAAACCTTATTAATATCACTGATACCCATTTTAAGCGCCCGTTCAATTTCACTTTGATTACGGGGTTTCAGTATTCCCTGGAATTCTCCGCCTAAGCACTGTAAAGCAGCAGCAGCGATTACTCCCTCGGGAGCTCCACCAATACCAAAAAGAATATCCACTCCGGTATTTGGTGTTGCTGTAGCAATGGCCGAAGCAACATCTCCATCTCCAATGAGTTGAATACGAGCACCGGCCGCTCTGACTTCTTCAATTAAATCTTTGTGTCGAGGACGATCAAGAATCACTGCAGTTAAATCAGCAACTCGGCATTTCTTGATATCAGCGAGGCGTTTTAAGTTTTCAGTCGGAGATTGACGAATATCCAATTTACCTTTGGCCTCAGGGCCAGCAGCAAGTTTAAGCATATATGTATCAGGCGCATGTAATAAATTTCCGGCCTCACCAATGGCCATAACCGAAATAGAGTTCGGTCCACCGTAAGCACAAAGAGTTGTTCCTTCAAGAGGATCAAGCGCAATTTCTAATTTTGTTCCGGTTCCTGTTCCGACTTTCTCACCGATATAAAGCATAGGCGCTTCATCTCGTTCGCCTTCTCCAATCACAATCGTGGCATCACATTCAATTGAATCAAGCATCGTTCTCATGGCATCAACAGCAGCTTGGTCAGCAGCTTTTTCGTCTCCTCTTCCCATCAGACGAGCAGAGGCAATCGCTGCCATTTCAGTTACGCGGACAAATTCCATGGCGAAATTTCGATTCATTATTATTCCCTGAAAGAGTTAAATCCCATTCATGATACCTGACTTGAACTGCTCTATGAAGATTTAACTCAATTGACGCACCATAAAGGTTTGAGCCTCTGTAGGCAGCAATTCGTGAGGTATGAGGCCAATTAGTTCTTTAACTTTATTTAGCTTTTCGACATCAAGATCTTGGTCAATTTTAAAAACCCATTCATCTTCGGTCAAAAGTGGTGAATCGACGTTGCGTTTTGAAAGGATGCGGCCTGTCTTTAAACCTACGCCATCTTCCCATTCTACGAACACTTCCAGAAATAAGATTTGAACGTTTGCAATCTCACCGTGACCATGTTGCCAAACAAAGATTTCAACCGGTCCATCAGACCTTAGCCAATATTTCAGGCGCGGCGGTATTTCAAGCCCACCCTCAACTTTATGCAGGGGTTTCAAGCGTTTAACAATTTCCTGAATATTGAGAAAGGCCTGAATCTTCTCTAAGATTTCACGTCTTTTTACAAACTCTATTCCTAGACGCTTAGAAGTGGACCATTTTACTGTTCCTGCGATGTCCAAATTTTTTCCCAGCCAATGAATGCTTCCTTTCAATACAGAATCGGCATCAAAAATGTGGGTCTCTTCTTTGAGAGAAATCTGCATTCCCGAATGAGAAATATCCTTAACTTCATAAACACGAGAAGTATCGTCGGATTTAAAAGTCAGATAACAAAATGGAAAACGTGGCAGTACGCGTTTTTCATGTTTTTCAAAGTCAGATTTAATTAAATTAAAACGTCGATCCATATTCACCTCAATATCTGCTTATTATAATGGGTTAAGTGCTAATACTCCAAGCTAGGTAAAGGTTTCTTTTTGCTTGAAGTTAATTGTCTGGTAAATTGGATGCACATGGAACTTAATGAGCTCGAAATAGACAACCTCCCCAATCGTTTAACATTCTTTCGAATGTTAATGATTCCTGTGGTGGTTTTGACGCTTTACTTTAGTGAAGAAACTCCAACTTTTCTTATGAACTATCAGCCCTACTTGGGGCATGTGGCCTGCTGGATTTTTGTCGTGGCCAGCATTACTGACTTTTTAGATGGCTACATCGCGCGAAAAAGAAATATCGTCACGGTCTTTGGATCATTTCTAGATCCAATTGCAGATAAGTTTCTGGTGGTTTCTTCTCTCATCATGCTTCTAGCTGTGGACCGGGTACATCCGATTGTTGTGATTATTTTAGTTGTGCGAGAAATGTATATGACATCCTTGCGACTACTCGCCTTGTCAGAAGGTGTAGATGTTCCAGTTAGTTCTCTAGGTAAATGGAAAACGGGATCACAGATGGTCGCGATTCCGATGCTCATGATCTATGACGACTTTTTAGGAATGAATCTTCCGCTCATTGGAACCATTCTTATATATATTTCGGCCGTCCTGTCTCTATGGTCTGCACTTCTTTATTCTCTTCACATGATTAAGAAACTCAAAGAAAAGCACTTGGAAAAAAAGCGCCTAAAAAAAGACCTTAAGCAAATCAAAGACACTGTATGAGCGCAGAGTACGTTATTGTCTGCGTCACAGATCAAGTCATTCTAGATAATTTTCGAAGCGAAATGAAACAAATCCTAACTCATTTCAAATGTCACATCCAAAAATCAGAAAGAAAAAAGAAAGGTCTTTATTACCACGTTGAATCTATTCAGCTTGACTTGGTTTCACTCAACACTTCTCTTATGAATCTTTCAACTATTTATAAAATTGATATCGGGCTTATCCCAAAAAATCTTTTCACGGCAAAAAAAGGCCTTGTGGTTTTCGATATGGATTCGACTCTTATCTCTGCTGAGGTCATAGATGAAATGGCCATGAAACATGGAGTTGGCGACAAAGTAAAACTGATCACGGCCAAGGCCATGAATGGGGAAATCATATTTGATCAGTCCTTAACTGAGCGGGTTTCACTTCTCAAAGGTTTTCACCGAAGCCACATGGAAGAAATCATGGACAAGCTTGTCTTCACTCCTGGCACACCCGAGTTCCTTAAGATTCTTCGTGAACTTGGCATCAAAACAGCAATCGCCTCTGGTGGCTTTCAGTACTTTGCAAAAAATATTCAGACCACCCTAAAGATGGATTACGTCTTCGCAAATGACCTTGAGTTTGACGGTGACATTCTTACCGGAAAGATTTCAGGAAAAATAGTAAATGCAGAAACCAAAGAAAAAATCATTACTGACCTTGCAGCAAAAGAAAATCTAAGTTTGGATCAAATCGTTGCAATTGGTGACGGGGCCAATGATATTCCGATGCTGCTTAAAGCAGGACTTGGAATCGCTATTCATGCCAAAGAAAAAGTTCAGAAAACTGCCAAATACCGGATAAATTTTGGGCCGATGACCAGCGCCTTGAGTTTTATGAATAATGAACCTTTATAAAAATCTCACTTCAGCATTAAAAGAACGGGAAGACGTAAAGGCGATTAAGCTTTCACTCAAAGGAACATTCCCCTTAGAGCTTTTTGACTTGCTCAATTTAGAAGAAGTTTATCTCGAAGGCGAATGTGAAAATTTCCCAGATAAAATAAAGGGGTGGGAGAAATTAAAGATACTTTCCATCAAATGGGAAAAGTTCAAAGGTGATCTTTCGCCAGTTTTTTCTTTGCCATCACTAGAAAGCCTAAAAATCATTGAGACTCCTATAAAAACATTTTTGCTTCCTTTGGGTAAAATCAATGCACCCTTACGGCTTTTAACCATCAAAAGCTGTGGCCTGCAAAAACTGCCAGAAGAAATTTCGATGTTTACCAAGCTCCAGGAATTTCATTTGCCGGGTAATCAGCTGACCTCCCTTCCCTTTGCCTTTAAGGAATTACATCAATTACGAAGACTCAATCTTGATAGTAATTCTTTTAAAGTTTTTCCTGATCTCATCAAATCCATGAAGACCCTGACCCATTTATCGATTGACGGTAATTCTTTTGATGAGGATGAAAAAGCTCGGATTCAGAGGGAATTTCATATCTGGCCGAATTAGAAAGTCTTTGATTCACCCTGGTCTAAAGTAATGAAAACAGCAGGATCCAGTTTCTTCAGCCGCTCTACAGGGTCTTGTATTTTTTCGTCAGTAAATGGAAAAGTTCCAAAATGCATCCCAATTGAAAACGTCGAATTTAGATCCTTATGTGCGGTAAAGGCTTCCTCGGGCGTCATATGATTAATTTTCATAAAGTACTGAGGGTCATAAGCGCCAATTGGTAAAAGCGAAAGATCTGGAGCGCCCAAACGTAAACGAATATTGGCAAGATGTGATGACAATCCGGTATCTCCGGCAAAATACGTTTTAAAATCAGGAGACTGAATAAAATAACTACCCCATAGGGTTTCACATTTATCAAATAACCCTCTTGCAGACCAATGTTGAGCTGGTGTGAACGTAATCTTGTGTTCACGGATGATGTGTTCTTCCCACCAATCCATTTCCCGAACATTTTGAATTCCTGCTTCTTTTAGTAATTGTTCATTGCCCAAAGGAACAAGAAATAAAGGGTGGAATTTTTCATCCAGCGCATTCAAAGATGCCAGATCAAGATGGTCGTAATGATTATGAGAAATTATGACCACATCAATTTTAGGAAGCTCCTCCATTTTTACGCCGGGTTCCCTGGTTCGTTTCGGTCCGATAAATTTAAACGGGCTTGCCCTCTCTGAAAACATCGGGTCTGTCAGCACATTGAGATCTTTCAATTGCAGGAGAAAAGTCGCGTGTCCAATAAAAGTTGCAATCGCCCTATTTTCACTGGAACGAACAGGCAAGGGATAAACCTTGTTAGGGATGTGATCAGGCCATAGATTATCTTCAGCAGTCATCTGCCACTTGATTAGCTCCCACGCTGAATGAAGCTGATTCTGGGTTGGATTAAAAAATATCTTACCATCGTAGTGATCAGAAACTGGATAATCTTTTGCCTTAACGGCAAAGCTAATGAGAATCATCAGCAATAAGATTATCCATGACTTCATTTATCAATCACCATTTCGTTTCCATTCCAACTCATATTCAGATCCCCTTCATTCAAATTCCCACTTAGGATTCTTTTTGAGAGCGGTCTTGTTACAAGTTTTTGAAATACGCCATTAAGAGGCCTAGCTCCATACTGAGAATCGAACCCTTGAGACTCAAGCGTTTCATATGCCTTCTGATCAAGCTTCAACTGAACTTTCTTGGATTTCAGTCTTTCATTTAAAAGCTTTAATTGCTTATCAATTAATTGCTTCATGACAGACTTATCAATTGGAAGAAAAGTTAACACAGCATCAATACGTCCAAGAACTTCAGGTTTAAAATCCGCCTTCAGGTTCTTCGAATTTGAAGTCATCATGATAATTGTGTTCTTAAAGTTAATGACTCTGCCCTTGTTGTCGGTCAGACGACCATCATCAAGAATCTGAAGTAAAATATCTGAAAAATCAGGATGGGCCTTTTCAATTTCATCAAAAAGGACAACTGAATATGGTTTGCGTCTGATGGCCTCGGTCAAAACCCCGCCCTCTTCATAGCCTACGTAACCCGCAGGAGCGCCAATGAGTTTTGCCACCGAATGCTTTTCAGAAAACTCAGAGAGATCAAAGCGCACCATATTCTCTTCATTCTCAAAAAGGTATTGAGTAAGGGCCTTCGCTGTTTCAGTTTTCCCAACACCAGTTGGGCCGAGAAGAAGAAAAGAGCCTAGAGGACGTGATTCATCAGATAAACCAGCATAACTGGCAATAAGGGTTTCACCAATTTCACTTATGGCCTCACTTTGACCAAAAACTCTTTTATTAAGAAACTCTCCAATATTCAAAATGGAGTCCTGTTTGGATTTGAGAATTTTTTCAACTGGGATCCCTGTCTGACGAGAAATAATTTCAGCAACATGTTTTTTACCCAAAACCCAATCATGTTGAAAAAGACCAAGTTCTTTCTCAGTTTCAGGAATAAGCATGTATTTCAGTTTTGACGCTTCTTCATAGCTCTGAGCTCTTTCAGCTGATTCGAGTTCAAATTTTAATCGATCGAGACGATTTTTAATTTCAGAAACTTTTTTAAGAGAGAGAACTTCTTTCTCCCAGACTTTCTTACCTTCATTGAATCGTTTCTCAATATCTTGAATCTCAAGCTTTAAATCTTTATTGTCTTTTTCAATTTGGGCATAAATTTTCTTTGATCGAAGCTCTGCCTCAAGTTCTACAAGTCTTGATGGCATTGCCTCAGCAGATAATTTAAGCGCAGATGAAGCTTCATCAAGTAAATCAATCGCCTTATCTGGGAGATATTTATCCGTTATGTACTGGTCAGATAAAAAAACAGCATTATAGACGGCATCATCAGAAATTTTAATTCCGTGGTGGGCCTCAAGCTTAGTGCGAACACCCAAAAGAATTTCGACTGCATCTTCTTTGTTCGGTTCATTAACAGGAACACTTCGAAATCTTCTCTCGAGGGCCGGATCGTTAAGAATGTATTTCTGATACTCATCAAAAGTCGTCGCACCTATACAGTGCAGTTCGCCCCTTGCGAGTGCTGGCTTTAAGAGATTGGCCGCATCCATCGCCCCATCAGTTTTTCCCGCACCAACTAACTGGTGAAGTTCATCAATAAAGAGCACGACTTCGCCTGATTTTGATTTTACAAATTTTAATAAATTCTGAATCCTCTCTTCAAAATCACCCCGGTACTTTGTGCCGGCCAAAAGAGAACCCATTTCTAGTGAATAAACAGTTTTATTTTTTAAAACATCTGGAACATTACCTCTGACAATTTGCTCTGCTAGCCCTTCCACGATCGCCGTTTTACCAACACCTGCAGATCCCACGAGCACTGGATTGTTTTTTGATCTTCGACCTAAAATTTCAATCACTGAACGAATTTCTTTTGTCCGTCCAATTACAGGATCCAGTTTTCCCGCCGCTGCCATTTCATTCAGATTAATAAGAAATGATGGGATTTCTATTTCTTCTGCAGGATCAGCAAACTTTTGATAATCCACTTTCAACTGAGGAAATATTTGAGGGAGATGTTTGAGTAAGTGTTTTTCGCCAACTTCAGTCTTCCCTTGCTGAGCGGAATCCCCTGAAGCAAGAGTGATCCATTCCTGGAGTCTGGTAGAAGTACGAAGGCCCTCAATCGTTACTTGCCCAGTCGTTCGTGGCAAATTACCAATCAATCCTTCAACTTCTTTTTGATTATCTTTCATCGCCTTCGAGGCATAGGAAGACTTATTGAGAATAAGTCCTAGTAGCAAATGCTCGGGTGCTAATTCGGTATTTTTTCGCTTGAGAGCGTCCGACTGAGCGATGTCCAGGGCACCTAAAACAACTTGATCAAATTTATTCATCTTAAACCTCTTTGATACAACCTTACCTAAAAGATGGGTTACAAAAGAGTAGTGTCAAGGTCAGAGAGAATGCTTATTTAGAGATTTAATTTTAACCCGTTTACTAGCTTCAAGCACTTTCTCCACTTCAATTTCTAATGCTGCCCCTGCCAGAGCTTCACTTAATAATGCATGTGCATCTTTAGTAAGCCCTCTCTTCATTATCTGATAGTGTTCAATGTGATTCAATTCGCAGCTCTCCCATTCGTAACTAAATTTTGTTTCGGGAAAAACTCGGACGACACGAGATGTTGGATTGACGGTACTGAATGATTTACTAAACGCGTGAACCGTTAACGGTAGATGGCGTCGATCTTTTTTTACAATTTGCGAAAGACGTTCAACATCACTCTCTTGTCTGACCTGAATAAATTGGTGGCACCAATCAGTACTTGAGTCTTTGAGTGGACATTCATCCGCATTGGGGCAAGGGAAAAGAATGTTAAAACCATAACGGAGGAGGCCTTCTCTGATTTTTAGCATCTGCGGAAAAAATTCTTTCGTTCCCGGTTCAATAAATAGAATATGGTCCGGATTGTATTCTTTCACATAACGAAGAGCTGCTTCTACTCCCATCTCATTGGCAGAGTGTCCAAAAAATAAAAATGTTTCTCCCTCCGCCTTAAGTAGCAGTTTTTCATCTGGATATAATCCTTCCCAGATTCTTTTGGCCTGGTCACGCATGACCGGTGAGGTTTCAATCTGCATGACTTTCACTGGCACTTCTGCCCACTCGCGAAACGCCAACGAGAAAGTTCCAGGGCCCGCACCCACATCGATAAATGTACTGTTTTTAATTTGTGCCAACCAGGTCTCAGGCATCCATTTAAAAACAGCTTCGAGCTTTGGCATATTAGTTGTGAGGTAAAAGGCAGTATAGGCCGACGTGAGACGCTCATCTTTAAGATAATCAGAAATCTGTTCACGTTTTTGAGTGAACTTTAAAGAAAGTTCTTCAATCGCCTTAACCAGATCACTTTCACTTTTAAATTTATAAATCAAAAGCGGTAAAAGATTATTAAGATCCATAAAACCTCTAGAATGCAGACATAATGCTTTTTATATAATCATTATCTATATTTTTTTTCACCATGCCCAACCAATACTCTTCGGTAAGACCTTTTATCGAACCAATCTTAATTATCTGCCCAGTTTCAACCAAAAACCTGGCACTTTCATCCCCCAAAATAATCAGCCCATCTCCTCTGATGGCAAGTTCTTTTTGCAATGAAGTATCCTGAGCTTCAATAGAAACTTCAAAACCAATACCACTTTGAAGCATATAGCGCTCAAAATCATGGCGAAGCTGGTTTTGAAATCCTGGGAGAATAAAGGTTTTATTCTCCAATGAGGCAGGAAAGTTTTTTTTCAAATGCGTGAACTTTTTAGACCCCCAAACTGAAACTGTTTCCTTACTAAGAGATAAGTACAACATTTCCTTGGTTTCTTGCATCGGCCTGAAATTGCCGATAAAGAAGTCAATTTTATGTGAAACAAGAAGATGAAACAACTCATCTCCCGTTCCTTCTACAATACTAAGCTTAACCTTTTTAATTCCGCTGATAACTGAAATGGCGTGCGCAAGAATCGACTTGGGAACTGACTCCTGAGCACCAATAACAAATTCTTTTTTTGATATCTCACCGGCATGGCCGAGATTTGCCATAAGCTCTTCTTCCAAGGCCCTAATCGCTTTAGCATATTTGAATACAAATTCTCCACTCTGGGTAATCACTAATCCCTTTCCGATTCTCTTAAATAACTGAACACCAATCCATTCTTCAAAGTGTTTTAGCTGAGCACTTAGTGCAGGTTGTCCAACGAGAAGCTTCTTGGAAGCCGCTGAGATTGATCCTTCTTCAGCAATAGTTAAAAAATATCTTAGGTGGTGAAGATTCATTGATTGCATTAGTCATCCTTTTCGTTAAGGACAATATATCACATAGTTCGATAAAAACGAAGCCTTATATCTTTATTATCTATTTGATCAATATGCCGAAGAGACGCATAATGAAGTCACATTCAGGGAGTAGCTCATCTCCATTACGGAGACTTCCGCAACGTCAATACGAGGTTTTCCTCCGGACGGAAGTTAAACAGGCAAGACTGAACATATAACTAAGGAGTTATCATGTTTGCACGTCTTGTCATGTTCATTTTTATCGTTTCATTCGTATCTTGTGCTTCCAAGCAAAGCGACAACCACAAGAGCGATCGCCACCACACACATTTAAGAGCTGATAAATAAAAGGGAAAAATATAATGAAAACATTAAATAAAGAAATGCAGGATAAAATCAGCCCTAATATGGCCGTAAAACTACTTAAGGACGGCAACCAGAGATTCATCAATAATTTAAAAATGAATCGAAACTTACTTCAGCAAATGAACGACACCAGCGATGGCCAGCACCCCTTCGCAGTAATTATTAGTTGTATGGACTCAAGAACTTCTGCAGAACTCGTTTTTGACCAAGGGCTAGGCGATATCTTTAGTATTCGTATTGCGGGGAATGTAATCAATGAAGACATTCTTGGTAGTGCTGAATTTGGATGTAAAGTAATAGGTGCGAAAGTGATTGTGGTTCTTGGCCACACCAGTTGTGGAGCAATTAAGGGAGCTGTCCAGGATGTTGATTTAGGCCACCTGCACTTTATCACACATAAAATCCAGCGTTGTATTCCTCTTCTCAAAAAACAATTACCTTCTGCTTCTGATGATGAACTATGTTCACATGTGACTAAAGAAAATATTTCTCTAGGTGTTCAAGATCTGAATTCACGTTCATCGATTTTAGAAGAGATGTCATATAAAGGTGAAATTATCATTATTGGCGCTCTTTATGATGTTTCAACCGGCGCAGTAGAGTTTTTTGAGACTGAACCATGATTCATTGTGAACATGTTGCAGATGTTTACACTAAAGACAAAATGTCACTTTGGCTTTTGTCTGCCTTTAAGGCCGGATTTATCAATTCGGCCGGATTTCTCATTTCCGGAAAGTTCGTCTCTCACGTCACTGGTTTCGGAACCCAGGTAGGAATCGCTATGGGGCATAGTGATTACTTTTTTGGAGCAGAGTTATTAATCATACCAGTTTCATTTATCATGGGAGGAGTAATCTCTTCACTTGTACTAGATAGACCAACACATAAAATCCCCGCCTACCATTACGTTCAGGGTCTAATAACAATTCTGATCGCTATCGTTATTTTGTTAGGCGAAAGCGGGTTGGTGTCAAGCGATGTTCCTTTCGATGCAGATCAACGTTATCAATTTATCGAGTTCGCTATTATAGGTTTGTTGTGTTTGATTTGTGGATTAAAAAATAGTCTGGTGACATGGACAACTTTTGGAAAAATAAGAGTGACTCATTTGACAGGAATTTCAACCGATATTGGTCTGCATTTAATCAGTATGATTAACCCTCGTTATAAGACCATTCGCCTTAAAGAGCACAAAATCATTAATGTCTACCGTATTGCAACACTGTTTTCATTCTCAATAGGTGCCTTTATGTCAGCACTTCTATTTCCCAGTTTCGGTTATAAGGCATTTTATATTGTTTTTGGAATTTCACTTCTCATGACGATTCTATCAATACAAGTTAGAAAGAAAAGCTTACTGGCAGGTGTGCTGTGAATCCAGTACACCTCTATCATGATCCACATCAATACAGTGTTTCTTAAATTTATGAATGCTCTGTTTCATATCATTCATTAGTTCAGCACATTCCCACTCCTGAAGCATGATTACACCCTCACCAAGTGGACCAAAGAAAAGTCCCTGAACAAAGCTCTGACAATCCAAAACCACTTTTTCCTCGAGCGAAGTTTTTAAGTCGTAGCGTCCAGTGTAGCCAGAAGTCTTTTGCATGCGTTGGACCTTAAACTCAGATGCCGATGCATCATAAAGCGCAAACATAAGAATCATGGCAAATATCGTTTTCATAGACTTCTCCAGTATGATGACTGATCGGTCTTAAAAGCGTAGGTGCGGAATTTATCCTCGAGATATAAATGATTGGCATTATTTGCCTACAAACGTAGGCGAGAACTGGTGTAATATGAATTATCAAATCACTTCCCGGAGGAACAATGAAATATCTAAGCCTTTTCCTACTCTTATTGTCCACTATGTCCTATGGAGCGAGATTCAAATCAGGAGTCGCTAACGAATGCAAAAGACCTAAGGTATCTGTGGATTACAGTACTTTGCCAAAAACATCTAAGGATTATGAGCACTGCCTTCACTTGTTTAAAGAAACAGGAAAAAAAATGTGCTGCATCGATTCTGGCGTTGCTAATAGTAACAATGAATGTAAACCACCAAAGTCGTTGATTGATATGACACTTGTTCGTTTTACAAAGGCCGGCAATACTCTATGCCAAAGAAATGTTATTCCTAATACAAATAAATGCTGTATTGATTTAAGTACTGTTGTGGAAGCAAATGACTGTCCAAAAGCTTCTACTCTGACAGCACTCTCTTCATTCAATCCAAAATCACAAAGGGTTCAATATAACATTTGTTTGAACTCATTAATCAAGGGGACAAAGAATTGCTGTATGTTTCCAATTAGATAAGAAAAAAAAAGCCCCTCTTGAGCTTAATAGTACTCAGATCTTCGGATATCTACTTCCGCCGGCGGAAGTGATTTTTTAGTTTTTTTCAAATGAATCCTTTTTTTATTTGACATGTCCGTATCTTTTCCGTACTTTTTATCATGCAGCTTTCACATTTAACAGATAAAATTTTACTTATTGATACAAAAAAATTGGTGATCTCCGAGCGAGAGACAACGACCAGAATTCTGCATCACTTGAAGGAAATTGATCACCGCAAACTCTATTCAGAACATAAATACTCTTCGCTATTCGATTACTGCGTGCGGGAGTTAGGTTATTCAGAAGCGAGCGCGTATAGACGAATTGTAGCAGCAAGGCTCCTTGGTGAGATTCCAGAGATAGATGAAGAAATTGAATCTGGATTGCTAACTTTATCTAATATTTCTCAGATGAATCAATTCTTTAAAGACAGCTCAACTTCTGAAAAACGGGGCATACTCAAAAAGATTGAAGGACTATCTAAAAGAGAATGCGAACAAAAACTTTTTCAGCTCTCTGGTAAAGAAGATCTTCCGAAAGAAAATCAGAGAAGAGTTTCTCAAGATAAAGTACAAGTCGCGATTGTGCTATCTGATGAAACCATGAGAGAGCTGGATAAACTTAAAGCACTCTTGGGCAAAAATTTGTCCATGGAAGAGTTGGTTCAGTATATGGCAAAAATAGCTATTAAGTCGGTAGAGAAAAATAAATTCAAACAAGTTAAGCGACTACGAAAAGTACTTTCGCCGGCGAAAGTGGGTAGAGTTATTCCGGCCAAACTTAAGCGGGAAATTTATCAAAGAGATCAGAAATGCACTAATTGTGGCTCTATTCATCGTCTCAATTTTGATCACCGCATACCATTTGCGCTAGGAGGGCCGACTAAAAAAGAGAATCTCAGGCTTTTATGCTTTCATTGCAATCAACGAGCAAGGATCAGG
>CAMDQH010000056.1 GCA_945905815.1 Bacteriovorax stolpii | reverse complement strand
CCACGAAAAGTACTTTCGCCGGCGAAAGTGGGTAGAGTTATTCCGGCCGGACTGAAACGGGAAATTTATCAAAGAGATCAGAAATGCACTAATTGTGGCTCTATTCATCGTCTCAATTTTGATCACCGCATACCATTTGCGCTAGGAGGGCCGACTAAAAAAGAGAATCTTAGGCTTTTATGCTTTCATTGCAATCAACGAGCAAGGATGAGGGCAGGATTGGAAATAAAAGAGAGAGGGAAACCCACAACCTTTATAAGATGTGGGTAATAGTTAGGCTTGCTGGGGCCCTTCTTTTCTAGATCAAATTTTCAGGATTCATCGTTTCAAGATGATGTTTAACAGTCGCCAGAAATTTACTTCCAAGCTCCCCATCAATCAATCGATGATCATAAGTATGTGTTCCATACATCATGCTACGAATAGCAATGGCATCATCAGCAGTAACCATGACACGTTTTTTAATCACACCCGTACAGAAAATCCCAACCTGAGGCTGAAGAATAACTGGTGTCGCAATCAGTGTGCCAAATGTTCCGTTGTTAGTGAAAGTATAAGTTCCACCCGTTAGATCATCCATCGTGAGTTTTTTAGTTTTTGCTTTATTAGCAAGGATATCAAGCTGCTTGGCAATTCCTGTAAGGTTTAAATTACCTACATTTTTAATGACCGGAACAACCAGACCATTTGAAGTTGCTACAGCACAGCCAAGGTTAATGTCTTTTTTGATGACGATATTATCGCCTTCAAGGGAAGCATTAACCAAAGGATGATCCTTAAGTGCCTGAACAATTGCGTAGAGAACAAAGTGCGTGTATGTAAGGTTAATCCCTTCACGCTTTTTAAAATCATTTTTAAGCTTCTCACGCGCCTTCACGAGATTGGTCATATCGATTTCATCGATTGAGTTTACGTGCGGAGAAATTTGTTTTGAAAGCACCATATTCTTAGCAATGGCCTTTCTCATGTTATCCATAGCGATAATTTCAACTCTCTCACCATTGGCACGCGTTTGAGGAGCGCCAGATGGTGCAGCAGTTGGAGCTGGTGCCGATTTATGAGCAGCAGCAGCGACCGGAGCGCCACCTTTACCACGATTAGCAATATAACTTTCAAGATCAGCTTTATTAACTCTTGAGCCTGCACCTGAGCCTTGAATATTTTTAAGTTCTGAAAGTACTATACCTGCGTCTTTGGCCATGGCCTTAACGAGTGGAGTGTAAAATCGGAAACCTTCTTCTTCATGGACCACTTCTGCAACCGGTGCCGAAGTAGCGGCCTTAGGTGCTTCAGTTTTTGTAGCAGCTGGTGCCGTCTTAGAGGCTGGAGCTGCAGCAACTGCCGCACTCATATCATCTTCAATTATCGCAATCGGGCGACCAACATCAACAGTTGTTCCTTCAGGATAAAGAAGTTCAACAATTTTTCCCTGGATCGGACTTGGGATTTCTGATTCAACTTTATCAGTTGAAATCTCAAGCAAGATTGCATCTAGATCAATCATTTCGCCTAAGGCCTTATGCCATTTAGTGATAGTTCCAGTTGTAATCGACTCTCCCATCTGAGGCATAACAATTTCAATACGTGCCATATAGAATCTCCTTAAAAATCTTTTATAAGTTTAGTGCGCGACCTTTGGCGGCCAAGACGGCTTCACCAAGGAATTCCCCAAGTGTTGGATGCGGGTGAATGGTAGCAAAAATCTCTTCATCAATACCTTCCATTGTTCTGAAAAGCACGTATTCATGAATAAGTTCAGTTGCGTGTGTCCCGACAATATGAGCGCCCAAGAGCTCACCATATTTTTTTCCAGTTAACACTTTAACGAAACCATCTTTTTCATTTGAAGCAATCGCTTTACCGTTTGCCATAAATGGTGCCTTACCAACATTGTACTCGATACCTTTTTCTTTCAGTGCTCTCTCGGTGTAACCGACAGAAGCAACCTGAGGTTGGCAATAAGTACAGCCTGCAATATTCATTTTATCAATCGCATGAGGATGAAGACCGCTTAAGTGTTCTGCTGCAACAACACCTTCATGAGAAGCCGCGTGGGCTAAAAGTGGTGGTCCTGAGACATCACCAACGGCATAGACACCTTTTTGAGTTGTCTCATACATTTCATTTACTTTGATGAAACCTTTTTCAGTTTGAACGCCGGCCTTATCAAGACCATAGCCTTCGATAACTCCAGTCATACCAACTGCGATAAGTCCCATTTCAAAATTGTAATCCGTTTTCTTACCACCCTCAGTAACAGTAAATGTGACATCTTTACCATTATTCTTAGCGGTAACACCTTCGATACCAAGATTCGTTTTGATGCCATATTTTTTATAATGTCTTTCAACTTCTTTAGAAACGTCAGTGTCTTCAATTGGAAGAAGATTTTTTTGCATTTCGAAAATATGAACATCTACTCCGAATGCATTCCAAAAATAAGCAAACTCCATTCCAATCGCACCAGCACCGATGATCCCCATCGATTTTGGAAGCTTGTCAATTTTTAAAGCTTCCCAAGCACCAACAAGTCTTTTCCCATCATGCTCAAGGCCTGGAAAAGTTCTGTATTTCGCACCTGTAGCAATAATGATGTTGGTTCCAGATATTTCTTCTTTTTTACCATCAGAAGCAGTGACCTCAATAACCTTGGCCGATTTAAAAACACCTTTGCCAACGATCACTTCAATTTTATTTTTCTTCATCAAAAAAGCGATACCTTTAGACATATTGTCAGCAATATCATTTGCGCGTTTAACGGCAACCGTTGCATCCAGGCCTTTGAGGTCAACATTAATTCCAAGACCTTTAAGATCAGCGATCTCGTGGACGGAGTGAGCAGATTTTAAAAGTGCTTTAGTTGGAATACATCCACGGTTAAGGCATACCCCACCGAGTTTATCAGCTTCAATAATAGCAACTTTTTTTCCTAATTGGGCGGCACGAATAGCGGCAACATAACCACCAGGACCAGCACCTAAAACAACAACATCAAATGTTTTGGCCATGAGAGGGAATCCTTTTTTATCTAGAGAGTCTAAATGTCCTGAAATCTTGAGGTTTGCGCTATGCACTTGTCAATGAAACTAGATCGCTAATACCTAGACGGAAGCCATGAAAAAAGGCTATAAGAAGCTCCATGTCAAGATCGCAATCTTCACTCTCATTATCAGCTGGGGAAATCACCTCGCTTCTGGCCTTATTCCCAAGGGGTCTGGTTGCAGTTGATCTTGAAACCACTGGTCTTTCGCCATTGGTGGATAAAATTATTGAAATCGGCGCGGTTAAAATTACCGCGGCCGGTGAAGTTACTAGCTTCCATACCTTGATCAATCCGTTAATTGAAATTCCAGCTTTTACGATTCAATTTCATGGCCTGACAAATGAAGACTTAAAAAACGCACCTACGCTCAAAAAGCCATTGATCGATTTTTGGAAATTTGTTGGCCGTCTGCCCATGATTGCTCATAATTCATCATTTGATCTAGGTTATTTGATAAAGGCTTCACACGATTTTCAAATTGAATTCCCCCCTTTAGATATTTTTGATTCTTGTAGATGGGGAAGAGCGGCCTATAAGCCACTTCAAAAACAACCCGGAAATTTTAAACTCTCAACCATGAGCGAATTTTGCGGCTTTAAATTAAATCATCATATTGCGATTGAAGATACCTATGCATGCCTGAAAATTATGGCCGCCATCAGTGACCTGGGTATAGATCAAAGAACCCCCAAAGAAAAAAGTTTCGTCTTCCGTCTTTCTCAGTTTGATAAAAACGATTGTTTCAATTTTTCAACTCGCTTAAATGGTTTGACTCAACTGGTTCAGGATAAGAACTTATTAGACCTTGAGTATAATGGAACTTCTGCCAAACAAGCTCATAGGCCAGTAAGACCAATAGGACTTATGCCGCTTCCGAAAGGACCCGTTTTATTTGCTGAATGTCTCCTCACTGGAATGAACAAATCTTTTTTATTAAAAAAAATAAAATCTTACTCCAAGCTAGAAGCCAGTTATTGGAAAGCAGGACCTCCATGAAAAACTTTGTGACCAAAGAAAATCTTAATCACCGAATCATGCAGTTCATAATTCTTGTGGCCCATCTCGTCCTTTTGAAATGGATCATCTACACACTTTCTGAAGGTGGAGTTCTTCCTTTCCAAACTTTAATGTACCACTTTTTGGGCATTTCCGTTTCGGGCGGAGTACTTATTAGATTTTGCGCATGGTTTTATAAAAAACAGTATTTGAAAGAATTGGAAAAAAATGGGCATGAACCTAAGCTGGAAAAGTGATTTTCAAGCGGCCTATAAAAATTCATCCGACTTATTTCAATTTTTAGGTTGGGACGATACCTCTTCGTCAGTTGAAAAGAAATATCCTCTTTTTATTCCACAAAGATTGGCCCAGAAAATAAAAGCGCAAGGAAAAGACGGAGTCCTCGCCAAGGAGTTTCTTCCTGACCTGAAAGAAATGAGCGACCTTGGCATGGATGATCCCATTGGTGATAAAGAACATTTTAAGGCTCCTCAACTCGTTCATAGATATCATTCTCGTGCTCTGTTTACACCAACAAGTATTTGTCCTGTTCATTGCCGTTATTGTTTCAGGAAAAATGAATTAAATCCTAGCGATGAACTTTTTGCGGCAGATTTTAACAAGACTCTGGAATACATTTCTGCTCATCCTGAAATTAGCGAGATTATTTTCACTGGTGGAGACCCACTTACCTTGTCCAATGAAAAGCTGCAAACATATCTTGAAGCATTTTCTAAGATTGACTCAATTAAAGACATTCGTTTTCATACTCGGTATCCTGTGATTTTACCTAGTCGCTTAGATGAAGGTTTCAAGCAGCTTCTGCAGTCTTACTCTGAAAAATTCCGTACCCTTAGTGTTGCCATTCACGCCAACCATGTGGATGAATTTGATCATGAAAGTAAGCAAAAGATTTTGGAGCTTTCAAAACTTAATATTCAACTTCTCTCTCAGACAGTGCTGTTAAAAAACGTTAACAATACGACAAATGACCTTTTGGAATTATTCAATTTATTTATTTCTCTAAAGGTCAGGCCCTATTATCTTCATCATCCAGATCAGGTTAAGGGTGGTATGCATTTCTATCTTCCAATCGAGGATGGCCGCGCTCTTTATGCTCAACTTCGTTCTGCCCTACCCGGATGGGCCATTCCGCATTACGTAATAGATATTCCTGGTGGTTCTGGAAAGGTAGGGGCATTTAATCCCGAGAGCATGCCCTTTGGCGGTCAGTTAATTGGGCTAAACGGGCTTAAAGTCAGCGTGAAAGAGCCTGACTCATTCACTTTCTAACTTATTTCCCTTGGTCCCTTTCCATTCACTTGTTAAAATCTTTGCATGAGTCAAACCATCCTAATTGAAAGCAGCGAAGACCTAAAAAAAATCTTTGCTCTAAATTTAAATACCTTTGTAGGTACTGACGTTATTCACCGAAAAAACGCAGACGATACAATTGAACTGCTTCGAATTCTTCCCCAAGTTGGACTGGTTATTACTCAGGCCAAAGTCGGAACTGAAGAAACTGCATTGAAAATTTATCAGTTTATAAAATCAGAAAATCTTGCGATTGCAGTTATCGTATTAGGTACATGTAAATCGATTTCAGGCGAAGTTATGTGTCTACAGGAACCAGTCAGTTGGGAAATTCTCATCAAGCAAGCGGCCGAGCATCTCGGCGTTAATCTTCAGGATTCAATTGGTAAAGTCAGACCTGATTTTTTACCTGTTGGAGTTCACTACTTTTATGACATAAGCAAAACACCCTGTGACGTCTATATCAGAATCAAAAAAGGGCCTAGCGAATACCAATTCGTTAAACGTATCCATTCTAAAGACGTATTTGATAAAGCATCAATTCAAAAGTACGAAGATCAGGGGCTTAAAGAATTTTATATACCTAAAGATTATATCCAATATTTTACAACCTTTGTGACTAACAATTTGATTCAGAAATTGGAACGTGAAGACCTTAATATCGAAGAGCGCATTATCATCACTGCCAACGCACATGAAATCGTGCGCGAATCTATTCAGGCAATAGGATTTGATGACGCTTCAATAGAACTCTCAGATGCTTCAATTAACTCAATGGTTAAGTCTGTTAAGAATTCACCACAAGTTGCGGAGTTACTTAAATTTTTATTTTCCAATAAAGTGTCCTACTCCTATCAGCACTGTCACCTACTCGCTTTGATGTGCCATTACGTGCTTTCAAAACAAAGTTGGTACAGACCTGAGCATCTTGAAACGTTGAGCTTTGTTTCTTTTTTCTCTGATGTCACTTTAAAATCAAATTCACAAATGAGAATCTCAACGATGAGAGATTTGAATCAATCGAATTTAACCGACGAAGAAAAGCGTCAAGTTATGACTCATGCTAAAGACGCTGTTGTCCTGATGGCAAATCATCCAGATGCAAATGACTATATTAAAACCGTTCTCATCCAATCTCATGGTAAAATTGATGGAATTGGTATTGAAGAGAATCCGGGAGAGGATCTTCACCCTCTATCAAAAGTATTTATCGTGTCTGACGTCTTTGTGAAAATTCTTCTAAATCCATCTATGCCATCAAGCAAAAAAGACATTCTACCTATACTTTCGGCCCGTTTTACCAATGCAAGTTATCAAAAGATCATTAAGGCCTTAGAGCAGAAATTTCAGTAGTAAAACGCACTCCTTGACATAGAATTGGCCCCCCCGTATTTAATGAGTAATTACTTATCAACGAGGATTTATGAAACTACTTCTTGCTCTATCTACTTTGATGGCATTTACAACAGCTCACGCTTCGTATTTTGCTACTCACTGTTCAAATTCGGACACGTCAGTGAAATGGGAAACAGGCCATAACTCAAATACGATGACTGTTAATGAAACGTCTGTTCCATACTATGACCTGAAAGTTGAGATGACTGATGAAACAGTTATACGCTCAGAACGAATTCATCGATGTGGATATGCCTCATCTACTAGGGTTTTCGCTGGAAAAGTTGTTATTACCCCTTCTGAGCAAAATCCGACTGCACTCGATTTCTTGGGCGAGAACAAAACAATCACGACAGAGGTTATTTGTACGACTCACATCAACGGCCGTGCTCCTTGCCCGGAAGAACCTATTGAAACTATTAAAGAATAAGCGTTTAAATACTTAAGTTTTGAGTTGACAGGATTCGCCGGAAGCAGCTAATATTACTTCACTTTTCTCGTTTAATGCGGTTGTAGCTCAGTTGGTAGAGCGTCTGCTTGCCATGCAGAAGGTCGTCAGTTCGAATCTGATCAGCCGCTCCAAAATTTTACCAAACATTTTAGTTATTTAAAGAGCCTCGAAAGAGGCTTTTTTTTTACCGGATGGTTCTCTTGTTATCTTGGTTCAACCTAATATTACTGCTTTAACAGTAATTATGTACAAAAAATAAATCCCTACATTAAAAATAGCTATTTTTACCGTAATATCAGTAATAATCATTAAAAACTTTTAAAATGATGAAAAATCATGCTATTGTTACTGCTATGGCGGTAAAAAAAGAACATAACTTCAATCTCGGCGAAATAATAAAAACTACCCGGAAGCTAGCAGGTCTTAGTCAAATAGAACTCGCGGACAGGGCCGGCGTGGGCAAAACATTGGTATTTAATCTTGAAAAAGGATCTACCCAAATTAGCTTTGAAAACATTTTAAAAGTGCTGAAGGTTCTTAATATCAAATTGAACTTCAAGCTCCCCTTTCATCATGGAAATGAATAATGAGAAAGGCAGCAGTGTTTATAAACGGAATAAAAGCGGCAGAGCTTATTGAGCATAATCGAAAGTCATACGAATTAAACTACGAACAAGATTACCAAGGTCATGCAATTTCTTTAACCTTACCAATTAATAAAAAGTCATTTGCTTTCAATCAATTTCCGACTTTTTTTGAAGGAGTACTGCCTGAAGGAATGATGCTTGATAGTCTTTTATGGACAAAAAAAATTGATAAGGACGATTATTTCTCACAGCTGATTATCGTAGGTATGGATCTTGTAGGACATGTTACCGTTAAGGAGATAAAATGATTAATCGTTGTCTCCTGACCTACGAAGAACTAGAAGCTGGAGAAAGTTACACACTGGCCGGTTTGAAGAAAATAAATGTCAGATTAACAAATTTAAAACCTTTCCCCTACGATCGCCAGGAACAAACACGAGAAGTGCAAAGACACGCTGGCAAGATTTCTATCCAAGGGATTCAACCTAAATTAAGCGCAAAGCTTTCCGTAAAGAATGAAAGCTTTGAATTGGTTGATAAGGATGGCGAATATATCATCAAACCTCAAGTTAACGATTATCCTGAGCTTCCACAAAATGAAGACCTGACTATGCATCTTGCACAAATTGTTGGCCTGAACGTCCCATGGCATGGACTTATCAAGGCCAAGGATGGTTCTCTCCTTTACGTCATTAAAAGATTTGATCGATTACCTAAGAAAAAGAAACTGCCACAAGAAGATTTTGCACAACTTCTTGGGGCAACAAGATCCACAAAATATCATTCCAATATGGAGAAAGTATGCGAGATCGTTGAAGCATTTTGTTCATTCCCAGCATTAGAACTAGAAAATGTTTTTAAACTGACACTCTTTTCTTTTCTCGTTGGCAATGAGGATCTTCATTTAAAGAACTTTTCAGTTCAGACAACCCTCAAAGGGATTGTAAAACTCACTCCTGCTTATGATCTTATGAATACCACCATTGCATTAGTAGAGCCTCAAGAGGAACTTGCACTCGAACTTAATGGTAAAAAACATGGAATAACGAGGAAAGACCTTATAGATTATTTCGCTCCTGAGCACTGTTATGTGAAGAAAGAGCATGCCATAAAGATTCTGGATTCATACCTTAAGCAAATTCCAACTTTTGAGTCCTGGGTTCAAAAGTCGTTTCTCTCAAAAGAGATGAAGGAAAAATACATGAAACTTATTTTGGATAGAGCGGCAATACTTAAGTAAGAAGAGAGAAACCCATCCGAAAATGTCCCAACAGCTCCCGATAATTGCCGAATCCGACAAAAAGTCGTGAAGAATTCCTTTAAACAGGTGCACTGATCATCGGCTGCACTAATATAAAGCCATTGATCGTGTTTACAAAACATCCACCAGTCATACCTAGCACGCAATCCAAGCAACTGATATCAATACACAAAACATCAAAAGCGTTTACACTGGAAATGATTAACGTTGATTAAAATGATGCACTGTTAGATAATCAATTTAAGCAACGAACGTCATAATGAAGTTCGAAAACAAGGAGTTGAATATGGTTCGCCAATTCACAATTCTATTAGCTTTTGTATTTGTCGCATACGGATGTCAATCTTCAAATGATTCATCACCAGTCAGTGGAGGCCTCAAACCTGTGAATGTAAGCATGGGATCCTATACGACTGCAAGCTTCTCGAACTTTCTTATGCCAAGTGCTTATGCAGCAGTCAGTGACTTAAAGTTATGCTTCAAACGAATGCGTTTCAAGAGAAGCATTACGGACATAGACGATCCACTAGTTGATGAGAACATAGATCTGGTCCTAGGTGAGGTAAGTCTTTCATCCGCTGGGACTACATTGGCCACAGTAAATGTTCCCGCCGATACTTACTACCGGATTGAGTTTGATCTCGATACAAGTTGTGCCAGCGGTAATAGTATTTTCCTGGCAAATGATTTCGGAGTTTACACGTCCAATGAAGGGATGAAGATTAAGTTTGAGGGTGTGTTCGTAGTTAACGGTGCGGAAAATCTGCAACTGGGAATTCAGGATATATTGAATGCGGCCAACGCCTATAATGGTGCCGACACAGTCAAGAACACTCTAGAAGCAATTAGTGGGACACTTTAATAAAGAGGATTGAATATGGGAACCAGGCCAGCTAAACCAAATGTGTACAAATATAGACAGTCACACGTTTATCTGGCCGATCTCATAAAATGGTACAAGGTGGAGGGTCTTTCGATGAGAAGCTTAGCAAAAAGATTAAATGTCTCACCGGCCCTTCTCTCCCTTATCACTAAAGGCAAAAGACCCCTGACAGAAGAAAACGTAGATATCTGGGCCGCTGTGCTGAAATGGAATGCCCAGGAAATCTCATGGCTCAAACAACTACTCCTGCTCGAAAATTCTCCGGTTGAACAAAAATGCAAAGCTCTGGATAATCTTTCACGTTTCAATGCCTATAAAGATAATTCATCAGAAGAAGTACTCACCTTCAAATACTTGAAGAAATGGTGGAACGTAGCCATCCGGGAAATAAGTGCTTTGCCGGATTTTCAGGAGGACGAGTACTGGATTCAAGAGAGACTCCTTTTTAATGTCTCTTTGGTTGAAATCAGGAAAGCATTAAAGTTCCTCAATAAACATAAGTTACTTGCCAAGCATGGTGATTTTCGCCGCCTTGATTGCCAAGGTGACATCTATAAACTTTCTCTTTCAACTTTTCATAATCAATTATTAAGCAAGGCCGTTGAATCTATATACAAAGTTGCCTCAGAGCAAAGGTATATCTTAGGCCACACCATGGGCATTGATGTGGCTAAGTTCCCGGAAGCAAAAAAAATATTGGACGAAGCACTCGAAAAGATCAGTCTGTTAAAACATGACGAAGACCGGCCTTCCGACGTCTATCACTTCTCTTTCCTGGGCTTCCCTCTCACGCTGAAAAAGGATAAAATATGAGCATGATGAAAATATTCGCACTTTTGATTCTACTGTTGTTTCAAAGTTGCGGTGGTGGAACTACAACAGGTAATCCAGTTTCTCCTATTCAGCTCAGGATGGAAGACCGGCAGCCATTCGCCTTAATCAAAAGAAGCTGGGATTTATTAATTGCACCGGCGCATGCTGCTGCTACAGGTGTGAAGTTTTGCTTTAAGCGTTTAAGGTTTAAACCAGACGCCGTGACAAATGGAAGCAACTTCGATCTTGCCATCGGTGAAGTGGATATCATTCCTGGTGGATTTAATTTATTGACCGTATCTCTGCCCCACGGAACCTACGAGCGTGTCGAGTTTGATCTGGAAAAGGAATGTGATGGAACTTTACTTAAGCCAAGTGTTTCCTTCACTAACGGTGCCGCATTCAGTTCCCAAGACCATATCACAATTAAGTTTGAAGGAACTTATGTCGTCGGCGCTTCTGGAACTCTAACTTTGGACATTGATCCCCTTTTCGATGCTCTGGATTTAGTAGCAAGTGACAATGACATCAAACCATTTCTGGAAGCTGCCACGGGAGACTTTCCTTAATGCCATCAATTCTGATTTTTTTCGCCTTTTTGGGGCATACGGCCCAAGCCCACCTCGAACAAATTGCTTCCAGTAAGCCTCTCTATGAATTCGGAGTCCTCGGAGGCATGGGTTACATTCCGGATTATCCTGCTTCCGATCAAGGCAGAGTAAGATACCTCGTGCTCCCACAAATAAGATACCGCGGCTTGCGCTTCAGATCTGACGAGGAAGACACGGTCAAAGCGAGGATCTTCACTGATCCCTTATATGGATTCGATTTAAGTGCCGCAGGAACTTTTCCAACCAACTCATCAAAGAATGAAGCACGGGAAGGAATGCCTGACCTGGACTGGATTGGAGAAATTGGCCCACGTTTTTATCTCTACCTGATGCGAACTGAGAAAATATGGGTGCGCTTATTCTTCCCTTTACGCATGGCCTTCTCAACTGACTTTACGGGGGCCACTTACCAGGGCCTGGTTGTAGCACCTTCTTTTAATGCCAGGTACTTTTTTGACGAGAGTAAATTCAACTCCATCGTATTTGCATCCACCAGAACCTACACCACCTCCCAGCTCCAGGAATATTTTTTTGAAGTTGATTCTAAGTTCTCCACTCCCAACCGCCCTCAGTATGAGGCAGGAGCTGGTTATTTATCCACAAGCGCGGGTCTCGCATATATATATGAGAAAGATAATCTGGGCCTTTACTCGGGGCTTGGAGTTGTTAGTTACAAGGGTGGCGCTAATGCAGGCAGCCCCCTTCACAAAGCTGACCATACATTCAGTGTTTTTATGGCAATTAGTTATTTATTTTACCAGTCAAAAGAAAGAGGCTTCCAGTAAAACCAACTTACAAGAGTGCCGTAAAATTCAATCGAATCCGGCAAAAAGCAATGAAGATTTTCCTTTAATTGAGAGACCGGAGGTCATCCAATCCTAAAAGGGGGGATTTCTGCAATGACTCGCTCTTTGAGAAAATCTCTTTCAAGCTCAGCGAATACGGCCAAAAGCCCACTCATCGCCTTTCCAATTGTGGAGGTGAAGTCTAAGGCTTCATTAATGGAGACAAACGAAACACCCAGGGCGGTTAGCTCTTCAAGCGAAGCGGTCACGTCACTTACCGACCTTCCCCATCGAAGTTTCCAAACAATCACGACATCAATCTTTCCCTGCCGGGCGAGCTTGATAATAACGTCCCTAGATGGCTTTTTTTTGACTCCTGAAGCGGTTTCAGACTCAGAGTGAACTTAATCCTCACCCTCTCTTCTTGGCGAAGTCTCGCCAATCCTTGAGCTGCTTCAGCCTTTTTAGAAAAGTAAACTTTCACTTTTGAAAGCCAAATGAAAAAGAAGAAGACCCTTCGAAAAGACTAAAGTCTAATCGTAATTCATATGAAGTCTCATCTGTCAGTTCTGGTATTATTTTGCCAAATAATATTAAAAAACAACCTGGCAGCAATGCCTTTTAACATTTGAATGATATTAATTCTAGAATGCATGAATCTTCCATTCTTATTCAAAATCGCCAAAAAAAGTCGTAAACATAATAATAACCATTCGTACCGAAACTAAGACTTCTAAAGTCTTTTGTACCCAAGCCCAGACTCATGTGAAAAGTAGTCCATATCCACATGTAAGAAGCTGTCCCACCCAGTGTTTGAAGCTCGACATTATATATGGGTCCAAAGAGTAAGCGATTCCAGTTATCCGTCATATACTCGGTGATGCTTTTAATACTTGAATCAGTAAAAAGGCCAAGACCTTTAGAGGCATACGCCTCCTTAAATTGGGGATCAAGAGTGATATTGGCTATGTAGTGGGTTTGAAATTTTGCGTTCTGAGGAAAGGTTAGAACGCCTCCTGTCTGCAAAATATAATCCTTACTTTGAACTTTATAAGCACCAAAAGTACTGACAGTAATCTTAGCATACTTCGTATTCAGGGCCTGATATTTAATACCAGCGTTTAAATACCCATCTGTCCACAGTGCACTAACCATCTTTAGACCAAAAGTATCCGTAACACCGTACTGTAACTGAAATGGGCTAACTAGAAATTCATTTTTCCCCAGCGAATGGCCTTCAGATGTAAACACTCCATAAGTTGCAAGCTCTTTAAATTTTGCAGGAATATGACCTTCGCCACGTAACCCCAATGCAGAGAAGCCAGGAACTTTTTGATCTTGCAATGTCTTATAATCAAGAGGGTAGATCAAGTCGGTTAACATGATCATATTTGTATCAATGATTTCTTCGAGCACGATGAGGGCCGTATTAGGATGAACATTTAAATTAACCATTTTAACAATACCGAAAGCAACTGCCTTATTAGCATATCTCGAAACGATTATTACTTTGGAACCAACAGTAAATTGGGTTGCATCATAAATATCTGCAAAAATATTTTGAGGATCGACGATTTCTGTAACCTGTCCGTTGGCAAAAAGCTTCACCGGTAAAATCAAGAAAATGATTAGAAATAGAATTTTCATAGTTGTAGGCCATCTATATTACAGAATACAATTTATGAGTTATATTTTATAGACTTTAAAACCCGTTGGGCAAGAAGTTTAGACGTATTGGAGTTTTTAGTGGAGACCTCTCAATGGAGTCTTTGCATGTGGTTCACTTACCCAAGAGAAAGGGACATGAAAGGGCATGATCATACCCACAGAGGCATTCATCGCCCGAGCATGTTTTCACATTTTCAATGCTGCTACTGCTTTTGGCTCTTTTTCATTTTTTGCTGTACTGTAAAGATTTTGTGCGGCTCCCTCTAAACGACTGATGTAGGCCTTAATGTCTTTGCGTGAAGCCTTGGTGAGGTCTGGGTATTTTAAGTTTTGCAACTCAGTCCCTTTAAAGTTTGCTTCTATCGCTTTAGTAATAGGCGCCGAAGGGTACATATCCTGAAAATTACTAACGATGTAATCATAATAAATGAGGCGAATGATGCGATCTGGATTATATCCCGTTTCTGAACCAGGCATTAAAATAAGTATTCCTTTGATTAGTAGGAACAATGTCGGGTTTGGTCTGATCCATAGGAGTTTTAAATTGCACGTGTGGGTATTTCTTCTGAATGTCTTCTGATACGGCCTCAGTAGTTTCAACTGCAAATTTCTTTTTCTCTGCTGAAAGTGCAGAAACAGATCATAACAAAAAAAATGAGCCAAAAATGTGACATTACGATACCTACCCTTTCAAACTTATCGGTAGGTGAATGAAAGAATGTAAATAGTCAACTAATGAGGCTGCCGGCCAAAAATAAGAAAGAACATTAACTCGCCAATCATTTCGGTCTATTAGAAAGGTCATCGCTATTCACGTTTAGTTAGGATTAACCGAAAAGGAATGCATGAATAAAACACTAATCCTGTTCTTTGCATTACTCATTTCTACTTTCTCTTTTGCCCAAATTAAAACTGGCGGTGGGAATAGCGCCGAAATTGATGCAACCATTACTATCTTAACTTCAACGTTAAAAGAGAACGACGTTAAGTGCCCGAGCAGTGGTCAGCGTTTAAGTAAAGACACTGATATCATGCAAATATATTTAAAATTATCCTTATTGAAAAACACTGAACCAAAATCAGCAGCATGTGAGGAAGCAACATTCTATCTGGCCTGTGTGAATGATAAGGCCGTTAGAAAGATAGCCCGAAAACTTCAAGCTGCTAATAAGAACAGTGACTATTTAGCAAGGAAGTATAAAGTTCCGCAAAGCGAAGTGGATAAAATGATATTATTTTTTTCAACGCTTGGAGCAATCCCAGGCGAGGAAAGCGCCTATGATTCAGAAGACTTTTAATCGAATACTCATTGAGTTCAGTCTTAATCCTGCCAAGGCAAAACAATGTCTTACAGATAAAAGACTGACCTCAACTGAAAAAAAGATTATTGAAGGGCATCTGCTTATTCGCAATAATCAAAACCAAAAAGCCTTAGACACCATCCGATCGCTCCCTCAATCTGAACTGGCCTTCGTTGAAGGACAAAGAAAGTTGTTAATGGGACTGGCCCTTAACAATCTTTCCTACTTCATAGAAGCCGAGCCCTTGATTAAGGAATCACTGACTATCTTTAAAAGTGTGCATACTCCATACTTTGAATTTGTTGGGAATTATTATCTTTTCACAATATATTCAAATCGAAACAAAATCAATCTCATGAGTAGTACGATTAAAATGATGGAATCCATCGAGCTTATTAGTGAACAACAAGTGATTAAGCTCCTTCGCTGTCAATTTGATTATCAAGCACAAGTAGATCATATTAAGGCCCGACAAGTCTTAGCAGAAATAGAGCTTAAGAAAAAAGAGATGTCCGAAGGTGATATCATTTCACATCTTGTGTGTGAGTTTATGTTTTACGTACAAACTGAAGAATTCGACAACTGTGAGGAAGTTCTCAATGAAATGAAAAAATACAGAAAATTCAACCTTACCGAAAACTTCAATTTCATGAAGAAACTATTATCACATCTAAAAAACAATGAGCCTATTTATCTTTATGGTGATGATTTTAAATCTTTCCCCATGCTTAATTTTCAACTCAAGGTGATACATTCTTTAGAAGAAAAGAATATTGAGGAAGCCAGAAAATCCTGGAATGAACTACATAGGCTTTATCCGGAAACATATTTGAGCGATTTCAATTTCACAGGTGCGAAGTGTCTTTTCTCTTTATGCCTAAACAAACACCGTGTGGTACACAAAGAAGTAACCCCTATCGGTAAATCTGAATCGGCAACACTTCTTGACTCATTGGTGGAGCTCTTAACGTTATCACAGGCACCACTAACTAAGGGTCATATCTATGAGCATCTTTGGACGGAACTGCCGGAAAACAAAGATGATATGAAAAAATTAACTCGATTAATATCAAGAGCAAGATCGGAAAGAGGAATTGAAATCCAGTCCCGCAAAGGGACATATTTCATAGAGACCCCTCAAAAAAAAGTAAACGTCGGCTGAGTTGCAACTAAAGAAGATGAATAGAGCACGCCTACATCAGAGAGCTTGAACTTTTTTGGATTCGAACGGACCTCGTGTCCATTTGATCATTT
>CAMDQH010000055.1 GCA_945905815.1 Bacteriovorax stolpii | reverse complement strand
CGCAATTATTGAGACAAACCACAATGAAGGCCATACTTCCCCCAAACCACCAATGGATCGAAACCGCCGACGGTACCCAGACCTTGTTTTCCGAAGCCTTCCAGGAGGCCTGCCATTCCACTTCTGGCGCTCGAAATGAAACACTTCTTCACTACATTCAAGGCTGCCAGATCGAAGAAAAAATACTTAATCAAAATCAACTCTCCATTTTGGAAGTTGGCTTTGGACTCGGCATCGGCTTTCTAACCACTTTTGACGTTCTCAAAACCTCACTAAAACCATGGTCTTTTATTTCTTTAGAAATTGATCAGCAACTTTTAGAATGGTTTCGTCTGGAAAATCTCACCCATCCTTTTCTGAAAGACCTAAAATGGCGAAACAATATTCTTGAATACAAAAATGAAACGATTGATTTAAAAATCCTCTGCGGCGATGCCAGGAAGACTCTACCGATTTTTGTAGAAACAACAAACGTAAAATGGGACGCCGTCTACCAAGATGCATTCTCACCTAAAAAAAATCCTATCCTTTGGACCCAGGAATGGTTTCAATTTTTGAAACTGCATTCAAATCCAGAAGTTTTGCTTTCAACCTACTCGGCCAGCTCATCCATACGCAAGAGTTTGCTCCAAGCAGGATGGGTTTTGCATAAAGGCGAAAAATTCGGTCACAAACGTACCAGCACCCGGGCCTCATTAACCGGTGCAAGTGATCCAGATATACTTCTAAACCTTGAACGTTCACCAATTCCTGCACTAAGGGATGACAATATTGATTTAATTCTGTCAAAATAGTCAGATGAAAAGCATGACAACATTGTTACCAGTTAAATATCCCATTATTCAGGCCGGTATGGTTTGGGTTTCCGGAGCAAAATTAGCTGCCGCATCTGCCAACGCTGGAATCTTAGGTGTCATTGGTGCCGGGTCCATGAAGCCCGAGCTTCTTGAACAGCACATCCTCAAGGCCCAAAGTTTAACTTCTCATCCCGAACGGCTCGCAGTAAATGTTCCGCTCCTCTACGAAAAGTCCAAAGAGCAATTGGAAACCGCCATTCGCTTAGGTATCAAAATCATCATCACTTCCGCTGGATCACCTAAAACATACACTAAATGGCTTAAAGACCAAGGTGCCACAGTCATTCATGTGACTTCAAGACCTGAGCTTGCAAAAAAATGTGAAGCCGCCGGCTGCGATGCCATTATCGCCGAAGGTTTCGAGGCCGGTGGACACAATGGACGAGATGAAATCACTACCATGGTGCTCATTCCGCAAGTCGTTGATGCGGTTAAAATTCCCGTCATCGCTGCCGGTGGGATTGTTGATGGCCGAGGTATTGCGGCCGCATTTGCACTCGGTGCTCAAGGGGTGCAACTTGGGACTCGTTTTGTTGCAACGATTGAATCCAGTGCACATGAAAATTTCAAACAAGCAATTCTAAGTTCTCATCCTTCAAGCACAATGCTCATGATGAAAAAACACGTTCCCGTCAGACTTATGAAAAATGCTTTTTTTAATGAAGTAAAAAAACTTGAAGATCAGGGAGCTTCAGAGGAAGAAATTGTGACTCTTCTTGGCCATGGACGCGCGAAGGCCGGGATGCTTGATGGTGATATGCAAAACGGCGAAATTGAAATTGGACAGGGTTGTTCACTGATCCACGATTGCCCAAGTGTGGCCCAAGTCGTGAATCAGCTTATTCTAGATTATCAAAAAACATTATCTTTAATTGCCCCGCTCTAAAGTCGCAATACGATCATCTAGTGACGGATGAGTCGATAGAAAAGACATTAATCCTTTTTTAGAACAAATCTTCATCGCCTTCATTTGATCATTTGAATCATCAACGATATCAATTTTCTGTTTAAGTTTTCTCAAAGCCGAAATCATTTTGTGTTTCCCAGCAAATTGGGCCCCACCTTTGTCAGCACGAAATTCTCGAATCCTCGAGAAGTAGGCCACTACAAACATTCCTAAAAATGAGAACGCTATTTCAAAAACCATAACCGATATGTGATAAGCAAACCCCGATGCTGCCGGTCGATCATCATCACGATCCCCTGACATAACATTTTGAAGGGCAAAAGCGGCAATGCGCGCAAAGAACATAACAAAAGCATTCACGACACCTTGAACCAAGGCCATCGTAACCATGTCTCCATTTGCAACGTGAGCGATTTCGTGAGCAAGAACTCCCTCCACTTCATCAACCGTCATTTGTTGAAGAAGCCCGGAAGACACGGCCACAAGTGAATTATTTCGTGAAGGCCCAGTTGCGAAAGCATTCACCTCGGGCGATTGATAAACTCCGACCTCAGGCATTTTTGTAAGTCCAGCGGCCCTCGCCAGCGCGTGAACTTTTCTTACCAGTTCAGCATATTGGCCGCGCTCATCCACAATTTCGACACCCATCATTCGTTTGGCCATAAACTTTGAGAGCATCAGAGAAATCCCTGAACCTACAAAACCCCAAACCAAGCAAAAAATCATAAGAGAGGAATAGTTAAGACCCTGTGCAGTTACGTAATGATTTACACCGAGAACACTTAGAACGATAGAGACAGTTACCATCACTAAAATGTTTGTAAGAACAAATAAGAAAATACGTTTAAACATATTGAAGCCCCTAGTTATTTGTAACATCAATAAGATAATAGCGTTTTGGACGACGTCAAGGGTAATAGAGTACAAGGCTCAGTTATATCTTGGCTTTGACAATTTTTTTCAATGTGTTTGAATACTTAAATGAAAAAAATCCTCCTTATTTTAGCATTTCCAATAATCGCTTTTGCCTATACTCCTAGTTCAGAAAAAAACTGCACACCCATTGATCTAAGAAATGAAACACTAGGTGAAGTACGTGACCAACATGATGTTTCATGGTGCTATGCTTTCGCAGGCGCAGACATGCTGGCCCACAGCTTTGGTCTCACTGAAACAATGTCTGCCGCTGATATTGCGATTGGCTACAACGAAACGAGAGTCGGTCTTTTTGTTCGTTGGTTAGACTTGAATCTTTTCAAGCCAAAAAATACCGTCGTTCGCCAAATGGCACATCAGAATGGATTCAATAAAGTTTCACTTCTTGCAGCGATGAAAAATGGATGGTGCCCAGAGAGCATTTTTCCATCAGATTCATGGACCAAGATGAGTCGCACAGATAATGGCTGGCTTGAGGCCCAGATTCCTTTGGCCCAGGCCATGATCGAAATTTCGGCTTTGCATGAAATTAAAAAAACACTAACAACAAAAAATATTCCTTACTACTACAGCTTTAAAAATGTCGACGCTTCAGGCTTTGTGCAGCTTTTACAAAATAAAAATGTTTCCAATTTTTACTCGGACCTTCGTAAGGCAGTTTGTCGTGACGATCGACATGCATTCAGCGAGATTGGAAAAGTGAAAATGGTGATTAAAAACCCGAGAATTTTTACTCGCATATCCAAGCAACTCGAATCGGGTCGACTTGTCGGTCTCGATTATGATTCACGCATTCTCAATAATAGCTCAAACCGTGGGATTAAAATTTCAGAGCTTCACACCTCAGGCCTAGTTGGACGTCGCTGGAGTTCGGAGAACAAGTCTTGTGAGTATCTGATTAGAAATAGTTGGGGCACTGATTGCACAAATAGTGGCTATGATCCTAGCTATGAGTGTGAGGGTGGAAGCCTGTGGCTCCCCGAGTCACAAATCTACCAAAACATGACTAGTATCGTGTACTTGCCTGCTATGTAAATTTGTCCAAGGAATCTAAACTTTTTCTTACATCTCTTGTCGACTGATCTTCTCAAATGTTACGCTTTGAGTCTCTTAAAATTGAACAGGGATATATGCATGGTAAATTTGATATCACTTTTTGTGGCAATCGCATTTGTACCTTCGCTATGGGCATTTGATTCAAAACCAAATTCAATCCTTGAAGAATCTCTTTATCAAAATTTTAAACAATCAATTCAATCTCAAAACGGACAAAAATTAAAATCGTTCACAGGTTTTTCTGCCTATGATCAGTCTTTGTTTGTAGATGCTCTTTGGGATCTAGCAGATGAAGGTGAACCTTCGGCAATAGCTTTTTTAAACAACGATCTTCCTATTCATTACGACTTAACTCAAAAACTCCGACTGGGTATTTTAAGAATTAAGTATAAGCGAGCTCAGGAGCTACCAGCTGAACTGATTAACGAAATTTCTGTCGCCCTTCAAGCCGAAGCGGTAGATATAAAAATTGTCTACCTAATTGCGGCCTATGAAGAGGAATTAACTTTAGTTGGGCATATAGATCTGGTTAAGCTGGCGCAAACGAACTCTCAGTACTTCGACGTCAAAGGGGACTCAGAGACTATTAGTGAAATTTCAGAAGACATGGTGGCCGACCTCTATCACCAGACTCCGGACATCACGGCATACATGAATGGCGAGTACATAAAAAGTGTTAAGATATTTATGTTTTGCCGCACTAGCCGTCTTTATCCCTGCTTAATGGTGATGAAAAATGTTCATGGCGAAGCCGTGAGACGTGAAGACGGAACCCTATGGTCCAACCCTTCCCTTGCCTCTTCTTCCAGAGGTCTCCCAAGCTATTCACGAAATGGAAATACTCCACAAGGTATCCATACAATCGATTCTGTTATGCCTGATGCTGACGCTCCAATGTCTTTTGGAAAATTTCGACGCATGATTTTGCATTTCATTCCTAAATCAACCAATGAAGTTTTAATGAAATCACTTCTTCCGGCATCTTCACATGAAAGTGACTGGTGGAGATCTGCTGTTGTTTCACGCGACATGGGTAGAAACCTTCTTCGTATCCATGGAACAGGTAAAATTAATGTTGATAAAGAAACACCTTATTATCCGTTCATGCGCACTAGCGGTTGTATTGCTCAAAGAGAAAATACTTATAATGGTGTAGTATTTAAGGATCAAAGAAATCTTCTTGATTCAATTATGGGAGCTATGGATCTAGCTGCTACATATGATAACGAGACACAGGTTAAAGGGATTCTTTATCTAGTCGATATCGACGATCAGAATGGACCAGTGACTCTTGCAGACCTCGCCTTCAGAGGGATTGAATAAGACCCTTCAGGTTACGTTCGAAATAAAATGATCACAAAACAATTACCAAACTACGAGCTGCTGGATTCAGGGCTCGGAAAAAAACTTGAAGTCATTTGTGGCATCAAGGTCTCGCGTCCTGCTCCTCAGGCCATATGGAAGCCACGCTTAAACGCCAATGAATGGGCACTTGCAAATTCAATTTGTGTCCGAACAAAAGACGGCGGCGGAAAATGGGAACACAGAAAAGAGCCGGCACCAACTCTGGCCCTACCTTTTGAAATTGATGGAAGAAAATTACAGTTCAGATTGAAGTTCACTTCTTTTGGCCACTGCGGAGTTTTTTTCGAACAGATTCCAGTTTGGATCTGGCTTTATAACGAAGTCAAAGTTCTGAAAGAAAAACTTGGACGTGCTCCAAAAGTAATTAATCTTTTTGGGTACACCGGGTGTGCGAGCTTAGTTATGGCCGCGGCCGGAGCTGAAGTTTTTCACGTTGATAGCTCTAAGGGTGTACTTGATTGGGGGAAAGAATCTCTCACACTAAGTAAACTTCCTGCTCAGAGTGTGCGTTGGGTACAAGAAGATGCTCAGGAATTTTTAAAGCATAGTTTTAAAAAGAATTTCACATATGATGGAATTCTCGCCGATCCCCCAAGTTGGGGCCACGGTGCTAAAAAAGAAATCTGGGATTTTGAAAAAAGCATTCATGTATTAAGTGAGCTGATTCTTTCAGTTCTTAATAAAGATAATAGTTTTTTGTTTCTTACAAGCCACACGCACGGAGTCCAACCTGAGGCCCTGAGAAACATGATTTATGATCGCCGTTGGAAAGAAATTAATCCTGGCGAATTAGGTGTAAAGCATCAGAATGATGAAAGAATTTTGCCGGCCGGAATCTTTGTCACGGCCAAAAGCTACTAGCTAAACTATTTCACTCAAGAATTAGCTTCCCGATCCGATAAGCTCACATGCGAATTGCTTTCATTTACGTATTCCTTATTCTCACCACAATGCAGTCTTGGGCCAAAAGTGTGCCTGCAACATATGAATCTATGGAAAACCTCATGGTAGATATCCGTGACCCATTTTTTGATAGTGAACTGAGAAAGAAATATTTGCAATTAGTGCAAACACAAATGCAGCAAAAAATTGCTAAAGAGATGGAGACTACACAAGACCAACTCCAGAAATATTTTATCGCTGATCCTACAAGGCTCAATTTGCTTTGGGCACCAGGATGGATTGAATTACAAACTGAGTTTTACACAACCCTTCACCAAGAAACTTTTAAAGAGAGATGGGTAACAAAAACGAAAGAAAAAAAAGTCACTGACTACGGGAAGAATATTACAGAAGCGATGTTATTTCATTTAAAAAAGTACAGTGGTGTTAAAGAAGGATTACTTTACAATAGATGGAACGAAGTCTCTTCAATGAAAGGAGGCAAGAAAACGACTTCCAGAATTCCTTTTTTTGCCTTTACAAAAGATGTACATTCATTACTTGCGATGGATGCTCACACTCCCTATGAAAATATACTAGCTAAAGAAAAAAATTCAACCTCTGGGAATCCGAGTCTCTCCACTTTTTTAAAAGGTGCAGGAGAAAAAACGAGGGAACAATATCAACTCCTAGCAGAAAAAATCCAGCTTAATCATAGAATTTATATTCGAGCTGTCGCAAATGGAGCGAAAACGGTTGCGAGTGTACACTATCTTACCGGCGAGTACACATTGACTCAGACAGAAGCAAAAGTAAGTGCCTTTATAGAAGGTTTCTGCGACGGATGTAGTCGAAAGGAAAAAGAAGACTATAAGAGTTCTGCGATTTCATACGTCACTAAAACTAAAAAATCATTTAATCAGACCTACTCAAGTGGGAAAGATGTTGTAAATAGCTTTTGTACAGACTTAAGGAATAACCTTTATCAATTTGATGAACCAGAAGAAAAAGCGCCTACCGTTGCAGGATATCGAGACGTATACATAGCTGTTCAGGATAATACGCGAGTAGATAGAAGCCATATCTATGCCAAGATGCAGATGATGAAAATTGAGGCTATTCGGAAAACAATTCAAGAACATGATTTAGGCGTGCTGTTTTTGACAAATGCTCTCACGCGACTATCTGAGAGGCGAGAGCCATTCGCGACATTCCTTGGGTGTAGGCCAGAAAGTTTAGCCCGTGATTTGGTCTCGTTTAGTAGAGCAATTACCGAAGCCACACATAATGTTGAGAAGTATATTACTAACATCAATCAAAAGATGAAAGATTCAACAGCAAGCTTAAAGATGGCCAATGAAACTCTAGAATATTTCACTCAAACAAATGTTGCGGCAACAGCTGAGGCGATGATGACGTTCCCTCAAGGAATTGGCCATACCATAGACAGCATTCTTGAATTAGATAGAGACGTGAGAAGACGAAAACGTACAGATTCAATTGTTGCTTGGGGTGGAACGATTATTGGCGTCGCTCTGACTATATCTGGTATTGGCGCCCCGGAAGGTGTGGCATTACTTCTGGCAGTTGGTGCGATGGCAAAAGGTGCTATTTCTGGATCATACTATTTCTATCGAGCTCAACAAGAAAAAGAGTTTTACAAGGAACTTTCTAAAGCGAAAGTGGGATTAGGAAATAATTTTTATCTTGGTGAAAATCTCCAACAGCACTATAGCCGTTATAGATCGCTGCGAATTAATTATATTGTAGACTTCGCAGGCTCCATATTATCATTTGCACAGATTAACAAAATTGCTGTAATCAAAACTTCTGGAAATGTCCCTCAAGCTCATGGCCTAATCGAAAGATGTATGAGGGTTCTAAAGGCGAGTGGAGAAAATGTGGCCCAAGGGCAAGTGGTTCAAGCAATTATGACCGCTGCGATTCCCTAAAGACCCTGTCGGTACCATTCCGTTAGAATTGCCGTTGTTGCATTTGAAACGTTCAAACTCTCCACTTCTCCAGTACCCGGAATTGAAACGAGACCATTCATCGCTTTAGAAAGTTTATCCGACAACCCCACTCCTTCAGCACCAACAAAGAGTAATGTTTTTTCAGGAAAAGTTGTTTTATATAATGAGTCGCCCTTATGACTTGAGGTCGCCATAGTTTTAAAGCCTTTCATTTTAGCAACGTCTAAAACCTCACTCCAGTTTGAGATATGAATGGCGGGAACGCTTTCTGCTCCACCTTCTGAAGTTCTATAGGCAGCAGCTGTTAGGGCAACAGGAACTTTGGCCTCATAGATAATACCCGTTACACCAAAATGGGCACATGAACGCATAATCGCACCAAGATTGTGAGGATTCTCAACTTCTTCCAAAGCAATTATCAATGATCTTTGAGTTGTAGTCAGGAGATCTTTTACCGCTGGTACTTTTTTAGTTTTTACAACTAAAAGTATGTCTTCATGGTGGGTGGCCCGGCTTAATTTATCCAGCTCTTCGCGCTCCACTACGTGGTAGGCAAGCTTATGATCAACGCAATATCTTACAAGATCCTTAAAATCAAAGACCCCATCTCGTGTTACGTAGGCCCGAATCAGGTCTTCAGGTCGTTTTTTGAACAGAGTTTCAGCAGCATGACGGCCATAGACCTTCATTTCTTGGTTTTTTTTCGTATGTATCATATGGGGGCTTTTAACACGCAGGAGTTATAGTGTATAGAGAAGCATGTCAATTTATACAGGATATCTCGCCATCTACAAGTTCGAAGCCGAACTTGAAAAAGAGTTTGAGATTAAAGGGCTTAAAATAGCTCAAAAATTTGAACGTTTATATCTGGTGGAAGGCAAGCATCAGGCCATGATATGGGCCCAAATGACCGCTTTTGACCTAGAATTAATAGCTATCTCTTCAATCAATGACGGCGCCAAAAAGTTAAAGGCACTTGGAAGAAACTGGGGTCTTTTTACCATTGGAAATCATCGCCGGGCCCAATTGATTCAGGATGAGTTGCCAAACTATAATCAAAAACCGATTCCCTTTCGTCACCCTCTTCCGGCCTCACCTATGGGATTTTGGACCTTAATGGCCCCCGATCAGATACTGGCCTCAACAAAAACATCTTCCCCATTTGCTTTGGGTGAAATGGTCTTTATAGAAAATAAAACAATGCCACCATCAAGAGCTTATTTAAAACTCTGGGAGTTCTTTACGGTCTATGCCCCAGAAGCAATTTCTGGCGGGACTTCGATAGACGTAGGTTCGTGCCCTGGCGGATGGACTTGGGTTTTGCGAGAGCTTAATTTTGATCACACTATAAGTGTCGACAAGGCCCCAATTGAGCAACGAATTATGGATTTGGGTAAAATTACTTTTAAACAAGAAAGTGCCTTTGGGTTAGATCCAAAAGATTTTGAAACAATCGATTGGTTCTGCTCAGACATTATTTGTTATCCAGAAAGACTTCTCAATTTAGTAAAACGCTTTATGGAAGCAGGCAAAGTCAGAAACTTTGTGTGTACTCTGAAATATCAAGCCGAAACAGATTGGGAGGCGACACTGAAGTTTCTTGAAATCCCCGGCTCAAAAATTGTCCATCTTCATCATAATAAACACGAAGTAACCTGGTTTCTAAAAGGAATCCCTGTATGAAATATTTTACCTTTGAAAAATCACAGCGCCTAAAACTGACAAGAGATCTTACTAAGCACATTAAACGTGGAAACCCTTGGGTATTTTCTGATGCTGTTGAAAAATTAAAGATTGCCGAAGGCTCCTATACAATCCTCGTAAGCCATAAAAATGAAGTTCTTGCACATGGGTTTTACTCGCCCAGCATAAACCTTGCCTTTAGAGCCCTCAATGTTGGGGACAAAAAATTTAACGACACTGAAGTCGTAACCCGTATGGCAAGAGCAATTAAAAATAAGAAGCACCTACTCACTTTAGAAAATAAATGCTTTCGAGTTTTTAATGGAGAGGGCGACGATCTTCCAGGAGTTGTTGCCGATTATTATAATGGTGTTGTGGTTTTAAAACTTGATGGAACTGCTGCTGAAGCCTTTTGGGTCAAAGAGCAAATCGCTAATTACTTCATGGAGCAAAACGTAATTCCAGTTAAGTGTGTTTACTACAAAAGAAAAAACAAAGAAGAAGAGAAAGGCCTGATTCTCGCTGGTGAATGCGACAACCTGACAGATCTGGAATTCCTTGAAAACGGAGTTAAATTCCGTACCAATATCATTGATGCCGCAAAAACTGGTTTTTTCTTAGATCAAAGAGAAAACAGAAATTTCATACGCACGATTGCTAAAGACAAAACGCTTTTAAATCTATTTGGTTATACTGGCGGATTTTCAGTCTATGCTGGTCTTGGTGGTGCAACTAAGGTCACAACAGTTGACATCGCTCCCCATGCAATAAAAGCTTCTGAGGTTAATTGGGACATTAATCTCCTTGCTGCCGAGATGCACGAGGCGATTTGCACTGATGCATTTGAATTTGTCAAAGAAGCAAACGAACAGAAAAAACTTTGGGATATAGTTATTGCTGACCCTCCAAGTTTTGCCCCAAATCAAAAATCAGTTGATACTGCAAAAGATGCTTACATTAAAATTTTTGCTGACTCCCTAAAGCTGGTTAAAGATGGGGGCTTTTTTGCGGCCTCTAGCTGTTCAGGCCACATTAGTACTGAGATGTTTTTAGATTTAGTTCAGGAAGCTCTCTCAAGTTCAAAAAGACGAGGAAAAGTCCTACTGGTTAAAGGACAACCGGAAGATCACCCTTATCCATTGGCCTTGCCCGAGATGAGATACTTAAAATTTGTGTATTTGCAGGCATTTAAGGACTAGCGCTCTGCCCAGAAAGTATACAGGTACAGTAAACTCTGCAGATGCCCGTCCAATGACTATCCAGTGACCTTAGAATCAATGGAAATGAAAATAATAAAAATCTCCATGACCCTTTTACTATTAATGCTTTTTAATCACGCCTTCGCGATTAATGTAGGATTCAATCAGGCCTGGTTTAAGACTCATTATTCAGGCCAATATCTTGATCAATATTATGACGTCCTGGAAGTTGAAAGAATTTTAAAACTTACCCAAGACGCCAAATCACATACCCTCAGGCTTTGGTTTTTTGAGTCATCAAACTTCCCTATGATTAATATCGAAAATGGGAAGATGGTAAGTTTAAAGAGTGATTACATAAGAAATGTGATTACGACACTCAAGCTGGCCCAGAAATATGACATTAAAATCTACATGACCATTTTTGATGCTCACAACTACCGCCCAGATAAGCTTTCAAAAGAAGAATTACAAAAATTTAGAAGTTTATTTCAAAAGACAGGCCTAAATGAGTTTTTAAACAAGATCATTTCTCCACTTTTGCAAGCGATTCAAAATGAGAATCTCGCTAAAACAATTGGTAAAATAGACCTTATCAATGAAGGAGATACCGTTATAAACCGTGGCGGTTTCGACAATAATTGGTCCGGAATGGGTCAAATGCTTTGCCAATGGAAATCTTTTTTACAATATTTTCTACAATTCCAAAAAACCCCTGTAACGATGTCAATTCGTCTTCATCCACTGCTACATCTTCCTTCGGACCTACTTGAAGACAATGGACCAATGAAATGCGCTGACTTCATCGATTTTCACTCCTATGACAATGGCGGGGATATTTATCGTTGTTCCTATTTACAAAAACATTCAAGGCTCAATAAGAAGAAACTTGTTTTAGGTGAGTTTGGACAAAATTATTTTAATGGTCGCTATAGTGATGAACTTCAGTCAAAGAACATGGAAAATTATATTGAAAATGCTAACCGCTGTGGCTTCAGCGAAGTACTTGCCTGGCGTCTGTCTGATGTACGAAATGGAGTTAACAAAGAAGCAAGATATTCATTTGAAGCTTTTGGTCAAATGCGACCGGCCTATTACCTAATTCAGAAAAATAATAGTTCAAATCCTTAAATTGTCACCTTGATTATATGGCACATCCTTCTAAGCACCTGAACTTATATGTGTCTAAATGAACGAAAAATCAGGAACTTATAAATTGATTATTCAGTTTCTCAAGTGTCATCTATAATTGAAAAACTTTTTAGGAGAACGAATGAAAATAGCGGTCTTCTTGACAACAATTCTACTAAGTTTTTCAGCCATGGCATTCAAGCCCGCTAAAGATTTTAAAATTTCAAGTAAACCAACACCTAAAGAAGGATTTGTCTTTAGGGGAAGTAGCAAGCCAGTAATCAATCAACTTCCAGCCAAGATTGAACAGCCTAATGAAAACAATTTTAAAGGGGACTGGAAGGTCATAAAGAAAGCTACTGCGGTAAAGGAGTAAGTTTTTTGAAATTATGCCAGATTTGAGATTTAAGAAATTCCACGTCTACCTTGAGCTGCTCAGCTGCCCTAAGATAAATATCATGAATATCAAGATGCTTCTGGTTATCTGTTTCGAAGAAAATATTTTCGATAGGAATTAAAGGTAGCAACTCTCTTATCTGTGGCGAATTATCCAAAGATATCCCAAAAGAGAAAAAACAACTTGAATGAAGTTGCAGCAAACTTTTTACTAATTCTTCATTGCCTCGAAAATCATGAAAGATCCAAGGCATGATGGGTTTTTTCTTTTTTAGAATCTCTAAAAAGTCAGATCCAGATCGAACGTTGTGAATAACAAGAGGAAGCTTGAAATTTTCAGACAAATCCACGTGCCAATCGAAAAGAACTTTCTGAAGTTCAAAAAATTCTGGGTAGGAACGATCAAAACCAGTCTCACCTATTCCCCAAAGACGACCGGCCTTAACCATATTTTCTATATGGCCTTTTAGTTTTTCAATCTCTTCAAGAGAAACATCTTCAACCCACCAGGGATGAATTCCAGCACTGGAAAATTTCTTTGAGGTCTGTTCCTGCTGAATTTCTTCCATGGACAAACTTGCTACAGAGACGGAAGAATCAGCTTCTATCCTGTTATGAGTATGTATATCCAAATAGGCCAAGGCTTCCAAAACTAGAGAACCTTGTTGCAATAAATGGAATGAGAAGTGAAAAAAATCTGATCAAAATAATAGCCTGTTTCCATGCGTCCCAAAAGAGGATGCATGTAAACACTTCCAGAACAATTGATATCGGTCTCAGTCGTGTTAAATATTTGTACTTGAACCTTAAGGCCTAAATTAATTATTTGTGGATTAACATAAACTTGAGCTGAAGCACCGAATGAAGCTGCAAATGCCATGATAAGTATGAACGTTTTCATGAGAATCCTTTTTTATTATTTTTACCTTTTCTAGCTTGATAAGTCCAAGTTCCATTGCTATTTTGACTCTACAGGTCTTAAGAAGGATTATTTATGTCATTTGTCCCGCTTGAAATTGAAGAATATTGCATCCATCACTCAACTCATCCTTCTAAAGTTGCCAAAGACTTAATGCATTTTACCCGGTCCTCCGTTCATGGAAGTAATATGCTGATTGGTGAGATGGAAGGATCTGTTCTGAAATTCCTCATCAAGCTTGGAAGAGTTAAGACCATTATTGAGCTTGGTACCTATACAGGCTACTCGGCACTTGTTATGGCCGAGGCCCTACCAGATGATGGCAAACTCATTACTATTGATCTCAATCCTGAAACCTCTAAGATTGCCCAAAGTTACTGGGACCAATCTCCTCACGGAAAAAAAATTCAACTTATTCTTAAACCAGGCCTTCAAGCACTTGAAACTTTAAAGGGTGAATATGACTTGTTTTTTATAGACGCCGACAAAAATAATTATCCAAACTACTTACAGTGGGCGCTGAGACATCTTTCCCCACATGGATTAATTATTACGGACAATACTTTATGGTCGGGAAAGGTTTTAAAAAGCGGAGTCGACAAACAGACAGACTCTATTCGAGAACATAATGAGATGGCCCGTCTGCTTGAGGGGTATACAAAAACGCTCCTTCCCATCCGTGACGGGATGTACCTAATTCAAAAAAACTAGTACTTAGAAATTTCGATTACCTGGATTCTGATCTCGAATATGATCTTGCTGATCGCTTGTTGCAGCATCATCCATCGCCTCTTGTTTTTGCGCTCCACCTTCATCCCATGATGCCCTCTCACTAGAGCATGACATCAAAATCAGTAGGACCATAGAACTCAAAAGAATTTTCATAAAATCTCCCTTGGTCCTTGAGATTTTATCAATATCGATTCTGGGCGTTAAGGAGAATGTGAAGAAACGAATCTAATCAGTTTATAATTAATAACTTTCATTGATTCGTAGTGCTCTAATAAAGTTTGCAGATCGTGGAGGTTTAATGAAACTTTATTATCTTCTTTTTCTTCTCGTTATTGCCGGTATTATTTTTATTGTTGCAAACCCGAGGGATGAATTACCCCAGGCCCAGGAAGAGGCACCACGTATTGAAGAAATATCTAATACTACATTTCGCATCAAAATAGATATTCAAGGCTCCGAAGGAAATATGTCTCCTGATATCCTTTGGTTTCAAAAAGCAGCGGAGTTGGCAAACGAGAAAAAAATTCCATGGTTTAATGTTGTTGAGCAAAGTATTTCCACAACATCAATAGAAGGAATCATAGAACTAGAACGTGATCCCATGAAGGCCGAATACGATGCAAACGAGATCCTGTCACTGGAGCTATCAGATGAGGTTGCCGAATAAATAATGCTATTAAGAAATATATGCTGAATCCAGACATGCTGGATTCATAATTTACTTTTTCTCGTTCTTAATACTTCTATTAAAATCTCTACAAGTAGTGAGTTCAAATTTATCTTTTGTGGTCTTACATTTCAAGGTCAAAAGCACGAAAGCATCTTGTAACTCTTGTGGTAAGACTGTTTGATCATACTTCCCTTGAGAATAGACCAAATAACAACTTGCAAGATCATTGGGACAAGACTGTTTAACCATGTCTAGCGAATTAGGTTTTAGCTTGGTAATTCTGCGCATGCCATAGGCCAATCGGCAGGTGAAATCTTTTCTATTTGAACACGTCTCATCCCATCGTAGTAGAACTTTGGATGCTATATCCATTCTAAGATTGTCTTTGAAGAATTCAAGCAGCTTTGCTTCCGTCAAATTTGCGAGGCCTGGTTCAGAGGCCAAAAGGTCTTTTTCAATTTCCATATCAAGACCGTGGGAGAAACCACCCAGAAAATCCAGGCTTTCAATTTTATTCCTCACATGCAGGTTCTTGGATGAGATGTCACTTGCAGCATAGCTATAAAGAAAAAATGAAAAGATGACAAAGCACACACCACTTACGAGATAGAATTTCTTTTTAGAAAAATAATATCTAAGAGTAGTCAGAGTCGATAATATTGCCGCAAAGACAAAAAAGACAAACAAGACCGAGACGCGTAAAAACCAAGGGAAATAAACTTCAAGATCAGTATCTTCAGACACAAGGATTACACCCATCAAAAGCCATCCACAAATGATCACACCTTGTTTAAAATTTTCCTTGGGAGTTTTTTTGACCTGATAATTTTGTCTTTGTTGGATATTCTGAACGTAGTTTGGGAGTATCCCAAAAATAAAAACAACTACTAATCCAAGTATGCTCAGAAGTCCAACAAGTGAGAGCACAGGAAGGCGAGTGAATATCTGCGTGCCATTTTCTTTTATCACTACATCAAATAAAAGCTTAGCTAAGAAAGATCCCTCAAGTACATAAAAAACAATATTTATAAGGACAAAAAGCAAGACTATTTTAAAAATGTTAATGAGGCCATGGACTAAAGCGATGTGGGTTTTCTTATTTGGAGTTAGAAGAATCCAATCTATGGATGCAGGTAAGTACGTAAATCGGTTGAAGTAAGTAATGATTGGAAATCCAACAAACAACAGGATATTGGAAAAAAAACTTTTCCCTTGCTGACTAATCGGCATGAAATGAATCAATAGAACTGCAGCAACTAAAAAACAAAAGAACTTAAAAGTTTCAAATGTGATCTTAGGTATAAAAAACTTTAATAACTTATTCATTTTGATCCCGCTGACTGTAGTAAATATATAAATCTTCAAGTGTTACGGCGCGCTTATCTTCCAACAAACCCACAAGCGAAGTTGCTGAATATGTACCATTCGGTAAAATATAGGAGTTGGAGCCATCGCTATTGAGACCTGACCAGATACATTCCGGAATTTTAATCAACGGGTGATCGTTGGTTAGGCTTCTCACTTTCTTAAAATTTGTATGGATTTCGGACAGGGCCGTTTGAAATTTGATCTGGCTTTTTGATAGAAATAGCACGTCGCTGCAGTGGTGCTGTACTTCATTGACGATATTGGTAGTTAAAACAACCGTCCCACCATTCTGAGTATATTTTTTTAAAAGACCAATAAAATAGTTTCTTGAGGATGCATCCAGAACAGATGTAACCTCGTCGACTAGGAGCAATTCGGGATTTTGTGCCAAAGCTGCAAGCAGAACAATTTGCATTTTCTGCCCGCGCGAATACTCTCCAAACTGTTTATCAAGATTGATATTCACTTCACCGGCCTGACGATAAAACTGCTTCAAATCAAACTTGTCAAAAAAATTACTATAATCAGCAATAAACTTTCGTATCGTAACCGGATAATCAAAACGAATTCTTTC
>CAMDQH010000054.1 GCA_945905815.1 Bacteriovorax stolpii | reverse complement strand
CGGTCAATGTCATCAACCGAAGTTCCAAGAATTTTGACTCCGCGTTTTGCCAAAGGCTCAGCGAGATTAATAGCTGTCTGTCCACCAAACTGAACAATGACACCAATAGGTTTTTCTCTCTCAACGACATTGAAAACGTCTTCAACTGTCAAAGGTTCAAAGTACAGTCTGTCCGAAATGTTAAAATCAGTTGAAACAGTTTCGGGGTTGTTATTAATGACGATCGCCTCATATCCCATGGAGCGTATGGCGTCTATCGCATGCACAGTTGCATAATCAAACTCAATCCCCTGACCAATTCGAATTGGTCCCGAGCCCAGAACAATCACTTTCTGCTTGGTAGTTTCTAAAACTTCGTCTTGAGATTCAAATGTTGAATAATAATATGGAGTAGAGGACTCGAACTCACCAGCACAAGTATCAACCATCTTGAAAACTGGCATGATCCCATTCTTCTTTCTCCACTGGTAAAGATCATACTCAGGTTCGTTGAATAATCTTGAAAGAAATTTATCAGAGAAGCCCAGACGCTTTGCCTGTCTAACTGAGTCAACAGTCTTTCCTTTTTCAGAAAGAAGATTTTCGGTAGCGATGATGTTCTGGATTTTTCTTAAAAAGAAAAAATCAATTTTGGTCAACTCATTAATTGTTTCTGCTGTCATTCCAGCTCTCATCCCTTCGGCGACAGCAAAAAGACGCTCATCATCTTGCGCTAGAATTTTTTTGGTAATCTCTGCAATCGATTTACCCTTTAAAGAGGGGAGCTCTAAGTGATAGAGCCCAACTTCAAGGGAACGAACTGCTTTTAAGAGTGACTCTTCAAGATTTCGTCCTATGGCCATAACCTCGCCGGTCGCTTTCATTTGAGTTCCAAGACGACGGTTTGCAGTAACAAATTTATCGAAAGGAAAGCGAGGGATTTTAAAGATGACATAATCTAGTGCAGGCTCAAAACATGCGAAAGTTTTTTTCGTCACAGGATTTATGATTTCATCTAATGTCAGACCAATGGCGATTTTTGCTGCGATTTTTGCAATAGGGTAGCCCGTTGCTTTTGATGCCAACGCTGATGATCTAGAAACTCGTGGATTTACCTCAATTACATAATACTGAAAAGAGTGAGGATCGATTGCATATTGTACGTTACAACCACCTTCAATTTTTAAAGCGCGTATAATCCTAAGGGCCGAGCTTCGTAGCATCTGATACTCTTTATCACTCAGGGTCTGACTGGGAGCAACTACAATTGAATCTCCTGTGTGAACACCAACAGGGTCAATGTTTTCCATGTTACAAACAATGATGCAGTTGTCGCGGCTGTCTCTAATAACTTCATACTCAAGTTCTTTAAAGCCTGCGATTGAACGCTCAACTAAAATCTGTCCTATTGGTGAAGAAGCTATTCCTGAATTCGAAATATTAATGAGTTCTTGCTCATTTTGAGCAATACCACCACCGGTTCCACCCAATGTGAAGGCGGGACGTACGATGAGGGGATAACCGATTTTATGTGCAAACTCTAAAGATTCTTGGATTGATGTAACAATTCGACTGTCAGGAACTGGCTCCCCTAGCTCCTTCATAAGATCTTTGAAAAGTTTTCTATCCTCTGCTTTTTGAATGGTATCAACTTTACAGCCTAGGAGTTGAACGCCCAAGCGCTTCAAGTGTCCACCCTCTTCAAGTTTTACAGCAAGATTTAGTGCTGTTTGACCACCGAGAGTAGGAAGTAGACCATCAGGTTTTTCTTTATGAATAATTTTCAGCAGAAACTCTACTGTGAGAGGCTCAATATAAACTTTATGAGCAGTTTCTTTGTCAGTCATGATCGTTGCCGGATTTGAATTTACCAAAACGACTTCAATTCCTTCCTCAATGAGTGATTTTACCGCTTGAGTTCCGGAGTAGTCGAACTCGGCAGCTTGACCGATTACGATCGGTCCAGAACCAATTACCAATACTTTTTTTATCTTAGAGTTTAGTGGCATATTTAGTTCCTTATCATTTGTAAGAAGTCATCAAAAAGCCAATTTGTATCCTCAGGGCCAGGACAGGCCTCAGGGTGGTATTGAACGGAAAATGCGGGCAAGGTTTTATGCTTGAGACCTTCAATTGATAAATCATTAATATTTATTTGCGTCACTTCAAGCTCGGAAGTCGCAACAGATCTTTCAGTTACTGCGTAGCCATGATTTTGTGACGTCATGAAAACTTTTTCGAGTTTTAAGTCTTTTACTGGATGATTCCCACCACGATTCCCGAATTTCATTTTTTCTGTATCAGCTCCATTGGCAAGGGCAAAGAGTTGATGACCCATACAGATGGAAAACATAGGATAAATTTTTTGTAGATCTCTTATTACTGGTAAAACTTCTGGAATGTCTTTTGGATTACCGGGACCATTTGAGAGCAGGATTCCTTGAGGCCTATAACTTTGAATCATTTCTGTTGAAGCATTCCACGGAACTACCACCACATCGCAATTTCTTTTTAAAAGGGAGCGGAGAATATTTTTTTTGTAACCAAAATCCATGAGCACAATTCTTTTTCCTTCTCCTGGGAAATGAATCGGATTTTTAGTTGAAACTCTGACAATTTGATCAGTGCCCATTGGCCGTGTTAAGAGTAGTTGAATATTGTGAACTGGATAATTCACAGGAACAAGAACTGCCTTCATAACGCCGCGGTCCCTGATTTTTTTAGTAAGTTCTCTCGTATCAATACCTGCAATAGCAGGAACTTTAAATCTTTTTAGAAGTTCTCGCAGTGAATATTCGTTTCGCCAGTTTGATCCTTCCTCAGCACACTCCCTGACAATCATGCCCTTCAAGGCCGGTGAAAGAGACTCGAAATCATCTTTGTTAACGCCGTAATTACCTATCAATGGATAGGTCATCACTACAATCTGATCGCAGTAAGATGGATCTGAGAGAATTTCTTGGTAACCGGTCATACTGGTGTTAAAAACCATTTCGCCTATAGAAAAGTTATGATCTATATCAAAACCAACTGATTCTCCGAGATACTCTTCACCTGTTTCAAGTACGAGTTTTATCTGCTTCATTGAATTCTCCCGCTCATAGTCCATTCTAGAATCGCCATCCTGGCCGCAACACCATTGCTCATTTGTTTAAAAATTCGCGATTGTGAATGTTCAACCATATCATCTGAAATTTCTACACCTCGGTTAAAAGGCCCTGGGTGGAGTATAATGGCATGCTTTTTCATGCTTAGCTGTCTTCTGTGATTCATTCCAAATTGATGATGATAGGACTTTGGATCAAGGTCGAGATTTTCATGGCGTTCGAGTTGAATCCTCAGCATCATCACGGCATCTACCTCTGGTAGAATCTCATCGAAGTCCGCTTTTTGAATATGGGTATCCGTCACGGCCGGAACAAGTGATTCAGGCCCGCAGAGATAAATACTCATTCCAAAAATCTTGGCGGCAACCATTAAAGAACCTGCAACGCGAGAATGTTTGATGTCCCCACAGACTGCAATTTTTAAACCTTCAAGTTTTCCAAATTCCTGAAAGAGCGTCAGTAGATCAAGCAGACCTTGTGAAGGGTGTTCAAATTTACCAGCACCTGCATTTATAAGTGGAAGCTTTAGGAGAGGTTGTAATTTTTCAATGATGTAATCGTCTGCATGGCGAAACACAAGTCCATCAACGCCCAAACTCTCGAGAGACTTTAAGGTGTCATAAACAGTTTCGCCTTTTTTTACACTTGAATTGTCCGGAACAAAATTGACAATGTCAGCGCCTAATCGTTTGGCAGCAATTTCAAATGAACAACGAGTTCGTGTACTCGGTTCGTAAAAAACGTTGGCAAAAATACGATTTTTCAAAAGATGGTGAATGTTTTCTGGCCGGTGTTGATTTTGAAAAAAGAATTGTGCCCTATGAATAAGGGATAATAGATCAGACTGAGAGAAACTAGAGAGTGACAGGAAATGCTTGATCATTCTTCTCCTGAGGTGTTGATAACTTGTTATACGAAAATTGTAAGGGAATAGAGTTTACTAATGGTTTGTAGGCGTGATAACTTAAATTGATGCAGAGTAGCATCATAATCATAAGACGTTCCTAGACTGAATCTTTTGACTTAATTTCTAACAACTGTGACCATTTTGCAAGAGCAAATATATGACAATTGAATTCAAATTAGAATCGGACTTTTCACCTATGGGTGATCAGCCATTGGCCATCCAAAAACTTACCGATGCATTCATAAATAAAGCGCCATTTCAGACACTTCTGGGCGTTACTGGCTCAGGAAAGACCTTTGCAATGGCAAATCTCATCCAGAAGCTTGGCAAAAAGACTTTGATCCTTGCTCCTAATAAAACTTTGGCGGCCCAGCTTTTTGGTGAGTTCAAAGAATTTTTCCCACATAACGCTGTAGAGTATTTTGTTTCTTATTACGACTACTACCAACCTGAAGCCTATGTTCCTGGATCTGATACTTATATTGAGAAAGATTCTGCAATTAATGATGAAATAGATAAGCTTCGTCATTCTGCGACTCGGTCACTTTTTGACCGTGATGATGTGATTGTGGTTGCTTCAGTCAGTTGTATTTACGGTATTGGTGCTCCTGAAGAATATTACAACCAGCGAATTATTCTTTTTAATCAGGACAAATTTGATCGAGATGAATTTTTGAGACGATTAGTTGAGATTCAGTATCAAAGAAATGACGTGGATTTTCATAGAGGAACCTTCAGAGTACGTGGAGATGTGGTTGAAGTTTTTCCGGCCTATGAAGAATCGCAAGTTATTCGAGTCGAATTTTTTGATGATGTGATTGATGGTATCTCTATCCTTGACCCTCTTCGTGGAAAGGTTATTGAATCACTTAATCGTGTGGATATCTACCCCAAGAGTCACTACGTGGTGGGTAAGGATAAATTGAAGTCGGCAGTTGAGAACATTAAGCTTGAGTTACGAGATCGTCTCAAGGAACTTGAAAATCAAAACAAGTTGGTTGAAGTTCAAAGGTTACAGCAACGAACTTTACTCGATCTTGAAATGTTGGATGAAATGGGATTTTGTCCAGGAATTGAAAACTATTCAAGACACATGTCAGGAGCAAATGCCGGTGATCCTCCTCCGACACTGATCGATTATTTTAAAAAGGATTTTCTCTTAATCGTGGACGAGTCACACATTACAATTCCTCAAGTGGGAGGAATGTATAAGGGTGATAGGGCCAGAAAACAAAATTTAGTAGATTATGGTTTTAGATTACCTAGTGCCCTTGATAATAGACCTTTAAACTTTTTCGAATTTGAAGCAAAGATGGATCAAGTTTTGTTTGTTTCTGCTACACCTGCGAAATACGAACTTGAGAAAACTCAGGGTGAATATGTGGAGCAAATTATTCGTCCCACAGGACTACTTGACCCTGTAATTGAATTTAAAGATGCCAAGAATCAGGTTGACGACATGTTAATTGAGTCCAAGAAGGTAATCGCTCAAGGATACAGAGTTCTTGTTACGACTTTGACCAAACGTTTGGCGGAGGAGCTCACTTCTTTTTATAAAGGAGTTGGGATGAGAGTCAGGTATTTGCATTCAGAAATTGAGACACTGGAGAGAATGGAGATTATTCGGGACCTTCGATTAGGTGAGTTTGATATATTGGTAGGAATAAATTTGCTTCGCGAAGGTTTGGATTTACCAGAGGTTGCTTTAGTAGGGATACTAGACGCTGACAAAGAAGGGTTCTTAAGATCTACTAGATCACTGGTCCAGACTATTGGTAGAGCGGCAAGAAATTCTGAAGGCCGGGTTATTCTTTACGGCTTCAAAAAGACCCCTAGTATCGAAGAGGCCATGAAAGTGACGGCCGAGCGACGTGAGAAACAGCATAAATATAACGTTATTCACGGGATCTCTCCCAAAACGATAGTGAAAAAGGTGAGCGGGGGAGTTATTGAGATTTTACGTGGGGTGAAGAAGACCGATAAAAAAGGACGGAATAAGGAAAATTCCCAACAGATTCTCTCTCCTGGGGCAATTGATGCTAAAATATTAGAGTTAAAGCAAATGATGAAAGAAGCGGCCCAAGGGTTGCAATTTGAAGAAGCTGCTAAACTGAGAGATGAAGTAAAGAAGCTTACGGATTTAAGGTTTATGTTATGAAAATACTAATGAGTTTATTATTTGTTACAGGTCTGGTTATGGCACAGGCACGTGTAGAGACATTTATTATTCAAATTCGTGACCGAAGTATGTCTGTTTTGTCGCCTGAAAAGGTGAACAAAAAATTTACAGTTTTGGTAGAAAATCAATCCCTATCCGACCAGGTTGTAAAATTGACAGTTAAGGGGAAAATTCTTAAGTATGTTTCAATTAAGTCAGGGCGAACTGAGTCGGTTGAAATTGAAAATAATACAACTTCAAATGTCGTATTTGTTCCAGTGAGTCCTGCATTTCAAGAAGCAGAATTAATTTTTGGCAAGAAGGCCTATGAAATCCCATCAAAAAAATAATGTTCAAAAAGTTATTCTCGTTATTTCTGATCTGCATTTAAGTGCAGGTAAAATGATTAAAGGTAAAAGAAATCTTCTCGAAGATTTTCATTATGACAATGAGCTTGTCGATTTTTTAAACTACTATTCTATTGGTGATTACAAAGATATTCCTGTCGAACTGGTAATTAATGGAGATTTTTTCGATTTCCTTGCTGTGCCTTACGTTGAGTATTATGACGACGAGTTTTGGAGTGAGAAGGCAGCTCTAGAGAAGCTAAGTATAGTCATGTCGGCCCACAGAGGAGTCATGGAAGCCCTTAAAAAATTTATTTCCGGTCCAGACAAAAGCATCGTATATATCATAGGAAATCATGACGCAGAATTCGTTTTCGATTCATTGAAAGAGCATTTTTTCTCATTCTTCGGTGAGGATTCTTTTAAAATTAGTCTCTCCAACAGTGTCACAACTCACACTCCAACTAAAGGTGTGTCCATCCAGCATGGACACCAATATGAACGAGCGCATGATTTTGACCAAGAAAATGCAATAGTTGAAACTCTAAATGGAGATAAATATTTCATTCCACCTTGGGGTTCTTATTACGTCACAAACGTAATTAATAAGTACAAGCAAGAAAGAAGTTTTATCAATGCAGTCAGGCCAATTAAGCATTTCATTATTCATGGTCTGTTATTTGACACATTTTTCACTTTGCGATTCATGCTTTCAAATATCTATTATTTTGTGATGGTTCGTTTTTGGCATTTTTATATGATGAAAAAGAGTTTTAAACAGATTTTCCAAGATCTGTATCGTGAGCTTGAACTCTTTCAGGATTTTGAGAGCCTTACTCGTCAGTATTTTGAAAAGTCTCCTGAGTCACGCGTTCTAATTGTTGGCCATACACACAATCCAACACTAAGAATCTTTACGGACGGAACAATTTTCATTAATACAGGAACCTGGACCCGCATGGTAAATCTAGATCTAGGTCAATGGAATTATGGCAATGTCCTCACATACGCTAAAGTTCTAGTTAAGAATACTGACTATGCAATTGAAGACTTTGATAAGAACGTTGAAGTGGATTTAAAGTACTGGATGGGGATAAACAATCTACCTTATTCTGAATATCACTAAGCTAGAAGTTCATTAATCTTTTCGACCAGACTCTTTGACGTGTAAGGAAAGCTGATGAGGTGTTTAACTCCAAAGTTGGCGGATAAATTATCGGTGCCAGCTGAATCTGCTTGAGCAATAACTAAAAACTTTTCCCTGTGAGACAAGATGCTTTTAATCTTTTCATTTATCAGGTTTTTATGAATCAAAATAAACTGCTCTTTCACGATAAGTTGAAGCACTTCTTCTGATGAACTTGCCTCAACGAGATGAAAATACCCATACCTTGTCAGCATTTCTTTCAAAAGAAGACGAATCTCTTCATTTTCGTCGCATATAATTATTGGAGTGGACAAGTTCATTTTGCAATCATAACAGTCGGGGATGAATCTGGGTATAGTTAACGCATTAATATGTTTACAAAACGGGCCATTTGCCGGACGCCCTTCGTCAGGTATAAAGTTTTTTTTAATTCACAATTTTTCCTTAAGTTCATTTTATACCTTCCGAGAAGAAGCATGTCTGACACAAGAGTGTTCGACACTAACAAATTTACTAGAGCATGGAAGCTTATCAAGTCTCTCACGGTTGGGAACTGAACATCACGGAATTGATGTGGAAGATTAACCAAGGAGGATTTCATGGGTCTACGTATCAACACAAACATTTCGTCAATTTCAGCTCAACGTTCACTCGCTGTGAATGGGAGAGAGGCAGAGAGTAACTTGTCAAAGTTATCATCTGGAAGTCGAATCACAAAGGCCGCAGATGATGCCGCCGGTCTGGCAATCTCGGAAAAAATGAAAGCCAACATTCGGTCTTTGAAACAAGCTGATCGTAACGCCAACGACGGTATTTCAATGGTACAAACGGCTGAAGGTGGATTAAACGAGACATCTTCAATCCTAACTCGTATGAGAGAACTAGCGATCCAAACGTCTTCAGACACGGTTGGTGATGTCGAGCGTAGTATGTCGAACATGGAATACCAAAACTTAAAACTTGAACTTGAGCGTATTTCGCAAGTGACTGAATTCAACGGTAAGAAACTTCTTAACGGTGAAGGCGAGAAGTATGACTTCCAAATAGGCGCCAACAATGATGACTTTCAAGATAGAATTTCATTTGATGCAAAACAAGTGAACTCTGGTCTGAGCAGTCTCAATATTAGTGAGGTTGATGTTTCAACTAAAGAAGGTTCACAGGAATCAATAGCTTCTTTGGATAGTGCAATTGAGAAGGTTTCTGGATCAAGAGCTTTCCTAGGTGGTATTCAGAATAGATTAGTTTCTACATCGAATAACTTGCAAGTTAACGTTGAGAACCTTTCAGCAGCAAATTCACGAATCCGTGATGTTGATTACGCTGAAGCTACTGCAACGAAAGCAAAAAATGACATTCTTGGTGCTGCTAGTACTTCGGTTCTAGCTCAAGCAAACATGAATGGTCAGAGTGCCCTTAAGTTGATTGGCTAATACCTGCTTTAAAATCGAAAGATAAAGAGACCCACCGTATGGTGGGTCTTTTTTATTTGAGTAAGATTTGAGCGCTAAAAAATGCTCTCAGGTCAGTTTTAATCGCCAAAAGTTGTTGAGGAATAAAAGAAGCTTTTGTGAGTCCTGGAAGTGTATTGATCTCCAAAATAACTGGCCCCTTATCTGACAATATCATATCCGTTCGAGAGTAACCTTTGCAGCCAATCATAAAATGAAGTTTTAGTGCCAGTTCTTGGCAAGCCTTGGACTCATCTCCAGTCAAGGGAGCGGGAGTAAGTTCTTGAATGCCTTTACCTAAATATTTTCCTTGATAATCAAACTGCCCACCCTGAAGTACACGGACTTCAGAACAAGGGAGAGCAATTGTTTTATGATAATTTTTTTGCCAGACCCCGACTGTAATTTCCCGGCCAGCAATAAAAGGCTCTGCCATATAAGGAATAATTCCTTTTCCTTTAATAGTCGCAATGGCCTGACTCAATTCATCTTTGCTTGAAACAATAAAAAGTCCAACGCTTGAACCATTCGCGAGTGGTTTAAGGACAATTTTCTCATGAGTCTTAAAAAATGCCTGAAGCTCATTAATTTCTGTTTCTTGGAAATCATTTAAAGCAAAATCCGTAACAACTGAAAGACCATTTGTTTGAGCGAGTCTTTTTGTCGCCCGTTTATCGAAAGCAAGATGACTTGCTTTCGAATCACTACCTGTATATTTAATCTGATGGGCTTCAAAAATGGCTTGAAGTTTTCCATCCTCTCCTTCTGTTCCATGGAGTCCAATGATGATAAGCTTATCTTTCATCGATTCGAGAGATGACTCTAAAGATGAGAACTTTGCTTTAGAGTCTGGGTTAAATCCATCCATGAAAGCATTTTTGTGCTTGGATAGTTCCTCATGAGAAACTTCGTAGATTTTGTCCGTTTTACTCCAAAACCATAGAGTGGCTTCTGGAAGAGCTATTGATAAATTCTGGGCAGAGGCGACAGAAACTAGTCTTTCTTCTGAACTACCACCAAATAAAATAATACAGTCGTTAAAATTACTCACATTAATCCTTAAAAAATGGCATCAAACCAAGGTTTTTTAGCACGCTCATCACAATCTGAAATCCACAGGTGCTTGACTTCCAAATAGGATTTTATTCCCTCTTCACCCATTTCTCTGCCCATGCCGGATTGCTTATAACCACCGAATGGCATACCAGGATTTAAAAGATGATATTCATTAATCCAAACTGTTCCCGTCTCAAGTTGTTTTGCTACATTCTTGGCGCGTTCTGCATTCTTAGACCAAACGGCACCCGCAAGACCATAAATAGATTTATTCGCCAACTTAATTGCCTCTTCATCTGTATTGAAAGGAGTAATCGCAAGAACTGGTCCAAAAATTTCTTCATTGAAAATGGTATTGTCTGAAGTCACTTCGAAAAGTGTCGGTTTGATGTAGTAACCTTTATCAAATTCTCCACCTTTCATTCTTTCACCACCAAAGAGAAGCTTTCCACCTTCTTTTTTAGTCGTCTCAATATAATTCATAATCCGGTCAAATTGCTTTTGATTAACTACCGGACCATAACCAGTCGCAGGATCTGTTGGAAGACCAACTTTCACATCAGCGACTCTTTTTATAAGCGCTTCTTTGAAAGCAGGATAGATTTTGTTGTCTACGAATAGTCGAGTACCAGAAGTACAGGCCTGTCCTGAATGATAGAGGAAAGCATAAAGAGCGCCATCAACGGCCATCGATAAATCAGCGTCGTCCAAAATAATATTGGCAGATTTTCCGCCGAGTTCGAGAGAAAGATTCTGTAGGTTCTTTCCGGCAGCTTGCATGATTCTTCTGCCGGTTTCAGTTGAGCCAGTGAAGGCTATCTTTTTAACTTTTGTATTCTTTAGGAGGTATTCACCCTCGGCCGCCCCCCCAGTTATAATATTAACCACACCCTTAGGAAGACCTGAATCTCTAAGAACTTCTGCAAGTATTGATGCTGTTACAGGTGTTTCTTGTGCCGACTTAAGAACGGTCGTGCAGCCAGAAGCGATAACTGGCCCGATTTTCCATGCTGCCATCACCAGAGGAAAATTCCAAGGAATGATTTGGGCACAAACACCAACGGGTTCGTAAATTTTATAGTTCTGTGAGAAGCCTGCTCGTGAAGCACTCTCATCTTTAACTTCAAACTGAAACTTTCTGAGTTGACCTGCCAAAACCTTAAAATAGTTAACGGCATTATGAATATCCGCTTTAGCTTTACGGACACAAGACCCAGAATCTGCAATTTCAAGTTCTGTCAGTTCATTTCTTCTTTCTTTAAGTTTCTCAGAAATGGCATCCAGAATGTCTGCTCTTTTATTTTGATCCATTGAGCGCCAATCTTTAGAATGAAAAGCCGCTTCTGCAGCGTCGACCGCTTCATCAATATCTTTTTCACTTGGAAGATAAACCTTTGCCACAGCTTCATTGTTGGCCGGATTGGTTGAAGTAAAATCTTTATTTGAAGTACGGAATTCGCCGTTTATGAATAGCTTGATCTCTTTCATGTGCAGCTCCTTATATGTTTTTTAATTTTAAGATAATTATTGTGTTTGGCTGATTCTCTTCACCTTTGGCGTAAATCTCTTTAGTTGTGCCCTCAGTAAGTTCATCATCACCTTTTGTTACTAAGGTCAGAGTGATGCCTTTTTTTTCATGAACAGAATATATAACTGGGTGAATTTTTCCATTTCCAGGTTCTACGGTCATATTGAGAATAAAATTTCCCAAAGGGAAAGAGTATTTTTTTGCGTTATCACATTTCTGGTTAAATTTAAAAAGTTCGCCATCCACTGCAAGTGAGCCTTCCAGATTTAGACATGCAAAAGCATTGAAAGAAGCCAATAAAAATACCAAAATTAAAAATTTCATTTACAGTTCTCCACTGAAAGTGCAATCCCTTGTCCGACGCCGATACACATCGCCGCAAAGCCTTTTTTTAAAGTTGAATCTTTTTGCATCTGATGAACCATTGTCGTAAGAATTCTTGTACCAGAGCAACCCAAAGGATGACCTAGGGCAATTGATCCACCGTTGCGGTTTACTTTTGTAGGATCTAGCTCAAGTTCTTTAATGCAGCCCAAAGCTTGAACTGCAAAAGCTTCATTAAGTTCAATTACATCGAAATCGGAAATCTTATGGCCAAATCTTTTATTTAGCTTTCTTACAGCACCCACAGGACCCAAACCCATTGTATTTGGATGAAGCCCATGAACCGCCCCACCGGTAATCATGGCAAGTGGTTTAAGATTGTGCCGTTTTACAAATTCTTCAGAACAAACAACGACCATGCTGGCACCATCGTTAATAGAAGAGCTGTTGCCGGCAGTAACAGTTCCATCTTTTTTGAAAGCAGCTTTTAATTTTGCTAATTTCTCTAAAGATGTGTCAGACCGAGGGCCTTCATCGCTATCAACAATTGTTGAGCCTTTTTTATTTTCAAGATTCAAAGGAAGAATTTCATTTTTAAATTCACCACGAGTTTGAGCCGCTACTGCCTTTTGATGAGAACCTAGTGCATATTGGTCTTGATTTTCGCGAGAGATGTTATGAATCTTTTGAACTTCTTCAGCCGTTTCTCCCATTCCGAGTAGTGGAAACAGCTGGGCCATCTTAGGGTTTTCAAAACGCCACCCAATCGAGGTGTCCCACATCTTTTGAGTCCGATCAAATCCCGAATTAGATTTAGAAATTACATATGGTGCCCTGGACATACTTTCGGCACCACCGGCGATGAAACAATCACCAAGTCCTGCTTGTATTCTGGCATGAGCGTCGATGACAGCATCTAGGGAAGATCCGCAAAGGCGATTAATCGTTGTGCCTGATACTTCAAAAGGATATCCGGCCAACAATAAAGACATACGTGCAATATTTCTATTATCTTCCCCGGCCTGATTAGCGCAACCGATAATGGTGTCATCAATTTCTTTTAAATCAAACGGTGAAGACTTGGCGAAGTCTTTGAAAAGTTCGGCCAACATGTCATCCACTCTTAGGCCAGAAAGACTTCCGCCAAAGCTGCCAATAGGGGTACGGCGAGCATGTATCAAGTATGAGATTTTCTTCATAAACTTCCTTAAATTTGAACCTCGTCATGGTAACAATAAAAGCATAGGAAGGGAAAATAGATTAATACGGCGCAAAGTGTAAAAAATTCACATGTAAACAAGTCTTTAAGCTCTGATTATAGTTGGCTTGCGGGGTAACTTATTCTAAAAAAAGAGTGACCGTTTTCAGAACAAGGAATTCTCATGAAAAAGACCGTCTTATTGGCTTCCCTTACATTTATGACTGCCGCTTTTGGTTACGAAGCCCAAATCATTAAAGGTGAACTTCCAGCAACTTTTCAGGCCATGCTTGAAAAGGCCAATAATGAAACTCAACTAAGCTTTCAAGAATCAGATTTTTATTTGATAGAAGATCGTGAGTTAGCGACAAGCCGATACCAAATGTATGTCCAGCAGAGTCAGGATATACCTGTGGCCCAAACGGCGATCAGAATTTGGAGCAATAAAGTATCAAATGAATTAATTTTGGCTGAGATGCATCTTTCTGAGGAAGCAAAAAGTTCCGAGAAGAATCTTGCTAGGAAATTCTTAAAAGCAAGGTTCTCGGCTGGTGCTATCAAATCGAAAAAACTTTCACTCGCAATTTCCAAGATAATATCTGAAGAAGTTGCAAAACATGATACTGATAATCGTGTCCTTAGCATGAAGTCGAATGATCAGTGGGTAAATGGAGATCTGGTAAGACAGGTTGAAGTACGTGGTCGTCGTGGTGTTCATCACATAAGTATTTCACTTCTTAAGAATGTTGTTCTTGAAAAAATCTACATAGATTTTCCTCAGAGTGAACAGTTTCAGACTGTGCGTGCAAATGTTTTTCCTATTTATGAAGAAGTTGAAAACACAGGCGAGAAACTTCCATTTGAAGAAAAAGAACTTAAATTCATTACGACAAGTATTCCTGATGGGGGAGAAAACCCTTTATCTGTTTTTGATGCAGTTAAATTTCCAGAAAGTAGTTATCATCCAGTTTTAGCTGAAACAGCGTTTGGAGCAGAAAACGACATATGGTCCGAAGCATCTCTAAGAAGGAAAGTAGTCGATGCAGTTTCTAGGTTCCCTGTAAAAGCAAATGATTTTACAAATGGAATGGTTCTTCAAGGTAAGTACGCAACCATCAATATTCATCCAGCCGCTAAAGAATTTAAAGAAATAAATTTTGATCTCAAAGCTTCCGTTAACCACATGATCTCGTGGAAGAATATTGATGGGGAGTGGATGGCAAAACCTCTAAGCGGCTTCTATGGGAAAACCATTACTTCTGAGACTGAACTTTTGAATCGTCTTCCAGAAAGACTTCCAGATCATGATACCGTTTCATATATCAACTCTGGCTTTGATGAAATACAGGTTTATTACGGCGTAACTGTCCTCATGGACGCTTTAGTTGAAATGGGATTTGAGGATAAAGAACTGTCGACTAATCCGTTTCATGCTTTTCTTTTTGATCCCGACATCGGCATGAAGGATAATGCATACTATTACGACAATACCATTAACTTTACGACTTATAACTCTTCTCAGCCAAATCTTGCTCGAGACAATCCTACTATTTGGCATGAGCTGGGTCATGGAGTGATGGAGCGTTTAATGGGTTCTCACCTTGGATTTTCTGACTCAAAAGGTGGCTATGGAGGTCTCTCTGAAGGTATGGCCGATTTCGTAGCTAAAATTATAGTTGAACATCAAACGAGTGGAGTTGAATTTCCTGGAAAGAACGACTTCCGTATTATTAACAAAACTGGATTTTACTTAACAAATGAATTGCATGATGAGGGTGAGTCTTACGGCGGTGCTATGAGTGATATGCTTGATGCTGTCATAGCTAAAAATGGTCGTGAAGGTCTTTATGATTTTGCTGATTTGACTCTCGAAGCAATGAGATTAACTCGTAACCACCCTGCCTTATCAGCAAGAGGTTGGTTTGAGCACATGCTTTATGCCGATGAGCTAGGAAGTGAAGTTAGAGAGATTAATCAGTTTAAAACAATCATTCAAAACTCTTTAGTGAAAAGAAACTTTGCCTTTAGTGCAGAGTTCAAACCCTCTTCAATGAAAGTGACTTTTGCCAAAGGGGAACTAACTCAGCAATCTGAAGCGAGTAGAGAAAGACCACTCACTGATTGCGGAGTTGATGGTGTTGTGACTAACGATTTGAAACTTGAGTTGAAATCAGGTGATGCAAAATTTATTAAATTTCCAGCAATCGTAAAAGTTGAATTTAAGAAAGGTGCTCTCCAGGGCGCAATCAAATGGGAAGGCGAAGAAACAAATCCAACCATTTATTCGATACAATCCGAAGATGATATTTTGAATATTACTCTTAAGGCCTCGATGGAATGTGAAACTGTTAATCAACCCGACGGTAGCTGTAAGGACTATGCTTATTTACAGGTTTATAACAACGACAGCCTCAAGCCAGTTGCTAAGAAGCGCTTCTATCTCAAGCTCAATAAAGCTCAGTGTAAATAGTGGACAGGGCTCCTTCGGGAGCCTTTTTTTAAACTACTTTCGACCTAAGGATGGATCTGTTTCTACGATTATAAAGCATTTGAGAAAAAATTAAATAAGCTTAGAAGCTACATAACGTTTATCATTAGTTTTCTCAAACAACTCGTTTAGCAAAACTAGTACATATCTCTCACGTCCTTGAGACCATTCAAATGGCCCCTTGGGATAATTCACTCCAAATTTCATGGCACGGTCGATATCTTTTTTCGATGCAACATTTTCTTCTAAAGCGAAATGAGCTTCATTAATAATTTGAACAATTGTTCGAGGAAAAACAAAACCGCAAGAGAGAATGGAAGTTTCGAAAGTCTTAAAACCAAGTTCTTGGAGCTTGGATATAAAAGCTTCGTTTTTATCCTTCATATGAACTTCTATTCTTTTAACATGGTCGCAGAAAAGTGCAGCAAAGCTGCCTTTAAGCTGGGGGAAAGTAGAATAAAATTCTTGGGGATCAAAACAAGTAAGATCCATAAAAACATCTTTATGAGAGTTATCTATAAGAATCTGTTTTTTTTCTTCCTTAGTCCCAAAACCAAAATTAATAAGAATATTTTCAAATTGAACATTAGTCATATTTATAAAACCCACGTTTCGATTTTCGACCAAATCTATTCTCTTCTACCATTTTCTTTTGAAGCTCATGGGGAGCAAAGCGCGATTCCCTATTATAGGCCTCCCAGACTGAGCAGGTGACTGAATAGTTCACATCAATACCGATGAGATCCATTAGCTCAAAAGGGCCCATTTTAAAGCCGCCTACGTCTTTGAGGATCTGATCAACTTCTCGCATTTTTGCCTCATCTTCAACATCTACGATTCGAAGCGGTTCGCCGTAAAAGTTGCGGGCCACTCGATTAACGATAAAACCCGGGGAATCTTTAGAAAGCGCCGGTTTTTTATCTTTGGAATCAAACCAATCGTAGAGATCTTCACATAGTTTTGCGTCGGTTTTTTCACCTTTAATAACCTCAACCAATTTCATGATGGTGGCAGGATTAAAAAAGTGCAGACCCACAAAACGCTTTTTTCTCTCGGCTGAAACCGCTTCACTCATTAAAGTGATAGGGAAACTGGAAGTATTTGAAGAGATAATAGTATGAGGGGCAAAGTAATGATCAAGATCTTGGAAGAGCGTTTTCTTGATTTCAAGGTTCTCAATTATCGCTTCGACCACTAGATCAGTGTCTTTGGAAACGAGATTTAGACTTTTGATCTCAAGAAGCTTTTTCATCTGATTCACTTGAGAATTAGTGAGCTTTTCTTTCTCTACGAGCTTGTCCCAGGATTTGTGAATTTCAGCGAGGGCCTTCTTGAGCTGATCTTCGGAGTTATCCACCAACTCAACAAAACACATCTGCTGAGCAAACCACTGGGCAATGCCAGAACCCATCGTCCCGGCGCCGATAACGACAATTTTTTTTAAATTCATTTTTAAGAAACAGCGTATTCAAATGGCTGTTCAGATTCTTTGTACTCCGGAACTTTAAGTCCCCACTCAGCACACTTA
>CAMDQH010000053.1 GCA_945905815.1 Bacteriovorax stolpii | reverse complement strand
TGGTATCTCTGAGATAGACAGTAACCTCAGCTTTTGGGTCTACAGCGTACTTGACCTCTTTAACATCTCCCTTATATGCCACAATTTTCCATTTCACTTTTTGATCAGGCCGATAAATACTACGATCTGTGTAAATAAAGGCATCTCTTGTTTGATGGTCTTGCTGGGCCTGATTGTAGATATAAAAAGGGCTTTGACTAGAAACTAGCTGGTCACCTTTTTCCGCAATAACAAAGAGATTCTCTCCTCCGGCACTGGATCTTATAAAGCTCACGCTCCCATCTTTATTAGTTTTCTCCGAGCCAATCATTGAATGTGCTTTTTGATAATCAGCTTTATAAAGTGAAACTGTCACATCTTTTAAGGCTTCACCTGATTTACCTGAAAGGACATCAACTTGAATTTTTTTAGCGAAATAATCTTTATGAACTGTTAAAACCAGATCACTGAAATACATTTGTACACCAGTTTGCAACCCAGTTTTTTCTTCATTTGCCAAAATAATATAGAAGCCTGGTTTATGAGTTGGCGGTGTAACAAAAAAACTGTGCGACCGATAATCAAGAGTAGGTGGTAAACTTACAGACCATTCATAAATACTTTTCGTTTTAATCTGACTTTCAATTTCTCTCCATGTCGGACGGATAGAATAGTCTTGAGTGTTTTTCAGAAAAGTCTTTATATCAAAGGCATAAGACTTAAAAGTAACTTTAGATATATTTTGATAACTTATTTGAATAGATCTTTTGTTAACACCATCAACATCCATTCCACTCAACGAATACTGGGGCCGCTCAATACTCTTAATGAGGTCCCGGCATTTAGCTGCTCCAGGGGAATTACTAAACAGGGCCGCACCCTTTTGAGCGATGGCCATTGCTCTTATCATGGCATCAAGTTCAATTTCCTGCGAAGTAAATTCAGCAAGCGTCGCATAGGCCATGGTTACCCAAGGGTCATTTTTATTTTTCTCTATCGCCTGATTAAGCACTTTAATCCCAATCGCTTTTGAAAGTTTATCCGTAAATTGAGAATAAATGATGCGAATAAGTTCAATTCTGGCCTCAAGAGCAGGTCCCTGTTTTTTTTCACTTTTGTGCCAATTTTCAAGATCTGAAAAGATGTACGAAATTTTACGAAGTGGGTGAATCTTAGGGTCTGTTAAACTCAGATTTTCTTCACCTTTATATAACTGGCCAACATTTAATAGGTATTTCTCATTAGATTGCTGTGGTGTCCATCCTGATGAATCGGCCAATAATTCAGCAAAAAGAAAAGTGAGGGAATCCCTAAGGGTTCCTCGAATGTCTTCTGGATATGTATTGGCCTGAATGAGTGTAGGCATTTTTGACTTGGGATACTTTGCTAGCCCTGTTCGATTTTTCCAGACTTTGCTATATGCCTTATAGGCTTCAAGGTAAATCTGATCACCAGTCCAAGCTTTAAGATCAACTTCATCTTTAGATTCGACTCGCTCTCTTTTTCTAATTTCCCATGAATAAGACTCAAAATAGTTTTTTAATGAAGAAGCATAAGCAATGTTAACCATAGCCTCCGCAAGAGGTTTGTCAGGCCATTGCCTACGCTTTAAATCTTTAACTGCTGTTTCATAACCGTGAAGGCCCATTTGTAGTTGAGCTTCCCTAACAACAAGTTTTGCCCAAGCCATTTCATCTTTTTTTAATTTGCTCTGATCTATGGCACGTTTGATTTTCTCTAGCGCAGCTGAATATTTTTGTTCGCTAATAAGAGCATCAGCTTCTTTGACTAACACTTCTGAAGTGAGCCCTTTTTGTATTCCAACTAACTGGAAAAAAAATAGAAAAAATAGAATGGTTCTAATGGTGCAAAAATGGGTGTTATTCATGCGAATATTCTAACCAAGCTCGGGAAAGAGTTCAGCATTTATCAGTATGTGCAGTGCTCAGTTTCTTTTACGCTAAGCGAGAAAGGCTACCCTACTTAGGCTTCTTCTCTAACTGTTGACACTGTTCAACGTAGCTATGCTCTTTGGTCGCAGATATCTTTTTGCAAAATGATTGATCGTTCAAGAGTTCGGCCATTTTTAGCAGACAACGGTCTCTTCCGCTAAAGTCACTCGCTGGATATTTGTCGCAAAAGCTCGCATCACGGTAGCGTACGGCGTACTCATAAAAGCAGTTCCATCTTAGGGCATAGATTTCCGCGGGCAATTGCTCGCAAAGAGCTTTGTTCTCAGGACGCTTAGATTCTGGGAATCGCTCAAGACAATAGTATTTTCCAAAGGGAGACTTGAGCTTCATACATCCCTCGTCATCCTGAAATTGTCTAGCGTAAGTACTAAAACAATATTCCAATTTATTTTTGGTACAGCTTTCTTCAGTTTCTATCGTTAAGCTCCCTGAGGTGCCGTTAGTTGGATAGTCCATTAATATGTAAGGACAGAGCTTATGTGTTCCACATTTAATGTCATAGGTTGGATGAGGTGGTTGATAACCGCTGCCACAATTGAAACCAGGAACTGCACATTCTGTCCCAGCAGAGAAGCCAATTTCGACCGAATAATCGGTACCTTTTAATTTAAAAATATCGCCCTTTTGAAAAGGAACTTTTTCACTCAATGCAATTTCGATTGTTTTAGCGTAACTATCATGGGGTCCAACAATGAAAAAAAATATCAAGATAAAAGGCGTAAAAGGATTCATGCGATAAGTCCTTCCGCTTTCAACTTTTCTAAATGTTTCTGTATTGTTTTACGTGCGTAAGGCCAGATTTTTTTATCAACTTCGGCATAGATTGCATTCAACATCTCATCTTCGGTTTTTCCAGCTTTATGAAACGCAAGCACCTCTTGCTCACGAACCTTTCGATGCGCTAAAGTATTTTCTAAAATCAAAGTCCCGCCAAGGCCAATCCCATGTGACGGAAAAATAACTTTAGGCTTAAGCGATATAACTTTTGAAAGAGTCTGGAAATATTTAGTCATATTTCCTTCATCATCTCCAATAACCACAGTACCAACACCCTGAAAAAGATCGCCAGCAATGAACCAACTCATATCCTCAGAAGCAAGTGCTACTTGTCCTTCGTCATGGCCAGGGACTTCATAGACAACGACATTTCGGCCTAACCATTTAGTAACAACGTCGCCTTCTTTAACAAATTCAATTTTAATGCCGTCAAAGTAGCATGGGTATTTCTTACTAAGCCTGCCATGAGTATCTCGACTCATCATCATAGGAACATTCAACTCTCTGGCCAAAACATTTGAGCTTTCATGATGATCTGGATGATGGTGAGATAATAAAATTTTATCTAGGCCAAAAAGAGCTATGGTGTTTTTAAATTTTCTATATTCCTCACTGTCTTTAGGAGAGGGGTCTACGATGATTTTTGGACCATCATCACCTATGAGAAAAGCGTTTGTACGTGTCGCTGGAGGCAAAGTATTTGAAAGAGGCATCAATTGTCTAATTGATCTTAACGACTCTATGTAAGGAACATGATTATCCTTATCATATGAGAAATTCAGATTAGGAATTGTTTTAATATAAGGGTCTCGTCCCAAATCCTCTATTATTTTAATCACAGGTGGAACGGCCAAAATAAGTCCATTGGCATATAAGTTGAGCAACTCTGAAGCGCTCATCCATTTTGCCAAAAATGCTTCATTTCTATCCACAATAAAATCGCATTTTTTTTTCAAGTTAAATCTATAAAAATGCGTGGCAAATCGGAACGGATTAAAATCTGGTGTTACTGCTAGTCCCAGGTAGTCAATATTCTCAACGTTTCCATTCAGAGTTTCTAAACCTAAATTAATACCTAATTCTTCGTGCCCCTCTCGGATGATAGCACCGAAAAGTTTCGGATCGATTCCCATTGTGAGTGGATGTTGGATAAATAAAGAATCGTCCCCAGCTTCAACTTTCCCACCAGGAAAAGCACAATAACCAGGAAACGCCTTAAGATGATAATGCCTTTGGATAAAAAATATTTCTGCGCCACAGGTAATGACTATTGAAACTGCATCAATGATCTTACTCACGACTTTTCACCTAAATACATTTTAGCATGCTGATAGCGTATTTGACGGTAACCCTTAATTGAATCTAATTCTTTAAGATGTTTTAATGGCTGGGTCTTTTCAAGTATTTGTTTCCGTATAGAAGCTGAGATTCTTCTTTCTTCATGGTGCCAGGCGGGCATCAGTTTTCGAAGAATCCTGAAATGTTTCATAATCTGCAGCATCCATACTTTCGGCGAAAAATCGAATTCAATTTTTCTACCCATAATCTCAAAGGCAGGTCGGTTAATATGAACGACTTCAAACGATGAACCTAACTCCTGATACTTTTCCTTATCAAGTTCCAGCTTCATGGGGGAAACCATTTGATGAGAGACAAAAACCTCATCTTTAATCCAATAGGTTTTCGCCAGAGTTCTTAAAGCGACATTTAAATCTTCATCTGAATAACGTTTTTTAAGATCAATTGCATCTTGATAAAAACCAGGAAGGCCTTTGCCCAAGTCAAAAACTAAAATATCATGAATGTACTGAGCAAGGTACGACTTAGGTAGTAATGGAAAATGTTCCATCATCATTTTAGTGTAACTAAGTAGAACGTTAGAATATCTATCTTTTGACTGCCATGGATAAGCAATTGTGCCAGCACTTTTCATAATTAGATCAAATGAAACAGAAGAACTTGTAAGTGTCATCTCTACAGGATTTTCTTTATGAAGTTCAAACCATTCTCTCCCCATCATGAAAGCTTCCCAGTTGGTAGCGAATTCGGCTTTAGGCACAGAGCTCTTCAACGCCTGATTAAGATTTTCCAAAGTAAAGGGAAGTTTGCCGGCCTGGAAGGCAATACCCAGAATCATGGCCGACGAGTAAACTGGTCTTTGAAATTTTTCAAAGCACATCTTTTTCATAGGCGCCATAATGAGGTGCTTACCTAATTTGGAAGCTAGTTCTTGATGAATTATTTCAGGAGTCATAACCTGGTTATCAATTCCTCGATCAAGTAAAATAGTAAGTGGGACCTGATACTCAGAATCTATAATCAATACACCGTTTGAAGAAAGGAATTCAATCGCACGCGAGCCTTCAAGTAAATCAGGTGAGAGAACTAAATCGGCAGAGGCTAAAGGGACAACCGGTCCCTGAGACTTGGCCTTATTGAAAATACTCAGGTGACTGGTGACTGAGCCATTTCTTTGCGCAAGACCTTTTTGATCGACGAATTTAAAATCTAAATCATTTCTTCCACCCATTTCACCGGCAGCTTCCGCCACCACACGGGAAATTGTCGTTACACCTGAACCACCAACTCCAATTACAATTGCTCTAAAGTCACTACCTTCAGAAATTTTCTGAAGATTTTTAGCTGCTACTGGTAGAGGAATATTCCATTCTTTTTTCTCTGGGCCATTTTTTTTGTATTTAGTCGGATGAAAATTATGTACTTTTACCAATTCAAAACTAGGACAAGCCTTGATCTTGGTACAGTAAGAATCTGAAACACAGATCTGAGGATCAATCATCACTTTAGTACCGTAAGCATCATTGGTTTGAGATAGACCCGGACAACCAGTCATATCCACACAAGCTCGGCAATCTTCACAGGCAAGAGTGTTGATCTGATAAAATTCTCTCACCGCTTCGGTTTCACCTGCAGCAAAAATTTTCCGCTCATCTCTTTTTTTGCGACCATGAAAAGTCAGGCCACATTCTTTATTGGAAACAATGACTTTTACACCTGGTCTTTGAACCATCTCGATTAAAAGATTTTTATAAAAATATCGGTCAGAAGGATTGATTTCCAAGGCTTCAGCAACTTGTAAAGATTTCGCTACATCAAGCATATTCTGACGAGGACGAACGACACCATCTACGGATTCACCCGATCTTGGTGTTACCTGATGTCCAGTCATCGCAGTATTATCATTATCAAGCAGAATATAAGTAATATTGTGGCCCATCTGAACTGAATTGGAGATTGAGACCATGCCTGAATGGAAAAAAGTAGAATCTCCCATTAAAACAACAGAGGGATTAGTGGTAAAAATATCGGCACCAGCACCCAAAGATCCGCCCTGCCCCATGGCCGAGAGATCATGCATTTCCTTAAACGGTTCTAAAAATGAAAGTGAGTAACATCCTACATCGCCGTGAGAAATAAGCTGAACATTTTTATCGGCGAGAGATGCTCTTACATCCTTCATGACACTTAAGGTTTCGCGGTGGGGACAGCCAGGACAAAAAGTAGGAAGTCTTCTTGGTAGCAAAACTGTCAGGCGAGTTGACTCAGGCAGACTGTTAAAACAAACTTCACCGGACTTACTCCACTCTAAGTGATCTAAGGCCTGATTTAATTTTTTATATATGATTTCATAATTAAGACCACCGAATGCAGGAAAGCCTTCGGTGAATCCGTGATCTGATTTAAATTCTTTACCCATGACGGTAAGAGAGAGACCGTGTTTATTAATAAGTTCTTTAATTTCACCTTCAACAAAACCACGTTTTTCTTCCACCACGATCAAGTTTTTGATCGATTTTAAAAATGGTAAGAGTTGCTGTTCATTAAATGGGTAAGTTGTTGCCGCTTTATATAATTGAATCTCGTTAATCACATTTGATTCTTCCAAGACCTGCTTGAGAGTTTCAAAAACTCCGCCACTAGAAATAATTCCAATCTCAGAATTATTATTTCCAAATATTTGATCGAGATTAAGTTCCGCTAAAATATTCTTAATTTGTGGGAACCGATTAAGAATCATTTCTTTGTCGGCCAAAAGTGAATTTGGCGGAACCATTACGTTCGTTGAAAGATTAAACTCTCTTGGGTCAAGAGTCACAGGAGTTTGATCAATGACCATTTCTTTGCCAATCTCAACTCTTCCCCCACCCTCTGCCATAAATGTGGTCAAGAGAAAGCCAGTATAGACTGAACTTCTTTGAGAGATTTCAAGCGCCACTGCCATCCAGTCTTTCAACTCTTGAGGAGTGGCAGGCTCTAGAAATGGCATATGGAGATGCTTAAATAAATAACGAGAATCGGCAGGTGTTGAAGTTGAAATAGACCAAGGATCATCACCTACTGCGACCACGACACCAGAATGTTTGCCGTTTAATATTTTCCCAGGGTTCGCAAAATTCCCAACAGACAATGCATCCGAGGCAACGTGGAGTCCCATCGATTTCATAGCGACAAGAACATTTTGGCCTGCCATTTTAGCACCCGAAGCCATTGCCGCAGCATTTGCCTCAGAATTTGCTATAACAACACGAATGCCTTTTTTCAGAAGGTTTTCTTTTTCTTCATATAGAATATTAAAAAAATCTGCCAGTGGAGACCCTGGGTAGCCAGTGTATAGGTGAAACCCTGCTTCCAAGGCTCCCTGTATGAGAAGTTCATTCCCGTTAAGAATTTTATGGCCCATTGTTCTATCCCAAATGTTATATTTCTAGTTATACTCCTTCGCGATCACATGATCAATTATCAAAAAGTAATATCAAGGACTTAATATGGAAGAAAAAACTAATATTCACATATCCCAATCAGTTGCAATTTTAGTCGATGGAAACAACATCGAAAGATCACTGGAATCCGAGCACAGAAGCAGCAACATGATGATCAATTTTGACGTCCTGATTCCACGCTTACTTAAAGGCAGAGGCCTAAATCGCCTGATTTACTTTCGCGAGGGTAAAAATATCTCGTCTAAGTTGGCCGAAAGACTACATGATAAATATTTTGGCTCGGTCAGACCTTGTCATAAATCGGCCGATATTCCGCTGAGTATTAATGCTACACAGCTGGCGAGTAAAGTTGATGCTATTATCATTTTGTCAGGTGATTCAGATTATGTTGAACTAGTACGACATTTAAAATCTGAAGGTGTGCGAGTTGAAATCTGTGCAGTCGAGTCGACTACTGCAGGAGTTTTGATTGAAGAAGCCGATTATTTTCAGCCCATCCAGAAAGAAGATTGTTTTACGCTGCCCCAAGGTCAACCGAAGAAAAAAGTACGGAGATAAATATGTCACAAAACCCTGCAGGACTGAAAAGTATCGATCATTTGGAATTTACGGTTGATAACCTTCAATCTCCAACTTTAAAACTTTTTCATACCATGGGTTTTGTCCAAACGGCCGAAACTTCGGATTCAAAGCTTTACACTCAAGGTCAAGTTCGCTTTTTAGTCAAAGGTTCGACAAATGAAAATTCCCTTCCTCGTAAATATCTTAAAGCTCACGGTGAAGGAGTTAGTAAAATTTCTTTCCAAGTTGAAAGCGTCGAAAAGGCCTTAGAGGTCACGCTAAAAAATGGTGCTTCACTTATAACAGATTTAAAGATTGAAGAAACGGCCGCTGGGATAACTAAAACCGCTTCAATCCAAGGTTTTGGAGACGTCATAAATGAATTTGTTGAACGTCCATCAAACGAATTTAGACCTGGTTTTAAAACTATCGAACAAGACCCCAATGCAAAACCACTAAAAACACGCGTCTCTCGAATTGATCATCTTACAAACAATGTTCCAAAAGGACAGATGGATCATTGGGTAGAATTCTATAAACGAACCTATGGATTCGTTGAGACTCGCTACTTCGATATCAAAGGTACGAAGACTGGATTAATTTCAAAAGTGGTTCAGCTTGCTGACAATTCGATCATTATTCCAATCAATGAACCAGAGAGCGTAGGTGGAAAATCCCAGATTCAGGAGTTTTTAGATATTCATAGAGGTCCAGGCGTTCAACATATCGCCCTCATGACTCCAGATATTATTTCCACCGTTGGGGAATTAAAACAAAGAGATGTGAAATTTTTAAATGTGCCTTCCTCATATTATGAAGCTATTCCTAATCGTCCATTCACAATTACCGAAGACCTCAACATTCTTGAAAAAGTTAATTTGCTCGTGGATGGAGATAAGGATGGATATCTACTTCAGATTTTCTCAGACACATATATTGGACCACTTTTCTTTGAATATATTCAGAGAAAAAATCACTGGGGCTTTGGAAATGGAAATTTTCAGGCCTTGTTTGACGCCATTGAAAGAGATCAAATGAAACGTGGCTACCTTTAAAAAAGATAGTCCTTACAAATCTGATACCCAAGCTTAAGAATCGTCAGCAAAACAATAACTCTCAGTAGCCCTCTGACAAAGGTATTCCCTCTCAAGAGGGCCAATCGAACACCCATTACTGCACCTAATACATTGAAAAGAATCATCGGCAATGCATACTTAAATAAAAATGTCCCTTTGAACATAAATAACAAAATAGCAGCTAGATTAGTCGTAAGATTAATAATCTTCGCGTAAGCAGAGCCTTGGACAAAAGTCATGCCCATTAAACCAACAAACGCGATAATAAGAAAAGTGCCCGTGCCTGGCCCAAAAAAACCATCATAAAAACCAAGAATCGAACCAATGACAATTGGCTTCCATGCCGGAATGACGACATTATGATCGTGATCAACTAACCCAAACGTTTTGTTTCTAATTGTCAGGAGGAAAACACAAAAAAGTAACACCATAAAAAATGGTTTAAGAAATTCATTACTCATGATCGAAACTGTGTAGGCACCTAAAAATGAAAATAAAAATGCCGACAAAATCGCAGGAATAATAATGGTTCGAATAAAGGGTATGTGACGTGAAAAACGGTAAGCTGAAAACGCCGTCCCGGTAACCGAAACAAGTTTATTTGTTCCCAGAAGTGTGACAACTGGATATTGAGGAAGAACCATCATCAGGACCGGAAGTTGGATCAATCCACCTCCCCCAACGATTGAATCGACGAATCCTGCCCCAAAAGAGGCCAAACAAAGAATAATTATATCGTAGCTAACCATTTGAAATAAAGGCTAACGCTGTTCTGCGTAAATGTAAAGTTTTCTCCAACGTTAAGACTAGGTTAAGAATACTCAGCTGACTCGAATTCCTCTCTCAAGAGGGCTATTATTCGCTAAATTACAAAGGACTTTTATGCGCACGACATTAGCACTGCTTTTCATTCTTATGAGTTGTTCAAAACGCGAGCACATAGTAATTCAAAATAAGGGTTCAGATACAATCGTAAACTTGTCGCAAGCTTGGGCCGAGGAATATCGTAAAGTGAATCCAAAAGTAGTTATCGCTGTATCTGGTGGCGGTTCAGGAACTGGAATAGCGGCTTTGATCAATGGAACAGTTGATATTGCAAATTCTTCTAGGAAAATGAAAGCTGAAGAACAAGCTGAAGCGCTTAAAAATAATGGCAAAGCTGTTAACGAATTTATTGTAGGTCTTGATGCACTTGCTGTCTTCGTTCATCCGTCTAATCCTCTAAGTGGTTTAAGCCTGGAAGAAATTGGATGTATCTACGGCGATGGTGGTAAATGCGATACTTGGAGTGACGTTAGAGGAACTGTAGTTCCTGGCTGTAAAGACAACAAAATTATCCGCGTTTCTCGTCAATCAAACTCTGGAACTTATCAATATTTCCGTGAAGCGACCTTGGGAGAAAAACGTGACTTTAAAACTGGGTCTATGGATTTAAATGGTTCTAGAGAATCAATTGATCTCGTAGAGAAAACTCCATGTGCTGTCGGTTACTCTGGCATGGGCTATATTACAAAAGGTGTTAAATCTCTTTGTATAAACACTATCGATGGAAAATGTGTCACTCCTACACTTGAAACAGCTACGGATAAATCTTATCCCATTTCGAGAGAACTTTACATGTACACTGCAGGTGCACCTTCTGCAGAAGTAAAAGCTTACATGGACTGGGTCCAAGGCGATGCTGCAAAAGAAATTATCATTAAATCAGGTTATGTACCTGTTCCTAAAAAGTAGATATGGAAATGAAGTTAGAACAGGCACCCACTCTCGCAATGGAGTGGCGTAAGAAAAAAAGTTCAAAACCGAAATCTGAAAGGTTTATTGAATTCCTTATAAAGGCCGGGGGCTTTAGTTCTATCTTTTTGATAGCTGCTATTTTGTTTTTTATTTTAAAAGAGTCCTTCCCATTTCTCGTTGGAAGATTTGAATTCAAAGAGTTTTTCTTTTCAATCTCTTGGAATCCTGCATCAGTTTCAAAAGTAACTTATGGAATACTTGCCCTGTTAGTCGGAACCATGAGTGTCACGATATTATCAATGCTGATTGCTGTACCACTGGGCCTTGCGTGTGCTTTTTATATTTCGGAATTTTGTTCCCCGCAATTCAGGGAGATTTATAAGGTTCTAATTGAATTTTTGGCAGCAATTCCCTCAGTAGTTTGGGGCTTTATTGCCATCATGATGATTAACCCACTTATCATTCACACTTTTGATGTTCCTATTGGCCTGAACATTCTTAACGCTTCGGTCATCTTGGCGCTAATGTCACTGCCTTTAATTGTTTCAGTCGGTGAAGATGCACTAAGGGCTGTGCCAGAAACATATAGAGAAGCTGCTGAAGCAATGGGTGCTACGAAATGGGAAGTGGCCACACGTGTTCTTCTACCGGCCGCTAAAAATGGTCTTATGGCAGCTGCACTTTTGGGCGTGGGCCGAGCACTTGGTGAAACAATGGCCGTCCTAATGGCCACTGGCCACTCGATTCAAATTCCTCACAGCTTATTTGACCCTGCACGTACTCTAACTGCAACCATTGCGGCTGAACTTGGTGAATCTCCAAAAGGCGGAGAACACTATCAAGCCCTTTTTGCCATTGGATTAGTTCTTTTTCTTCTTTCATTTGTTGTTAACGTGACTGCGGATTATCTCATCCGTGGCAGAAAGAAATAATTATGTTTAATCCAAGTATTCATCTTCTAAACAAAGAAATCCGAGAAAAGAATTTTAAGAATGCACTTAGCATGGTTACTTTCTTTTTATTCTTACCTGCTTTAGGGATTATTTTCTGGTTATTCATCAAAGGATACCCAGCACTTTCTTGGGACTTTTTAACTCTCGACCCAATTAATGGAATGACTGCCGGTGGAATATTCCCAACCATCGTAGGAACGTTCTGGCTCGTAATGATCAGTGTCCTGGTTTCATGTCCTTTAGGAGTTCTCGCTGCTCTTTATCTTTCTGAATACGCAAAAGATGGGAAACTTACTCGTATTATCCGCCTGGCAATTCTCAATCTTGCAGGCGTTCCAAGTATTGTGCACGCGCTTTTCGGCTTAGGAGCCTTTGTTCTTTTTATGAAAATGGGTACTAGTATCCTTGCGGCTTCATTCACTTTGGCCGTAATGAATTTGCCGGTCATTATCACTTCGACACTCGAATCACTGAAAGCAGTTCCTCATTCTTTTAGAGAAGCTTCATGGAACGTTGGAGCAAGTAAACTACAAACAATTCGCTATATTGTTCTTCCAAACTCACTTCCTGGTATCTTAACAGGTGTTGTTTTTGCTGTTGGAAGATCTGCAGGTGAAACAGCCGCGATCTTATTTACAGGCGTTGCTTTTTATCTTCCCTTCTTACCTCAAACCGTTTTTGATCAGTGTATGACACTTTCTATGCACCTGTTCACGATCTCAACTCAAGTTGTAGGCGTTCCTGTTTCCTACCCATATGCTACAGCATTGGTACTTATTCTTCTAATTCTCTCAGTAAATTCAGTCGCAGTAGTGCTTCGAACATACTTCCGTACGAAGAGGAAGTGGTAATATGACAAAAAAAATTGAAATTAAAAATCTGAATATTAGCTACGGCAACAAGATCGTAGTTAAAAATTTAAATCTGGATATCTTTCAAAATGAAGTCCTAGCTATTATTGGTCCAGCCAATTCTGGAAAAACTTCTCTTTTGAGAAGCATAAACCGCATGACTGACTTCAATAATGAAGTCAAAGTTGAAGGAAAAATCCTTCTCGATGGTTTGGATATCTTTGAAGATGAAGATTCAACATTTCTCAGAAGAAGAGTTGGAATGGTTTCACCACTTCCTGTCGGTCTTCCAATGTCCATTAAAGACAATGTGACATACGCTCCCCGTATGGCCGGATGTAAAGATAAAGCCGAGCTTGATTTTATTCTTGAAGACTGTTTAAAAAAAGCTGCGCTATGGGATGAAGTTAAAGACCGATTAGACCATTTGGCGACCAAACTTTCCGGTGGTCAACAACAACGTCTTACCATTGCACGTGCGCTTTCTCATCATCCTGAAGTTTTATGCTTAGATGAGTTTTCAATTGCGATTGATCCAGTGACGACCATGAAAATTGAAGCAGTTCTTCACGAACTCAAAAAAGATCTAACCATTATTATGGTCACAAACGTTATTAATCAGGCAAAGCGACTGGGTGATCGAACTGCTATGATGTTGAATGGTGAAATTCTTGATCTGAACATTAATCAAAAAATATTTTCAGGCGAAATTAATGATAAACGCACGAAAGACTATATTGAAGGCGTATTCGGGTAAAATATGAGAAATGATGTTGTTAATACGAATGAATTCAGCTTTTGGTATGGTAACTTTCAGGCCTTGAAAAATCTTACTTTTAATATTACCGCTTATAAAATTACGGCACTCATTGGCCCTAGCGGTTGCGGAAAAAGCACTTACCTAAAATGTCTTAACCGAATAAATGAGCGCAGTGGTGAGGTTTCTCACGACGGTAGTATTCAGGTTTTAGGTAATGATATCTATCACCCGACAGTCGCACTCCCTGAGCTCAGGCGACAGGTTGGAATGGTTTTTCAAAAACCAAACCCTCTTCCTCTTTCAATTTATGAAAACGTCATTTTTGGAGCTCGAACTCATCTGAGAAAAGTAACTTCAAAGCAATTAGACGAAATGGTTGAAACTTCCCTGAAGCGCGTAGGCCTTTGGGAAGATCTTAAAAATCAACTCAACAGATCGGCCCTGACTTTGAGTCTTGAAAAACAGCAAAGACTTTGTATTGCTCGACTTTTACCGCTCAAGCCTAAATTGCTTCTTTTAGATGAGCCATGTTCGGCCCTTGATCCGGCCGGAATTGAAGCCATAGAAATTCTAATTAAAGATCTTAAAAAAGATTATTCAATCCTCATTGTGACTCATTCGATGAGTCAGGCCAAACGAGTATCTGATGAAACTATTTTTATGTATATGGGCGAATTGGTTGAGATGGGTAGAACTAAAGATCTATTCGAAAATCCTAAAGAGGCACGTACAGCCGCATATATTGAGGGGCGTTTCGGCTAATTGTAGTGACTACAACGGACTTAAAACTTAATGCTGTAACTAATCAATACTGTACTCATGATTAAGTGATGATGCTTTGTCAGCTGCCACGAAGAACTTGAACTTACCGTTAGAAAATCAAAAAAGGCCCGAAATAATTAGTTTTTGCGACTAATTCCTCTGGTTTTAAACTTATTCTTATGGCCATTTTTTGACATTTTCCCCCTACTCTAGCTAAGGTAATGCAACTTAACTCCACTCAATAACGCGCGAGGCAAAAATGTTTAAAGTAATCGCAGTTTACCGTGTTCCAACTGATGATGGGGCCAAGGCCACATTTGAAGATCACTACAAGAATATTCACACTCCAATTTGTTTAAAAATTCCCGGAATTAAAGAACTCCGCACGAATAAAATTTTCGGAGGCCCAACTGGTGCTTCAAATCTTTACATGATTGCAGAAATGTGTTTTGAAAATAAAGATGCATGGAAAGCTGCCATGAAAACTCCTGAAATGATGGAATCTGGAAAAGATGCGATGAAATTTGCAGGAGATGCTGTTTCAGTTCACTTCGCAGAAGAGTTAATCGCTAAAGCATGAAAAACTTTGAAAATATTTTAGTCACTAAAAATTATCGTGAGCATGCTCATATCGCTCTTATTCAGTTGAATCGTCCAAAGGTACTTAACGCCCTTTCGACTGACCTTATGAAGGACGTTGTAGAAGCAATGTTTCTACTTGAAGACGATAAAGATGTGCGCGTGATTATTCTTACGGGAAATGATCGCGCATTTGCGGCCGGTGCAGATATCGGTCAGATGGCCGACGCCTCACCTATTGATCAAATCAATGACAATCGGTTTCGTACGTGGAAACAAATGGTCTTAATCACCAAACCTGTAATCGCTGCCGTGAATGGCTTCGCTTTAGGTGGCGGTTGTGAGCTCGCCATGTCTTGTGATTTTATTATCGCTGGTGATTCTGCAAAATTTGGCCAACCTGAAATTAAAATTGGAACCATTCCTGGTGCTGGTGGAACACAACGTTTAACTCGTGCGATTGGAAAATCCAAGGCCATGTTAGCAGTTTTAACAGGCGATATGATGGATGCCTATGAAGCAGAAAAATCTGGCCTAGTGGCAAAAGTTGTTCCCGCTGAAACGCTTTTGCAAGAAACTTTTGAAATCGCAAAAATCATTTCAAATCGCGCTCCTGTTGCAGTTAAACTCGCAAAAGAAGCGGTCAACATGGCCTTTGAATGCTCTCTTAAGGACGGCATGGAGTATGAGCGCAGAAATTTCTATCTAACTTTTTCATCGAAAGATCAAAAAGAAGGAATGAAGGCGTTCATGGAAAAAAGAGAGCCTAAATATGAAGGCAATTAGCCTCCTATTCTTTTTTGCGGCCTGTGCAAGTCATAAGCCGAAGTATGATCCCATAAGAACTCCCATGGATGATAAAAATGAGGAATTTCGGTCATGCTTTCTGGAAAGTGAATCTTATAAGGGAAGAGACACTAATGAGATGGGTGTAATTAAAGTATCATTTACGATCGATAAAGTTGGAAAAGCATCTCAATTAAAAATCGTTGAATCTGCTTTTAAAGACCCAAGTTTTCATGCCTGCATTTTTGATCAGCTTAGAATGATTAAATTTGAACCAGCAAAAGATGGTCAAGATATTCTCCATGTTCAACCTATTAACTTTTATCCGACGTACAAATAATGAAAACTTTTCAAACGATTAAATATGAATTAAAAAACATGACTGCCGTCATTACCATCAACCGGCCCCAGGTTTATAATGCCCTCAATGTTCAAGGGAAACTGGATATTATTTCCGCCATCAAAGAGGCAAATAAAGATTCAAGTGTTCGATCGATAGTTCTGGCCGCAGAAGGTAAAGCCTTTTGTTCAGGACAAGATTTAAATGATCGATCAGTAAACGCAACTTTGGGCCCAGTCGACATTGGACATACATTAGACACTGAATGGAATCCTTTGATAGATGCTATAAAATCTTCTGATAAGCTCATTATTGCTGCTATTCAGGGCGTGTGCGCTGGCGCGGGGCTATCAGTGGCCTTAGCGTGTGACTTAAAAGTAGCCGCTCCTGGTATACGGTTTATCTCTGGTTTTAGTCAGATCGGGTTAGCACCTGATGCTGGGATGAGTTTTATGCTAGTTAGGCAAATGGGCTACACAAAAGCTTTGGAATTCGCCTTGTTAGGTAAGCCTCTTCTCTCCGAGCAGATGCTGGAGTATAATTTCATCAATTCGATTGCTGAGAACCCTGTTGATGAAGCTGTAAAACTTGCAGAGCAAATCAACAACTTGGCACCTCTGTCAGTAAAAATGGTAAAGAAGAACTTCCAATATGCGAACGAAAAAGGATTGGGAGAAGTTTTGAACCGCGAGAAATACGTTCAGCGCTTTTTAGGCTTCTCAGAGGATTATAAAGAAGGCGTAACTGCCTTTTTAGGAAAAAGAAAACCACAATTTAACGGTAAATAAATAAGGAGAAATCCCATGCGTGAATACACATCTGAGGATTTGAAGTTATTCGAAGAAATTAAAAACGGTCGCACTTTCGATTCAAACACAGAAATGCCTGAGATTTATCGAAAGAATCTTTTGAATCTTCTTTGGATGCAGGCCGACTCTGAATATGCTGGCGGACTTGGCTATATGCCATGGATCGCGAAAGCTCCAAACGCGCATGAAAGAGTATTAGTTGCTCAAATTGTTAAAGATGAAATGAGACACGCTCACGTAATTTATAAAATTCTGGATGATTTAGGTGAAAAGACTCATGAGCATATGCTTAAACATGAGTTTGACTGGAGAATTCCTACCGATACAGCTCAAATTGGTTTCTCGCGCGCTAAAAAAGACAAACGCGTAAATATTTTTTACTACCAGATCACTCATTGGGAAGATTTTTGTCTATTTAACTTTTTGATGGATAGAGCTGCAGGTCACGTATTGGAAGATACTTTAGAATCAAGTTATATGCCTTGGAAAAACGCGATTGGTACTATTTGTAAGGAAGAAGGGATGCATCTTGCTCACGGAGATAAAAACGTTAAGGAGATGGCCTCTGACCCTGAAAAAAGAAAGTTTCTTCAAGAGCGCCTCAATTTATGGTGGCCACGAGTCATGAACACTTTTGGAAAATCAACTGGTTCAGGAAATGACATCTATCAAAAACTAGGCCTTAAAAACCGTTCAAACTTAGATGTTCGTAACGCTTTCGTTAAAGAGATCAATGATAAGTGTGCTGAGTGGGGACTTAAAGTTCCGGAGTACAAAGAATCTGAACAGCCATTTGAATACGCTGTTTCTTAAAAATGAATTTAAAAAAAATTGTCGTTATCGGCGCCGGGACGATGGGTTCTGGCATTGCCCAGTGGTTTGCTCA
>CAMDQH010000052.1 GCA_945905815.1 Bacteriovorax stolpii | reverse complement strand
TTTTTCTTTTTGTCATCAAGTTTTTCTTTTAGTTTTTTCAAGTCAGCTTTTTTGGGTGGATTTTTTGTAGACCAATTATTAAAGCTATCTAATTTATTTTTTGCTTCTTTGCTAAAGAAAGTAGCATTTGCGTCAGGTATAAATGTTCCTGATGAGATATGGATCTCATAATCATTAATCTCTTCAATGACAATTTCTTTGCCTGCCCATTTTTTTCCTATACTAATTTGGCCATTTATTGGAACTGTTAAAAGTTTTCTTGCTCCCATGCATTCCTCCAATAGCAGATATTCTCACCTACTACGCTTCATAATATCATATATTACAACTTTAGGAAATAACTAATTCAGGATAAGATAAATTAAAATCTAGAAATGAGAGAGAAAAAGGTACTCTCAAGCTAAAAGCTCCATGCCAATCATTTGAATTTACATTTGAAACTGCTCTTTGCTGTTTGAAAAAGATCAAAGAATTTGCGGAGTTAAAACCCAGAATGGTTCGAGCACTTATAAATTTTAGTGATGATTTAGGCCGGAGAATGTTTGACAGTTTTTATTTAAATGGTGCCCAGAACTGGACTTGAACCAGCACGCCGTTGCCAGCGCTACCACCTCAAGGTAGTGCGTCTACCATTTCGCCACCTGGGCACGGAAAACAGAATAGATAGGTGATTAAATTAAGGGAATCGCGGTGGCTTTGTCCAGATTATTTTAGCGTGGGAGCAAATCATCTAAATCGCTGAGGTAAAATCTTAAGCGACCTAAACTCTGAGTCAGATTCGCCAATTGTTGCTCAAGGACAAACATGGATTGATCAGGAAACTGGGTCTCAGTAACGAGAAGTCTCTTGACCTGCACGACCTCTTCCTCTTCTTTCCATGCATCTAGTTCGGCTTCCCGAAGTAATTCTTGAAGAGGATCAGGCAACACGATTTGATTCGATGAAAAAAGTGACAACACATTCATGTTTACATTCATTTCATCATTTCCAGCAACGTTCATATCAACCTTTTATTATCTAGCTTCGGGCCATTAATTAATGTATTTGCACGATTTGTGCCGGTCAAAATGGTTTCACTTTGACCCTGCCGTGTCGCGCCATAGAGCTATTAAAATTCATTTCATCTTCAGGTGGGGGAATTTTGATGGGTCCATGTAAACCTTATAAACCTGTCATAAGTTGGTCACATCGGCCCTTAGGGGGCAGGTCTTTTCTACCTAGTGGAAAGCCCAGAGAAGATTCAGTAAAATAGGTTTATGAGCAAGCCAAATTGCAGTCAATGTAAACACTTCTATATCACCTGGGATGCCCAGATTCCGAATGGTTGCAAGCAATTTGGGATAAAATGCAAGGAGCTCCCATCTAAGGTTGTAGCTCAGGCCGGGTCTGGAGAATGTAATGCATTTGAGGCCAAAAAGAGGCCTGATCAGAAAAATGACAAATTAGATTTGAATCGTAAGGATCTCTGGTAACGGTCTACCTAGTTGAAAATAGTTCGGTGCAATCTCAGAAATTATCCCACCCCCTAAACAAATATCCCCTTGATAAAAGACGACAGATTGTCTTGGTGTAAGTGCCCTTTGAGGATAATCAAAAACGACTTTCACTTTACCCTCTTCTACGGTCACTGAGCAGTCTTGATCAGACTGCCGATAGCGAACCTTGGCCTTACATTTAAAAGTCCCAGTAGGTGCATCAGTGAGCCAATTAAGATCAACTGCTGTTAATCCATCAGCATAGAGTGCCGGATGGTCTTCGCCCTGAGCGAGGACGACTTCATTTTGAGAATGATTTTTAGCAACAACGAACCAGGCCTCACCTGGACCACCGATACCAAGGCCTTTGCGTTGACCAAAAGTATAGAAACAAACGCCGTCGTGTTTTCCGAGAACTTTACCGTTTGTATCTAGAAAATTTCCTTTCTGCCCTTCGATGTATTGAGAGAGAAAGTTTTTGAAATTTCTCTCACCGATAAAACAAATGCCGGTTGAATCTTTCTTGGCCTTCGTCGCCAGATCAAATTTTTCCGCAAGTTCTCTGACTTTAGGCTTTGGAAGATGGCCAATTGGAAAAAGCACGTGTTCAAAAACATCTTTCTGAACAGCATACAGAAAATATGTTTGATCTTTATTCTGATCAATCGCCTTAATGAGTTTATGATTTTCAAGCTGACAATAGTGCCCTGTTGCCAGGTAATCTGCACCAAGAAGCCGCGCCCGTTTATAGAACACTTTAAATTTAATTTCACGGTTACAAAGGACATCAGGATTTGGGGTAAAACCTTGGCGAAAATCATTGAGAAATTCTTGAAAAACACCATCCCAATATTCTTTTACAAAATTCACCGAGTAATATGGAATGTCTAATTTTTCACAAACTTTAATTACGTCCTGATAATCAACATCAGACGAACACGTACCATCAGGATTTGTCTCATCCCAATTTTTCATGAATAGCCCGATAACTTTGTAACCTTGAAGTTTGGTAATGAGAGCAGTGACAGAAGAATCTACGCCGCCTGACATGCCAACGATTACCGTTTTAGTGGCATTGAAAGCATACTGCTCTTCACTAAGTACAATTCCGTACTCAGATAGTAGTTCAGGTTGGTATGAGAGATTCATGGGCCCTTTATAACGCTTTTGGGGCCCTTTTCCAATAAGAGGAGATATTTTACTTAGTAATATCCAAAAGAGTGCCTAAAACTGCACCACCAATATAATGATAACAGTTATATAAGGTCTGATGATTGAGCGTTTCGGGAGTATCTAGGGTGGTTTGATAGAATTTGGGATTAAAATCATCCTCCCAGTTCTGAGTAAAAGTACCGCCAAGAAAGCCATTATCCCAAAGCCTAAAGTTATCTGAGTTCTCAAAACCAGTGGCCTTTGGTCCAAAACTTACTTTACTCGTAATCTTTGAACCATGCTGACTTAGCCCCTGGATAAATTTCTCATCTTCTGGTCTAAAGTAAACACCCATGTTTCCAGTTTTTTTAGTTTTGTCAAAAAAACTTGTGTCCTGACCCAACATCTCAAGATTTAAAAATCCTATGACATTTTTGCCCGTTTTTTTTAACTCCTGAGCGTAGCGGTAAGAACCCAAGAAGCCAATCCCCTGCCAGTCCAATAAAACAATCTGAACGGAATAATTTAAATCAATTTGAGCGATTGTTTTGATAAGTGACAACGCAACTGAGACACCAGAAGCATTATAATTTGCCCCCGGCATTGGGCTTTTTTCAGTTATGAGATAAGTATTTGGATCATGTGAAATAGTATCGTAATGAGCAGTTACAACTAAAACTTTATTAGCATCCAGTCCTGTCTTCTCCCAAATGACATTGGTTCCTTGAACTGTTTTATAAAGCTCCGCTTTTCCTTTCATGTATTTAGTAAAATTTAGCCATTTGTGGTAATCGGGACTAGCAGCAGATATTTTACCTTCAACTTTTTGATCAAAATCACTTTGATAAAAGCGTTTCGCCTCTTCCACATCAGGAGAGAAGGTATCAACAATCAATTTGCCTGATCCTTTGCGATCGTAAGCTCTAATCGTTTCAAGTATAAAATCTTTTGCTTTATCATGCCCTGGCAGACCTACCATTCTTGATGGTGCGCTAGCTTTTACAAACTCATTAAGAAATCTAATTAAATCACTCTGAGAGTTTTTATCTAATTCGCTTTTTACCTGAAAGTAAGTCGATGGGGCGCGTCCATAGGCAGAAAATACAAAACTAAAAATCGTTAGCGTAATCAGCTTTAACACGTTCTATTCCTTGTTCAATAATGGGTTTATCCTCAACAATATACTTTACTCTACCAGTAAGATACACTTTAGAATTTTTGCCTTTCTTTTTGAGAATGGTAACTATATCACCTTCAAGTATCGCATGGGGGGCCTCAAGTTCAATAACAGCACAGGATAAATTCTTAGGATAAATCCAACAATCTTCAAATTCGCTTTCACCGATTTTCAATACACCCTTAATGGGTTCCGAAAAAGAAGTTTCTTCTGAATAGTTACATTCCTTTAAAAAGATTTTTTTTTGCACAAAATAATCGCCTCTAGAAACATGGATCTTTTTTTCCGGCATTGAAAACTTTGTTATATAGATAGGATCATTTGCTTTTTGATTCGGTAGCGGAAAAACTTCTCCGTATCCATAATGCTGAATCCCCAAATGGTCCCCGGCTCTTTCAACCCCAACGACTTCTCCAGTTTTAAGATACCTTTTAGACACATGGGATTCAATATACCCCTTGGCAAAATTTGCATCGTCAAAACAATGGTGGATTTTTACTTTTTTTGAGCTTGCATTAAGCCCAAAATTTTCCGCTAATTTCTCAATCTCTTTTTGCTGGAGATCAGAGAGAGGAAGCATTAATTTATCGAGAATTTCGTGAGGCAAACGAGAAAGAATTCCTGCCTGATCATAAATTTCATCATTCGAAGTATGCAAATAAACACTGTGATGAGAATCCTGCCGAAACAACTTGGCAAGATGTCCTGTTGCGAGTGCTTGTGCCTCAAGCTCAAGAGTCTTCTCAAAAAGTAATCGCATTCTTAGCTCGTGACAGTTCCAGCACTGATTAGTCTTAGTTCCGGTGAGTCGGCTTGCAAACCAACTTTCTAATACTTCCTCTTTAAATTCATCTGAAGCCTTTAAAACGTAGTGCGGAATGCTTAGCTGATGGCAAAACTCTTTGATGCTATCGATCTGCTTCACATCAACATTACACGCAAGAACTTTCGGCTTTTCGCTATTTAAATCATCCGCGTTCATAACCACAGTTACACCGATCAAATCATACTTCTGAATTTTTAATAAATAGGCAGCGACAAATGAGTTGATCCCACCTGAAAGAGCAACCACAACTCGCTCCTGTCGAGCGTCCTTGTCGGGTATGTAGGCCTCATCTAATTTCTTCTTCATATCCATAAAGGACATTATAGACTTATTTGGAAAGATTGGGGAATTTCTTAAGGTTCAGACAGAGGTAATCCGATGAGTTTCTAACGATGAGTAATGATCAATATAATTTCTATTTATTTCAAAAGACCAGTAGCACCGATACTTCTCTAAAGGACATGCTACAATTTCTGCGCAGTGAATCCCCAGGAAAAAGTCTTCAGTTTGCTTACGTCGAGGCAGAAACATCACTTCTCCCCTATCTTACTTTATGGGAAAATCTGCATATGGTGGCCGGCGGATCTAATTGGAAAGAATTTATCACACTTCTGGAAGTTGACTGGCACCCTCTGGTAATGCTCATTAAGAACCCGGATATTATAGCTTCGCAGGCAACAGCTTGGGAGAGACTTTCAGTAAGCTTGATAAAAGCGACATTAAGCAAGTCTCAACATTTACTCGTTGATATTAATGAAAGCATCTACTCTCCGCTAAATCTGCTTAATTTTAAAAAGATGCTGCTAACACTCTCTCAAAAAAAGAACGTTTATATTGCAACATCTAATACTTCTTTATGGTTAGATTCATCGCAGGCCATGATAAAGCGTGAAGGATATGAATTTGTAGTTGAAAAACTATTAACAGATCAACTCAAACGTCATCGAACTGCTTAAATTTCACAGAACAATTAATTTTTATAGCTGTAGTCGTAAATTTGTTCATGGGCTTGACTCTAATCTGTAAAACCCAATCTCCTAAATTAATTTCTACCGATGAAGTATGAGAGAATGGAATCATTTTTGTTTTGCTAAGACATTTACTCATTTCTTGATATGTATGTATCGCCACTGATCCAGGTTTCTGGGCTTTAAAATCATGAAAGCAAATTAACTGCAGAATTTCAGGGGTACTAAAACCTAACAATGCGGGTAAAGACAAATTAAAATCATGTGGTTTTAATTCTTGCGCGCTTTGTAAAATCCTATGCATCGTACAAGCAATCCTCGAATAAAAAGACTTTAGGATAAGCCGTTCATCAGATGAAAGTTCGCCAGGTAGTTCCGATTTCCCGCTTTCAACCCAAGAAGAATAATTGCCTAAAAATTCCATATCATTTAATGAATGTAATTCGTAAGACATTCGCGTGAATTCTTGATCGACCATCTTATTAAAATCTTGCTGTACTTTGAAATCGATAAAAGGAAAATAATGCTCGAAAAAACTTTTTATTCCGCCGCTTTTAGTATTCACAAAAGAGTTTTTCTTATTGAGCTTAAGGCTAAGAGGAATAATACCTTTGCTGGATTCAAGCAAAATATCAGCTTCATGATTTGTTTCAAATTTGCCTGTTAACTGAGGAGCATACGGGACTTCACCAAGGAACCTAACTAACTCACTTGCAGAAAATTCACTTACCTGATTAAGGAATATCAGCATTTCAGGATAAAATTGTCTGACCAAGCGATCTTGTTGCGAAAGGACGTTGAGATAATTCTTATCTAAAGAGTCTAAAAACTTCAACTCATCTCCGGACATATGAGCTAAGCGCCGAGCAATAAGATATTCAAAGAGCGAACCTTTGACCTCATTGAAAAGCGCCTCTTTTTTTGTTTGATCGTGGGACATATTTTATTGTGCCCAGTAAGCTTCCTCAAGTCCATCTTCTCTTTCAGGTAGTCCTCGAAGTAGTCGTGGTGAATTCTGACTTAAGACCTCAAAAGAAACTCGGTTAGCATATTTACTTATCTGGGATATTGAAGAATATGTCAGAAACTGAGCAACATGTTTTGGAGATTTAGGAACCTTCTGACGGTGGTAAAGATTTGCAGCAAGATCATGAAGAACAGCTGCGAGTGCTGCATCACCTGCTCCATTAGTATTCTTAATCATCATAGGCCCGCCACGGAAAGGATTGATGTGGGTGTAAACCTTGATCGGGGTCTTACACTCACTTCGCATCATGGAGCGAGAATACTCAAATTTATTATATTCAATTAATGACTTCGTATGCAAGGCCTCTTTAGTTGGACGGGCCACATCAGAATCAACCAATGCACCGATATAAAGACCACGAGCACCTACTGTAAGAAGAACCATGTCACAGAGATCTAAAACACTTTCTGCCGCAAGAAGTGGATCAGAAATTCCGGTCAGTGATAAAGCCTCATCCTCATTCATAGCAACTACAGATACAAACTTAGAGATAAACTCCAGGAGCATCTCTTTTTTCTCTTGAACAAGTCCGCTCGTACCAAGAGATAAAACGACAGGAACATTAGCAGCTTTTGCAATTTCAACAGCTCTAAATGATGAACGAGCGATTGCAGAAGTAGGATCACGAAATGTATAAGCAGAAATAAGGAGTGCAGCAGATTTTTCAATCACTTCAACTGGTAAAAATTCTGGAGAAAGATCATTCATACAGCCTTTAGAGATAGCAAAGGTTCTTTCTCCATCTGGGCTGACAAAGCACAGCGCTCGGCCCATCGGTCGAGGGCATGGCTGAAGATAAGTTAAATTAACTTTCGAACTGGTGTTGCAAATATATTTAAAAGCATAGTCACCGACTTCAATGTTTTTGTTAATTGTGCCAAGTGCAACCGAGGGAGAATCAGTAAGAATAGAAAAATTGTGGAGAGTGTTTCCAACAGCTCCGCCAGGAAATTCTCCTGCGATTCTTCCAAGTTTTTTTTGTTCCGAGTAAATTGTTTCTGCCAACTCATCATCGATAACGAAAGACTCGCCTTTTTTAAATTTAAACTCCAAAAGAAAATCGTCACTTACTGGTATTTCAATATCAACTAATAGTTGATCAATGCCTACGACATATACTTTCCCTGGAAGATTGATTTCATCATCGAAAGAGCTCCGCTGCTTGTCTTCAACAGGAAAATAGTGCTTGGTGTTGCGCCGGCCAGGGAACTTCATAGAAATAACCTTGTTATAGTGAGTGATGACTTTATAGCGAAAGCCTTACAAATTTGAAAGAGACTCGTGGACTCTGGAGAGGATTTTATGGTAAATTTTTCACATGTTTAGTCTAGACCACCCTCAAAAAAACCCCCTTTTTGATTTTTACGCCCCTCTGGGAAGCCAATATAGAGGTCTTTTATCAATTCCTCATTCGGGTGAGAATATACCTGCGGAATTTGAGAAATTCCTAAGTGGAGACCAAAGGGCATACAAAGAAGATGTAGATTTTAAAGTTAATGAATTAGTCGATATCAAGAAACTCCAGGAATCCGGCATTGCCGTATTAGTTGCACACGTTCACCGTGTCTGTATTGATCTTAACCGTGCCGAAAGCAACTGCGTGCTATTCTGGAAAGATAATACTCAAGGAAAGAAGCTTGTTATTCACGACCCTGGACCTGATGCAACTCAAGCTTTAATCGAAAAATACCACAGGCCATATTTCGAAATACTTAAAGCGGCCCTTCAGGATTTAGAGAAAAGAAAAAAAGGGCTGGTTTCAATGGTTGACTTGCATAGCATGCCAAGTCGACCAACTGAATACCATATGAAACAGAATCCAAATCAGAAAATGCATCGTGCGAATTTTTGTGTAAGTGATCGAAACGGAAAAACCGCCACTTCTGAATTTATTAACTTTTTCAAAGATCAGCTTGTGAATGCGGGCCATGAAGCGAGTATCAATGATCCATATATAGGTGGATATGTTACAGAATATGTAGATAAGTTTCGCACGAATAATATTCAAATAGAGATTAACCGCAGCATCTATATGGATGAGACAATTAAAGAACTCATTTCGTCTAAAGTTGAAAAATTGAAACCACTTCTAACAGATGTTCTTATCAAAGGTTTTGAAGCTTTTGACAGTTAGTGAACGACCATGTCTTCAGCTTCTTTTGATTTATCCTGTTTGGCTTTTTTCAGGTAACTATTTATTTTCTCCTCCGGACTTAAAACTGGAGCTTCCGGTGGCCTGTTAGAAATTAGTTCAGCATTCCTTTTGTTTTCTCTTTCTTCAATTTCAATCCCTCTTTGTAAAATAATCTCAGGGTTATCCTGCTCATCAACATCTTTTCTTGTGGTGTAGGTTTTTCCGTAACGCTTGAATGAGTATGTGTATAGTATTTTAAGATGTTTTTTAGTATTTTGGCCTCTTTCTAAAAAGTAAATCATCTCTTTTAATAGCTCAACGCTATCTGGATTTTGAGACCAGGCAGAAAATAAATAAAGCATCCCCTCTTGGTCTATTTGTCGAGCATAATTAAGCTGTTTAAATTCTGTGTACAAAAAGCGGCCAATAGATTCATCAACTGGGGAGAACACTATTGCTTCGAGAAACTTTGACCTAAGATTCATTGACTCTAATTTGTTTTTTTCAGTTTTTAAAACATAAGAAAAAATAGAACCACTCTCCATAGTCATGATCAGCTCAACAATATAATCCTTGTCTGGAGAACGAAGTTCAATGAGTGCTTGCTTGCCATTTTTAATAAGCCCATACTTAACAGTTTCTTTTGGCAACATTTTGGATCTTAAGTGAACTATATACAAATCATAAATCATTTCATCTATCGGTTTATCCTTAACTTCAACTTTATATGAAAAAACATCTTTCCATACCTCATCTAGTTTTTTTGCGAGAATACGATTTCTAACGTAAGGGAGTTTGAATAATTCCTGACCTTGTGATTGATCCTGATATAGACGATTGGGGAGTGTATAAACCCGAGAAATTTCTCTTCCAGTCGGATCTTGAAGGATAATTCCAAAATTTGGCGTTCCAGTCTTACCTTGCATTTCAACAATAGGAACGGTCTGAAACAATGGATGTCTCGTTGGCATCGGAATCAAACTATTTCTGAGTGGAAAACCTTTCCATAGTTGAACATAATCTTCTTTATAAACCGATATCTTTTCTAAATTAGGTGGCACTAAAGTGATTTCGCTAGGCCTAGATATTTCATATAATCGATCTTTATCTTGTCCGCTTATCCAGTGGGAATATTTATAATAGGGATAATCAACTGCATACAGATACGCCCCCACAATGAGGGTTGCCATAATAAGAAATATTCCGGCCAGCAGACGCATCCTAAACCTTTAATAAATCAAGAGTTTCGTTACACCCTATATCGGAATTCAATTAAAACTCATGATATTTTTATAACTACCGATTAGTAGGATGAAATAGTCGGAGAATTTATGAAAATACTTAGCGGAACTTTACTACTTTTAATACTTGCTACGTCTTGCGACAATCCGCAGAGAAATCGACTCGCAACCACCGTAAATAACGGAAATGGATTGTCACAACCTAATGGTGCGACAGCGACAAATCCATGGGGAACTTCTGGGACAACAGGCGGCACAAGTTATGGAACATCGGGAAGCGGATCTGGTGCTCCCACTAGGCCACCGGGATTTGATAAATGTGATATCACGGCAAAATATTATGCTGCTGGTATAAACTATATGGGAATTTGTCAGAGTACTCTGGATGAAACATCGGTCGCAGTAAACTCAACAGTCTCTGATTCTGCACGAACCTGTTTGATTCCAACATATAAAGACCAGTCTGGTAGTTCCACATATCTTGGTAACCCGCAGTGTTTCGCCCCAGAACCCGGGGTTGCTATGGGACAACTTGCAAAAACACGTTCTGGCTTCACTGATAAGGCCCTCAACGGAGTCATGGTTATAAAAGAGGCTTCTATTACGGCCTATTACAGATGTATGAATTTCTATATCGATTTTCCAGCGAGCGAGTGCCCTAACGGCCGAAACACAAATCAATATTGTGCTCAGCTTTATCAACAATGCTACAACGGGGCCAATACAAATCCTTATTGTGCCCAGAAAGCAAATAGTGATATGGCGATAGAGTGTAATAATTTTAAGTCAAATCACGCTTACATCGATATTCGTTTAAAATAAACTCAGTTCAAAAGTCGCCGGGAAATCTCACCGGCACTAAATATCTTGATTAATGATTCATGTCTTGTCACAAAAGATAGAATCGGAATAAAAATTTCATTTTTATCCTGATCTGGAATCAACGCCCCAATCACAATTTGATGAAAGACTTCAGGATTTGCAAAAGTCCTGCAGAAGGTTTTAACTTTCTGTTTATCCTCCAAAGTTTCCACACTCCAGTCAGGTAGGGACAAAGTTGCCGGTATGAACTCCTCAAAACGTAAATACTCTTCAAACTGAAAGTCAGTTGGGCCAATATTCACGATAAGTTTAGATAGGTATTCAGACTTTTTAAGGCCCAACCACTCTAATATCTCCTCAGGTAAATAAAATTCATCCATAAAACCCCACTTAGAGTGGCAAAAGCTACCCTCTCAACCATCATATCACTCCAGAGGTAAGATAAAGAGGAGAAAAAGGGAGTCATATGCGCAAGATGCAGGAAGCACAAGGTCTAGATCAGTTAATCGAAGCAGGAAGCACCGGTTATCTGCCACTATTTTATCAGGAATGGATTACAGAATCCTTTGCTGATAAAAGCGAAGTAAAAAGAATGTCATTTTCAAAGGCCGCGGAAACCGTCCACAAAATCTACCGCCAAATTGAAAGACATAGCAGTATTGAAAGAAAAAAAACCGCCATTCAAGCACTCACCAATAATGATAGAAAAGACTTTGTTTTATCATTCATGAAAATGGTTGAATACCGTGCTCTGGATAAATTAAAGGAACTTCACTAGTTGAATAAAATTTTAATTGTTCTCATTACAATTATTTTTTCTTTGGGCGCTCAAGCTGAATACAGGGCCTATCAGTATTTAGTAAAGACCACTGACCCCTACGCTGTTGCTACAAAATCAAACGCTCAGTACATCGTTTCTACGTTAAACCCTCAAATGTTTAAAAGCTATCATGGTGGTAGTTTTGTGACCTTAGATCTACTACGTACATGGATTTGTCCAGGCTACACGGGAAGCCGAAAAACTGTTTGTGAACATCCTTATGACAAGGATGCAAAAATATGAGTATCCAGGATATTCAAAAAATAAATGCTCGTCAGGTTGAAGCCCTCCAGCGAAAGAATTCTCGAGATATCACAAGAATTGAGCAAGGTCATGATGAATTAAAGTCAGAAATGAAGAAGTCTAATGCAACTGATATGGTAAATATGAGACACGAAAATAATAAGCAGGTTAATAGTGAAAACGAGAAAAAAGCAAAAATATTAGAACAGATGAAAGAGCATTTGGATAATACCCAAAAAATGACTGATATCCGAATCAAAGACTTGAAAGAAAATACCTCACAAGTGCAAAAGGTCGAATTTGATAAAGTAAGTGCGAATCGTGAAAGAGTGAAAGCAGAAGATGAGATCCACTTGGAAGATTTAGGCCATCGCTTAAGCACACGCCAACAGAAAATGGTTGAAGATAGCCAAAACCACTTAGAGAAAACTAAGGAAGAAAAGGGCCAGGAATTTTCTGAAACTGAAGGGCGTCTTCAGACCAAACTTACCAAACTGAACAATGACTTTACCCAGCGATTCAAGCAAGATAGTTTAAAACAACATGTGATTAAAGACGATCAAGATAAGCAATATAAAAAAGAACGTATGAGCACTCACCTTCGACAGGAAGGAGAAGTAAACAAGCTTACTACCACCCACAATAAAACACTTGAAACCAGAGACAAAACGTTTAGAAAGGGTATCAAAGACCAAGACGAGGTGTTTGAAAAAAAATACGGCCAAACTCTAAACGACCAAACTGAAAATCTTAAACGGCTTGGGGATCTTAATAACAAAGTTCTCTCAAAGCTTAAGGGCGATCTTTCCGAAACACTTAAAGCATCAGTCCAGCGTTCGGATGACCCCTTTTATAGCTTCATCGAACTTAAACCAACATTAAAACAATTCGAAGACCGCGTAGAGATCTCTGTCGTGATTCCGGAGCATGCTAAAACCGATGTGCAATTAACTATGCACGGCAAGGAAGCAATTATCAGTTTTTCTAGACGTTATGATGATACCCGCAAAGAAGCAGAAACAAGCAATACACTCCACAAAGTAGAGTCTTTCACTACGAGATTACTCACAAGTCATCACTTGGATCCAAAAAGCGTCAAAGAAAAATATAGTGATGGAGTTATGACATACGTAATTAAAAGAAGCTAATCACCTTAGCTATTCATTCAGTAAAACAAAAGCCGAAAAATTTAATTTCGTAATATGTGCCACCTCTTGTGTGACTTCTCTCACTTCAGCGCAGGGGGGACCTTTAGTGCAGAAGCGGTGCAGGTCCTTTAAAGATTCAATATCCCCTTGGGCAACTACTTCTACTGAACCGTCGGGAAGATTACGCACATGTCCAACAATGGGAAGCTTGTGCGAAATAACGTAATCAACCACGCTATAGCGGAAACCAACCTTCTGAACTTTACCAATAATATTTAAGGTCATCTGTAACATGCGCATATTGTGGCAAAAAAGTTAAGAACTTCGCAAGCATATTTGTTAGAATATAAAGTATGAGACGCCCTAAACTTGTCCATTTTTCCGGAGTTGAATCCGATCAATACATCCACGTACGGGCATCCATGTCATATTCATCACAGGCCAAGTTTCATCTGTTAGAAGAGATCAATCAAAACTTAAAGGAAATTGTTCCAACCAAGCCAATTCAGAGTCTTGGCCTTTTATCTTCAAATGAATTTCGATTAAAAGTAATTGGGCTATCAGATACGGACGAGGAAACGACAATCAGGAGTTTTGATTCAGACAGTTTTGGAAATTTTAACTTTAAAATACCTCAACCAGAAAATGGCAGGGTGGCAAAGCTTAAGCTTTATGAAACTCGCTCTCACCAGGGTCTAGATTTATTAATAGGAAGCTTTATTCCGACAAAAATTAAAAATCCTAAGAAAATTTTTATTACGGATTTTGACAAAACACTAGTTGACACACGTTATTCAACTTTGAAAGAAGTATTTCTCTCATTAAAAAATCCAGTCAGTTACTTCCCGCCAGTGGAGAGCTCTATTCAGCTGGCAAAAAGATTTATTGATGAAGATTTTCAGCCATTTGTTGTATCGGCTTCACCTCACTTTTATGAAAACGCCATTCGTGACTGGCTTTATCAGCATCAGATATTTACAGGAAATATATTCCTCAAAGATTATCGCAATATTTTTTCATTTTTTGAGGGTGATTTATCCACTAAAGACATAAAGTCGCAGGGATTTTATAAATTGAACACCATCGTCAATATTCTTCTGATGATTGGCATTCCTGATGATTTAGTGCTGGTGGGTGACGGTTTTGAGTCAGATACAATTATTTACCTCACACTTGCGGCCATTTTAGTTGGACGCTACGATCCCTGGACTATTTGGAACCTGATTAAGAAAGAAGAATCTTTTAAACTAACTAATCAGCAACACTTCCGATTTTTATCTAAGTTCTATCAGCTTAAAAATATGAGTGATGCCCATCCTAAGGGTAAACTTCAAATCTATATCCGCTGTAAACCTCACATGCTTGAGCAACTTGAAAAGAGAACTTTTAATATGGATTTTGCAAATAACTTGAAGCACCATGTTCATTACTACATAGGTTAAAATGAAAACGATACTTGTCCCATTAATCGGTGACCCCAAAGAAAACCTCTACCAGCTTGGTCTTAGAGAGAAAGAAAGCTTTCGTCGTTTGGAAGCAAGGGTCACGGCCTTGTTATCGGCCAATAATTTTCTTAGATATGGCCAAGACATTATTTCACGGGCCCGCGCACTTTTAAAAAAGAAAGATGATTCTTTTTTTGGTCAATGTATTGATGCCTACGCTGAGGGATTGGGAATTGAATCCTCAGTCTACATGAGTTTCATTTCATTGTTTGAACTCGCTGCCCACTATGGTCAAGTCTATCCTGAACTCAAAGGTCTACTTCCTGGTTGTACGACACTCTTTGAAAAAACCTCCGAAGGCTTTGTACATAGTCGACTAGTAGATTTTCCCTTGATTGGAACTTTTAACGAAAATCCTAGACTCTATTACTGGAAAATTGAAGGCAGACCAGCTGTTTTAAACTACTCTTGTGAAGGTTTGGCCCCCCTCTTTTTTCAAACCGTTCATGATAGTGGCTTCAGTATGTCTCTTCATCACAAACCAGGCGTTAATTATCATAAAGAAGGTCAAAGCATTTTCAAAATTGCGTTTGAAGGACTTTTCGAAGCCCCCAATATGAATGAATTCAGAAGGGAACTTAGAAATAAAATCTCAATCACCAAATGGGGATTTTATATGTTGGACCTTAATGGAGCTGTCATTTGCAGTGACATTGATGGCCCTGCCATGAATTTTGAAGCCTTTAATGTAAATGAATCCTCACCATTAGTATTTACCAATATCCCTCTTCATCACGATCCTGCTGGATTTGAACATTTCATTGAATTCTGCCAACACCGAGAAATGTGGTTAAGAGAAAAATTAAGTCGTCAAAAAAATCAGCATATTTTGGATGTCATGACAGACGTTAAAGACCAAAAAACTCGAAAATGGATTCACTCAGTATCTACTCTTTCAACTGTAGGCGCCATACATGTGAATCTTGCCAAAGGAATTGTCCAAGTCAAAGAAGGTGATGGTGCCCTAACTTCCTCCGATGCTATTATAGAGTTTTCCCTAGCAGATCAAAGTGAACGGAAACTGATTAAAAAAGCCGAACCCCAATCCGAATTTGAGAAGTCCTGGAAACACGCCTCACTTGCGCAAGGCCATTTTGATCTAGGTGAACTAGATCAGGCCTATCATCACTTACAGATGGCCCATGCCATGATGCCTCACCCGGTGTGGAAGGAAATCTTCAATTTTTATATAAATGTTTGGAACTTTAAGTTTATTGGAAATAAACGTGAACTTGCCCTCATTTATCGAAACATCAAAAAGATTACTCCACCCGACATTATGAAAGATCAATGGCTGTTTCTTTGTATGCGCATGGAAAAGAAGCTAGGATTAGTTTTAACGGTCTCTGAATCTCAGATCTCGGCATACCTTCTTGATGAGTTCAAACTTGAAAGAGAGACCTCCTTGCCCCTTTTTAATACATGGATGACACTTCTTTATCCCAGAATTGAACTTTTGGATATTTTCTCTCCTCATCATAAATAAAAAAGTGTAAAAGATTAGTATGGGATTACTTTACGTGTTTCCAGTATCACTGGAAGAAAAAGACTTTGTCGAAGTCAAAGACCAGACCATAACTTTAAAAACTTATGGTCTTCCTTATTTATTTTGGGGATATGCTACGGCCGCAATCATGGTCATCTTGTTTATGTTTATGGCCGTCAAAGCACCTGTCCTCAAACTTATTGCTTTAGGCGATGAAACGGACGCAATGCTGGGCTTAGGACTCTTAGTTTTCATCGGTATCCTTCCAGTTTTCATTTTGTCCTTATTCTTTTATGAAAAGCGAATCGTTAAAACTAATAATACCATCTCTCTTGAGTTTCGCTTTTTTGGTCTTAAAGTTTATTCAAAAAAATTTACAACGGCCGAAACTAATACCTTCATCATAAATCCCTACCTCTCTTCACCAAATCGAGCAAGAATTGAAGGGGGAGATGAGTCGACTGGCTTTCAAAATAAAGGTTATTTCACGCTTAGACTCAACACAATTGATGGAAAAAATGTTCTTATTGATCGCCATTCTAGAAAAGCTGATTTAATAAAATTAGCAGAACTTTTAAAATGAATTGCTTAAAGCTGATAATTTAAACCGACACCAACTCTACTTCCCACAAAAGATGGGGCAGTAGGATTGTAAGGCTTCGAAGAACTAAACCCTGAAATCTTCGTGTAATACAGGCCACCATACACTTCTAACCCAAAATTATTTCCCATTCGCATAGTCATGCTTCCACCACCACCAGAACTAAACCCGTAGCCATTCACCCGAAACTCATCCGCTAAAGCGTATGTGGCAAAAGGTATTCCAAGTAACTGAACGAAAGCTTTAAATTTAACGCGACTTGTATCAATAATTCTGGCCGCACCACCCAGACCGATTTCAAGCACACGAAAAACTTCATCCTCTGCGTTGGCGCTCATGATATTCATAAGAACTTCCATATCCCACTTTTTGGTCATGATGGCGCCGCCTCGAATTCCGAAACCATACCAGTTCACCGTAGCTTTATTCTTTAGTTGATCGTTTTCTTTACTAACTGTAATTTGGGTAGCGTAATTGAAAAGAGAAACAGAATAATTATTTTTTTCTTGAGGCTGAGTTGCCTTCTGAAATCTTTCCGCAACTATGACGTGCGAAGCCTCGCCTTCATTCTCGGACTTCACATCGGCCACCCGAATATATGCAATTTTGCCCGAAACTATAATTGGGTAAACTCGCTTTTTGGTTCGGGCCACATCTCCGATTGTAACCACTTTTCCTCGACGAACAAACCCGACGGGTGAAGTCAATTGCTCGTCGGCATAAATCACTGCCTTCTCCGAGGTGACAATTGCCTCTTGGGCCGCCCACAAATCTTGGCAAAATGTTATTGATGCAACTACAGCACTGATGACAGTTAAATAGCGAAATAGCTGGAATTTATGGGCGATGAATTTTTCCATGAATTTCCGACCTTCTTAGTCTGAAAATGGTAAAATATGTTGAATCATTTTAATTCTAACCCGACCCAGTAAAAAAGAGGAGCAAAAAGCACCAATAGCTAAATTTCTTTTGTGAGCTTCCGAAGAGTCGATAGAACTGGGTTTAAACCTCAAGGATGATTTTATGAAGAGTCTTATGAAAAATTTAACACTACTGGGTATGGGTCTTATGATCTATAGCTGTAATGAAAAGATTTCACCCGAACTGGAAAGTGGAAATTCTACAACCGTTCCTTCAATCACTGCTCCAGATGAGTATTATTTTAGAGTTGTGAATAACTCTCCGACTGTACTCAATTACAAACTGCATAGAACTGGA
>CAMDQH010000051.1 GCA_945905815.1 Bacteriovorax stolpii | reverse complement strand
GGGCTCGTTTTGGACTTCTTTTTAACTTTCGTTTCAGCTTTAACTTCTATCTTCGCTGGAGCCGTATCCTTACGTCTAACACTTTTAATTATGACTGCATCCATGGGAACATCCGAATAGCTATTGATACTCCCTGTCTTAACCATCTTGATACGGTTAACGACATGCATGCCCTGGGTAACCTTACCAAAAACAGCATATCCCCAGCCGCTTGGGTTTTGGCCAGTGTGATTAAGGGAACTATTATCCCCTACATTAATAAAAAATTGAGCTGTTGCTGAGTGAGGATCATTAGTCCGGGCCATAGCAAGAGTTCCAACATCATTGCTTAGGCCATTAGTGGCTTCATTCTTGATGGGTGCACGAGTACTTTTCTCTGCCATATTTTGAGAAAAGCCACCGCCCTGAATCATGAAACCATTAATCACACGATGAAAGATTGTTCCGTCGTAAAATTTGTCGTCAACGTACTTTAAAAAATTAGCAACAGTGTTGGGTGCCTTGTCTTCAAATAACTCAATTTCAATTGCACCATGAGATGTTTCCATTGTAAGCACTGGGTGAGCAGCAAAACTGCTATTGAGTACAAATAAACACAAAAGGAAGAATATCTTCTTCATAATTGATCCTTAGAAAAAATAATTAAATAAAGTATAAGAAATAAAATATGATAGTTAAAGCACGGGGGCCACAAGATTTGCAGCACGAGTTGATATTTTTTTAAAAAGGCTCATGTTTTTGTATTCATCCCAAGGGATTTCCTTACATTGTTTAAAATCATCAAGCAACATGGCCTCGACATCATGAACAAATTTTATTTCCTGCCCAATGATCGTAATTTCGAAATTGATGAACATAGATCGAAAATCCAAATTGGCCGATCCAATAGCCGCGAAGAGATTATCAACCAATATCACTTTTTGGTGCATAAAAGCGGTCTTGTATCTAAAAACTTTTACTCCATGGTCGAGCAAGCGTGAAATATAAACCTCACTCGCGAGCATGACAATCCAAGTATCACTGTATGATGGTAAAATGAAACGAACATCAACTCCTCGCAGAGCTGCCAGCAAAATGGCATCTAATAAACTTTCGGGTGGAATGAAATAAGGATTGGCAATCCATAGACGCTTTTGAGCGGAATTTACCATCGCAATATGGGCCAGGAGGCATATCTTTTTCTCATCTGCCGGGCCAGAAGGTAGAACTAGAATATTTGCATCCCCTAGTGCCGGTTGTATCCGCCAATCCGCCACAAGATCCTCTTGTTGCGACCAGTGCCAGTCTTTGGCATGAATCATTTGAGTTGCGATGACGGAAGGTCCCTCTATTCTTACGTGCGTATCTCGCCAAGGTCCTAGTTTAGGTGAATGCCCCAAGTAATCATCACCAATATTAAGTCCACCTATAAATGCAGTCTGGCCATCCACAATAAGAATTTTTCGATGATTCCTAAAATTGACCTGAAATCGTCCCTTCCCTCTCAATGAATTGAAATGACAAACATTTATTCCAGCTGATCTTAAATCTTTTATGAACTGGGCCGGAATTTCGCTTCCAATTTCGTCATATAGAAAATTAACCTTAATCCCTTGTCTCGCCTTTCGCATGAGTATTTCTGCAAACATTTTACCAACAGCATCAGGACGAAAAATATAGAATTGAAAAATAATATATTTTTGCGCATTCTCTAGATCATAGATCATGGCCGCATAAACTTTTTTTGCATCAATCAAGACCTTAACTTTATTATGACTTGTGAATCCAGGACGACAAAGCATTACAAGCGAATGCATTAAAGGATGAATTTCCGTCGGTGCGATCTCATCGGCAATGAGTGCATTCTGCATAGCACACAGCTTTCTGCTAATTTTCTTATCCTGAATTTTTCTTCTGTGGGCATAGCCAAGAAATTTACTACGTCCAAAAATAATGAAAAGCGGTACAGTAAAAAAGGGCATGGTAACCAAACCCACAACCCATGCTGTGGCCCCTTGAGGCGTGCGTGACCTCAAGATTGCAAGAGCAGCACACAGGAAACCAAGCAGGTAAAAAATAAGTATTGTAAAAGAAAAGATGGGACTTGATTGAAACATATCACCCCCTTACAAAGGTAGTCTTGGTGGACGAGTCATGGGTACTGAAGTACGACTAAAGAAATACCCGACTCGTCCGATCAGGAAGAATGATCAGCTATAAAATCCTAGGCTTACTAGTCTTTACAACCCTTTCCAGTGCACAAGCTAAGCGCAACATCGCCAATATTCAGGGGCCACCAGAATTAAGCGACCTTTTGAAGGCCAGCGAAGAAATACTCTATGCAGTAGAATCCCCCTCCTTTGATAACAAGCTCTGTAAATCATATCTTGGGTTACTGGAAAAGAACTTGGATGCTTTAGCTCTCAAAATGCTGCCGCTAGAAGACCTAAAAAATCAGGCGCAAAGAATCGCAGACAATTCATGGAAAATACGATCAATTCTTCATTCAAGGTTAACTGAATTTGATCAGGAGTGTGTTTATCAAATTCAAGCAAATTTTCGACAGTTCAGATTTGTTGAAGACTACCTTTTAGAGATCGCAAATCAAGTGAAACATTTAAGTCCTTCGCAAATTGAATTTCAAAAACAACCTATCCCAATGCGAGATTCTACCCCTAACTATTATGTTACACGTACGACTGAGTTGGGAAAGGATCTTAAGTTTGAGGATGGAGACGTGCTCGTTACCAGAGGAGTAAGTTTCCTTTCAGGCATGATTGCACGCCTTGGTTCAAGAGCAACGCAATTTAGTCATATTGTATTTATTAACAAGAATGATAAAACTCAAGAACTAAAAACGATAGAATCTTACGTTGGTGTAGGAGTCGCATTTTATGATTTTGATTTTGCCCTAAAAAATGAAAATGCTCGTATCCTCTGGCTTCGTAGTAAAGATAAATTGCTGGCAAAGAAGGCCGCTAATAAAATATCAGCATTAGTAAAATCAAGGTTAGAAAGTCAAAACCCCATCAAATATGATTATGAATTAAATTTTAATGACCCAACGACAATGTCTTGCGCAGAAGTTTCACAAGTCGCATTCGCAATGGCAACTGATGGCAAGTTTACGATCCCTTATTATAAAAATGAAATCAAAGGTTCCGAGAGTTTAGTTTCTAGGTTAAAAATTGTACCCGGGCCGACATTCGAACCAGGCGATATGGAAATAGATCCTCGATTTGATCTTTTAGGAGAATTTCAGGATTTAAGGCTAACACGTGATTCACGACAAAAAGATGCAATCATGTCGGAAGTTTTTCGTTGGATGAATGAATATGAATATCAATTGGTCGACAGTGCAAAATCAAAGATGGCCGGCGGCATAATATGGAAAGTCCGTCGCACCTTCCTTTGGCCATTAGTAAAGAAGGCCTTAAAGCTTGATGATTTTTCAAAAGAGATACCAAGTAATATGCTTAGTACGGTAACTCTTATTAATCAAATTGGTGAAATACTCGTACAAGAAATGAAAATGATGGATCTCAGCTATGAGAAAAAGCATGGAGTTCCTATGAGCGGAATAGAAATGTCTCAAGCTCTTGAAAGATATCGCCTAGATGACCTTAGTCGCTATCAAAATAAAAGAACAAGAAAGTTATCTAAGATACATTCCATGTTACGAGCGAAGTAATCCTATCAAGTTCCATCTTAAATGAATCTTTAAACTCGCCCTACAGCACAAGGAGTATGATCTTCTGAGAAGCTATAAGGGAGGGTATCATGAAGACCATAAAAATATTAACACTCGTTGGGGGGATCAGTAGCGGATCGGTAAACAAGAAATTGTTTGAGGCATATAAAGAGATTGTAGGTCACGTGGCAGAACTGACCTTGGCGGATATTTCTAAACTGCCTTTCTTTTCGCAAGACATAGAAAATAATCCACCAGATTCAGTTACATCATTCCAAGACCAGATCCGACAAACAGAAGCTGTGTTTTTTATTACACCGGAATATAATCGCTCCTTACCTGGTGTTTTAAAGAATGCTATTGATTGGGGGTCTCGACCCTATCCCCAAAACTTATGGAAAAAAAAACCTGTGGCCACCATTGGAGCATCGATTGGCAACATTGGAACATTTGGCGCCCAAGGTCATTTACGACAAATTCTCAATTATTTAGATATGAGTCTTCTCAATCAACCTGAATTCTACATGAATGGCTCAAAAGCTTTTGGTGAGAAAGGAAAACTTGTAGATGAAATATCTCGTAAAATTATACAGGCCCATTGGTTTGCATTTAAAGAGTGGATCGAGTTACATAGACAAAATGACACAGGACATGTACAGCACACAGTTAAATCACAAGGTCTTGAAGATTCACCTTGGGCATAACTCTATTTAATTAGCATTGGTATTTCCATAATGAGGACTTCACCAGGACCATTTAAGGACTTGATTGAAAGTTCGTTAAAAACAGGAAAGCCGATACCATCTCTTGCCTTATAGGTATTACCATTAATTAAAAATGAACCGCTAATAATAAAGACATAAGCACCATTCGAAAGGATTGTGGGTCGGTAAACAAGACCCAAATCAGCGTCTATCTCGGCAAGAGAAAAGAATGCATCCTGATTGATTGCAAGTGAACCTTCTCTTCCATCGGGTGAAACAACTAATTGAAACCGATTTTTTCTTTCTGATAAAAAAAAATGTTTTTGTTCATAGCGAGGTTTAATGCCGAATTTTTTTGGTAAAACCCAGATCTGTAATAATTTTGTTATGAGTGTGGGGTCACTGAACTCAGAATGAGAAATACCAGTACCCGCAGACATCACCTGAACTTCACCACGGTTTATGATCCCAACATTGCCCTCAGAATCTTCATGTTTTAGGGACCCTTCTAAAGGAATCGTAATAATTTCCATATCGCGATGTGGATGACGTCCAAACCCCTTACCTGCAGCAATAACATCATCATTAATTACCCTAAGGGCCCCGAAATGCATGCGTTCAGAATGATAGTAATCAGCAAAACTGAATGTATGAGCACTTTGTAACCAACCATGGTCGGCAAAACCTCTAGAATCTGCTAGATGAGTAATCATAAAATCTCCTTACCCATCTATTATGCACTTATTTTTGCCAAATATCTTCCTCTGATTCGGAAGTTTCAGATTCTTCCAGCAGTACCCTGGAAATTTTCCCACAGGCGATTGGTAAAGTGACCCGGTCAGAATTCGTACCAATGGAGCTTATGGAACCTGGGACGTAGAGATCCTCAGGAACGCCTTGGATGACTATGACTTTTCCATCAAGTTTTAATTGTTGCCCATGATTCAGTTTACCTAATTCATCTTTAGGATTTATATCCGGAGATTGTAGGTCCGCTATCAAATGCGAAAGAAGACCTTCTTGAGCATAATGATACTTGCCCAAGGAATCTGAAAAAGGAAATTGAGTTATGCCATCCATTTGTGAACTTAGATCGCTATCTAATGGGATGAGAATCGGACCAAGTACTTTTGCAGCTTCTTGTGGATCAATGAAGCCATCTTTATTTGCATCATGAATGTCAGACGGACATACAGATGAGGTATAAATAAACTGTGAATGTAATGTCAGTGGTGGTGAATCTTGCATTTCAAGTTCGACATTTATATGGTCTGCAACAATATGTACTTTTGCCTTCGCGTTGGAAATTCCAGCAAGAGAAGTATTTAGGGGTCGAAATTTAACTTCATACTTACCTTCAATGCCAAGCTCCACTATTGGATCTGAAACTCGTCCACTGCCCGATTTTACGTGATGCTCATTACATCCTGAGACAACAGACATAATGTAGACACCCAAAACAAGGGAAGCAAGTTGATGGAACCTCTTTTTATTCTTCATGATTATTCTCCTTAATCAAAACGATGGCAGCGCAAAATAAAACGCGCGATGGCTTATAGCAAAAACATGGCCATCGGCAAGTTGGTAGAATTTCAAATTACGTTGATTTGTAATGAGGTATTTTGCCCGAAGATGGGACATTCTGAATTGAAACTAGTGTTCGGGGCCTGACGTGGAAATTTCACCACATGCAATAGGAATAGAAGAATGATTTGGATATCCGTCAAATGTACCTACAGTGTCAGGCAAATAACGATCAGAGCTAGCACCATAAATCAAAACAACTCTTTTCTTGAGATTAAGTTTTTCAGATGGGCGAAGTTTGGTCATCAAGTCTTCTTTATATTCATCTTTTCGCTTAAGATCTGAAAGCATATAATCACTGTTGCAAGCCTCAGAATAATAATAGTAAGAACTATTTTTTCTCATATGAGGAAACTCATGCAGTCCTTTCATTTGGGAGTTCAAATTTGAATCCAAGGGCATGAGAATTGGCCCAGCGACTCGATAGCTTTCGATAAAATCAAGATATCCATCTCGGTTTAAATCATCTTTCATAGTTGGACAGGAACTATTCGTGTGAAGAAATTGAGGATGCATTTCGTTGGTTTGTGGTCCTTTCAAATTAATGCGGACCCAGAATTGATTATCGCTCATGGAAAGATCGACCCTTCCTGAAAAAATACCCACTTTGCTATTTAGTGGGTTTAATACTGCCGTGTACCATCCCTCTATAACTTCTTCCTGCCCAACCTCAACGTCACTAAAACCACTTCCACAAGAAAATAGCATTAACAAACAAAGTAAACTCATTTGAATATTGATAAAGGCTCCATTTGCTTTCAGCACAATTAAAAAAAAAGCCCGCCATCAAATAGCAAGTAGTAGGCCAGAATTTAATTCTGCAGTGACTCTTTCATTGACCTCCTGCAAATTTATACGATCTCTAAAACACGCTCTAACAAGGGTAACTCATGAAAATTTTTATTTCAGTCCTAGTGCTTACGATCGCAATGAATATATTTGCGCAAGACTCTTACGAGGGGATTCCAAATGAAGAAAATGCTGAGTATGACCTCTATTATCAAAACCACGAAGACGTATCATATGTTGAACCATCAGAGAATCCTGAAGACTACATTCCCCAAGAAACAAATGAGAATAATGACTACCAATACGATGATTCAATCTAGGAGTATAAAAATGAAATATAGTATTATAGTAATAACAACTACGAGTTTGCTCTTTTTCTTTATTGGATGTAGCAAAACCGCTCAACGTGAAGAAGAAGTTCGAAGAGAAAGGCCTGTTAAACAAGATGATATTAGAGAGAGAGATAGTTACAAACAAAGCATGCCTATTGAGGAAGATGAAACCGATCCTAATATTGATATTTTGGATGTTGTTCCTAATTATTCTTCAGATAATAAATAATTATTATTATGCTACCAAGGGAGCTGCATGATTACCCATGCCGGTAATCATACGAAGTGAATTAAAATTTTCTTAAAGAGCTTAAGTCGTTAAAGTGAGACCGATCCCTTTTGAAACACCTGTTATTAGTACATTCATGATAAAACCAATGTGTCTGAAAACCTCAGTAAGGCCACCATAAATCCTCTTTCCTTTGGCGCAAGATTCCCCGCCATTTATTACTGCGGTGCTCTTAAATCATCATCAAATTTAAGCTGATTATTAATGTCTCGTACACCATTCAACCCTTCAATAGATAACTCGGCTAAACTTTTTGTTTGTCGAGAGTCAACATGGCCTTTCAAAATGACACATCCATTTTTCACTTCTACATTAATCTCACTTGCATCTATGAATGAATCTCGTGTAAGAATTTCGCAAGCTTCTTCGCATATTTGATCATCAGAAATTGTAAAATCTTTTGGACCAAAGCCTCGGAAGTTTACATTACGGTCAATCATATAATCTACCATTTGATAGGGATCAGATCGATCACGAGAATATTCAGATTCACCAGATAATTCATAATAATCAGACCCATTCATACTTTGAACTGCCCGGTCGTAGGTCTTGGATTGATGTGGCAAGATTTTAGCTTTCAGAGTCTTCCATAAACTTTTTTTTGTCTGTGCTATCTTTTCACTCATATGAACTCCTTAGCTTTTTTGGGCGAGAGTTTTTTTTCTGCAATCATAGATAAAACTTTATATGTTAAAGCCGTCGCAAGTGCTGTAACCAAGACGGTTGAAGAACTTTCCACTGCCTGAGTCGTTTTTCGGACTATAAATCGTTTCAGAATACGTCTTTTAAAAAACATACAAACTCCTCAGCCATCATTTTACAATTTATATCTAGGCCCAATGTCCACCTGTTTAAGAACTAATTCATTGTATACATCTATGACTCCTGGAACATTTTCGACACAACGTTCTGCAGCCTTTTTTTGAAATCGATTTTTTATGAATCCCTTAAGAATTACGCAATCATTTTTAACACTGACCACAATCTCTCTCGCGTCCACATATGGATTCAAATATAATGCCAGGGATGCATTCTTTTTAATCGTTTCGTCTGGCAACCAACCTTTTGGACCTTTACCATAGTGCCTCTCACTGAATGATTCTGAGCGAGGGTCATGGGTCCAATCAACTGTCTCAATATCTTTATCTCGTACCATGCCATATTTGCCATAAGCAGGTTTGATGTGACTTTCACCATAGCGATTTATATGATTGTCTTTAATGGTCACATAATCCTCCTTGGTTTTTTTAAAGATTTGCTATGTATTGTTTTGCAATCATGATGCCAGAGAGTAAAATGATTTAAATGAAAAAAAAAACAAATGCGTGGGAAACACTTACCCCAAACGATATAGTTGAAATTGTTGCTCCTGCCTCAGCATCAACTGAAGAAAAGATCTATCATGGACTTACTTGGTTAAAAAATATTGGGTTGGTACCTCAATATCCTAATAACATGATTCAAACAGATCTATACTTTGCTGCCCCGTTAGATCAGCAATGGGAGCACTTTAAGAAAGCACTCTACTCAGACGCTAAAGTCATATGGTGCCTACGCGGCGGCTATGGCAGCATGAGACTTATTCCCTTGCTCGAAAAACTCACGCCTCCTAAGACACCAAAGCTTCTTATTGGGTTTAGTGATATTACCGCTCTGCATATCTTCTTCAATCAGAAATGGAACTGGCCAACTCTTCACGCCCGAACAATCAGTCAGCTTCATCCGGACTGGGAATTAACCGAAGAACATCAATCGCTTGTTGATCTTCTTTTTGGGCGAATAAATCAAATAAACTTTAAAAATCTAACCCCACTTAATCAGGCAGCAGAGGAAGTGAAAACCCTGGAGGGCACGATATTAGGGGGAAACCTAAGAATAATTCAAAGCTCCCTTGGTACGAGCTGGGAAATTAAGCCTAAGGGTAAAATAGTTTTCATTGAAGATGTATCTGAGCGTGGGTATTCAGTGGACCGCATGCTTGAACAACTTCATCAGGCGAAAATTCTGGACAAAGACATAAAGGCACTCTTGGTTGGTGATTTCACGGAAGGACTGGAAAAAAACGGACAGAATTTAATATCCAGTGCTCTCAAGCGATTTGCGGATCGTGTTGACTATCCCGTTGTCTCCGGGCTTCCATGTGGACATGCTAAAAATAGCAATGCTCCACTTCCCTTTAATACTCACGCAAAGCTAATTCTTGGAAAATTATGTCAGTTGACTTGCAAGGTGAACAACAGACTAGAAAACACCAACTCACCTTTTTAATTTTCTCAAATTCGTCTTCATTGATTTTTCAAATTGTCCAGTTGACCAATAGCTTGCAACTTTAGTCATAGTAGAACGAACTTCTTCCGCTTCTTCTTTTATTGTCAGACTTGTAAAAACCATATTGAAACGACTAATGGTTTCTGGTACAAAAGAAGATTTTTATATGGATTTATATGAGGACTTCACAAGAAAACTAAAGAAAGAAAAAGATAAGGCCACCTCTCGGTAGCCTTATCTTATAATTTATTCTTCTTGGCCAATAGCAGATTTCAGTTTTTCTTCACCACGCTTACCGACATATCCATCCCAAAGTGCTTTATCACCTAGAATTCCATCAACTCCAGCTTCAGAGCAATTAACACGGTGTTTAGCAGCATAAAGTGTCGACATATCTTCTGTTTTTTTCTCGAATCCTAAAATGATTTTCTCACCGAGTCCTTTAGAGAATTCTTTCACTAGAGATGCAAGCTTTTGGTCGTGACGTGCAACAAGGCAATCTTTGGCGGTAGGATCTTCTGCAAAGAATCTGTCTATTTCTCGACAGAGATCTACATTGAATTTAAGCTTGTTGTGGCCAATATACTTTTCCGGAATACATGTATCTTTTTGTGGCTTAAAATAGATCGTGTTGGCGTGCAATTTAAAGTCCTGAAGTAAAATTGGTTTTTTAGATACTGAAATTAGATTTCCTGCTTTATCCCGGCTTATAATCATTTTATAATCCGTGACCTGTTTCCCATTCTTCTTATACTTCATAATTTTCATTGTACTTTCCTCACCCCAAGGATACTTAACAACTTGTGTGTCGCCTTTTGAGTCAAGTTCTGCTGGAAGAATATTTATGGTATCAACCATATTTCCCGCAATTTCCATTTTGGCCTTTGTAGCAACAAAACCATCCATAACTTCAGGCTTAGCTTCTTGAGTTTCAAGTTCCCCGTTAAGAAAGGGTAAGCAGTACTTATCCATATCCACTGCTAGGGCATTAAAAGAAAGTGACAGGACTGCGAGTGTTAATAATTTTTTCATGAGATCCTCCATATTGTTATTAAGCTTATCGGTATATAAGTGGCAAAGTATTAACTGTTTACTTGATCAACTTACTCCCCTTCCAGATCAGGCCATCTAGAGTATAATGTGTAAAATTCAACGCCATCATTAGGCTTAGGCCAATGGGCAATGAGAAAATGATTAGACCTTTGATAACTTGAAACTGAAGTATAAATAGGATGGATGTGAGAATCACAGGGGCCAGTAGGAAAGAGAGCTTTGCCTCATAACTTTTCATGAACTTTAAATATTGAAGATTATGAAAAACGTTCAACAAAAGCCAGCCCAAAGCAAAGTGTTCGCAATACAAGTAGGCCAAGCTAAAAATAAAAGTGTGCTCCAACGCATAGACCACTTGTTTAGGCCGAAAGAAAATATAGATTCCCGTAAGCCCTAGCATCAAAGAGAAAATTGAGAGCTTAGAAATGGTAACTGTTATTGGAAAATAGAGAACATATCCAAAAAAAGCTTGAGGGCCATTACCTAAGAGTCCAATTAAACTTATTGTTACAATCGATAAATAAAAACCTTTATCGAGGTAAATTTGAGCTTCATTGGTTCTCCAGCGAGATAAACCCAGATTTTGTTTTCCGTAATGAAATTGCTGCCAATAAAAATACATCGAATAAAGAAAAACTATCCCGGACACGTTTGAAATCGTGACGATCGCAATCATAAATACGGCAACCATGCCAATGGTCAAAGTAACATTTTTTATCGACCTACGGTCAGCACGAGTAAATGTTGAGAACGTATGGGGCAAAGAAAAGAGCCAAATATTTATAAGGAATAGAGTATTAAAACTGGAGGGAAAGGTTTGATTTAAAAAATAAACCAACCCTACTCCATACCACGGAATAAGAAAATTCACGAAGCTCCGCCACCAGGGTGCGTGACAGGATATGGAAACTGAGGTGGCTGACCCGTTCCACAGAATGGGCAGTTATAGTTTGGGGCATATGGCGATTGCTGGTGGGGATTAAAGTAATAAGGCTGCTGTGGGCCCCAAAGAGTATGGTACTGAAGCTGTGGATAAAAATACGCTGGTGGTGCATAACCCCAAGGACGTCCATAATAGTTTAAATTGTTTTGAGTGTAGTTTTGATATGGGCCATAGTTATTGTACTGCTGAGTTGGAAAAGCGGCATAGGCTTGTGCTTGTGATTGGTACAAAAAGATTCCGGCCAATACAAGCGTGGCATAAATTATGACTTTTTTAATTCGATGTAAAATAAATGAAAAGCCAATGACAGCAATTGCAGAAAACTGCGAAATCGTTCCGGGTTCAACATTAAACATAAGAGAGGGAAACACCATAGAAACCTCCTGCTATGATTATTCTATCCTGATAACTTTTTGATCAAAATCCAGGTGAATTCTTGCCCCCTTTTTGGGAAGCTCGCTCATGCCTAAAACGAGATATACACCATTCTCGACACTTGCAAGAACAGGGTGGGACAAAAGACCGATCTCTTTTGTCAGAATAACTCTTGGCCGCGCATTTTTCTGGTAAATGAGAGCGAGGGAAATCGTGTCGCATGTATGTATATCTTCACCTACTGTCCCCTCTAGCGTTCCTTTTCCAATATAAATTAATCCCTGGGATTCAAATCCTAGGTTCATGGGATCGAAGGCTTCATTTTTTCTGAAAAAATTCGCGAGCTCTAAATGCTTTTTGACAAGTGAGGACATCCAAGTTTTTTCAAAACTCATTGCCAAAAATCTTGCAAAACTTTGAGCATCTGGACCAAGTTGATTTAACATGCAAAAGATTCGAAAATAATGAAATAGAAACTCCCAATTCAAAAAAATGAGCGAGGGATGAAAAGATTCATCCTTCATCTTGTGACGAAAAGTTCGTGCTTTCCATTCCGTTTTGATAAGTCCCCATAGACCCTGAGATTTTGCAAATTTCATTCGAGAAGAAACGATCTGTCCCACCATTTCAGAGGAAAATATTGTGGAAAGAAGGTCCAAACTTAATGGGTGAAGCTGGAATAGATAGATCTTTCCATTCAAAATACCAGCTTCCATTAACCAGCATTTGTCTTGAAGGAGATAAGTCTCAAGGGGTCTTAGGAAGTTTCTAATTTTTTGAATTTCATCATGTAACGTTTGAGCAAGGGGTGTCCAATAAATAAATTGCTGGGGACCATTCTTCTTTTTTATTTCGGCAAAGAAGAAATCTTTTTCATAGGTAAGCGTAATGTGACTTTCCCATTTGATTTCTTTTTGAAGGATAACTTCTGCTAGATCTACCTGAGTGCTAATCTTCTCCCAAGCTTCATTTAGCTCTTGCATGGAGTCAATCTCGCCAATACTTAAACTTTTTCCGCTAAGAAGTTGACCCTTTTGCCCTTCATTTTTAAGGGCCGATCTAAGGATATATGGCCCATCAAAAGAAGAAATATCCATCAATTGCTTAACGACTCTGAAAGCTGGAACAGTGTCAGGTAAAAGAAATGGCTGAACCGAATCAAGATGTTTGAATTTTGCCGATGCTAATCGCATAATTAAGTATAAACCAGTGGAGACATTTAAATGAAAAAGTTATGCAGATTATTTCTCGCATTTGCCCTTATTAATGGAGCCGCACAGGCGGATAATCAAGAGATAAGATCAAAAATTGGAAGCACCTTCTCAGCACCGGTTAGTTTTGGAGATAAATTCTATTTTGTTGCCACTACCGGAGTGCTTTTTGAAGCCGACAAAGCCTTCAAAGTTGTAACTAAACTCTATGAAGGAAAAAAGCAAACATTGGGCTCAATCACTCTTGCTGAGGACAAATTATACTGGGGAGATGGCCTACATACTGACACAAAAAGTGTCTTACATATTTATAATCTTAAAACTAAAAAAATTCAAAAAGATCTTGAGGTTGAAGGCCATGTTGAGCGGGCGCCCCTTTATAGCGATGGCCTAATAATCTTGCCACTTGGCCCGGGCGGAATCATGGCGATTAACTCATCTGATCTAAAGACTAAATGGATGACTAAAGTCTTCGAAGGCAAAAAACTACATATCGACAGTAATTTACTTATACTCGGTGAAAAAGTTTGCGCCACATCTGTTTATGAACTTAAAAGTGTGATTTGTTTTGCGATAAAGACTGGAAAAGTAACCCAGTCTGCACAATTAACCCGTAATCCCAAAAGTGAAATCATTCTTTGGAAAGACCATATTGTGGGTTTTGCAACGGAAGGCGACCTCACAAAGCCAAAGTGGGATATACCGTCCGATCTATTTATCTATGACGTAAAAAGTGACAAAATGAAAATGAGTAAAGAACTTCGAGGATTTAACTTCTTTGCCCCTCACATCTCAGGAGACGAAGCTTTTGTTACACTTTCGACTGGAGACTTTATACTGATCAACCTCACGGATGGAATGATACAATTCCTAGGAGAATTCCCGGAACCCTTTTTGAACAATACTTTCGTTAAGGGATCTGATTATTGTAGTATTGGAATAATGGGTAAATACATGTGTTATGGAAAAACAAAGTCTGGTTTTGCGCTAACTGTAGACAAAAGATTAATGGAAACAATTATTGGTAAAGTTATTTATCAAGACAAGAAGCTAATTGCCCCAACGAGAGTTGGTTATTACGTAGAGTAAAGGGAAGGCCATCCGAAGATGGCCAAAAAAACTATGCCGCTTTCTTTTTATTAAAACCAGCTTTAATTTCATTTAAAAGGACGTCGATAGTTCCTTTATTGTAACGAATTTCTTGTTTTGTTTGAACTGGCCACTTAAGACCAATTTCATTTACTTTTTTCATAGTGATTGCTTGAAACAATGGAAGGACAGCTTCCCATTGAACAGACTGAGTGTGGTAATGAGAATTAGCAAATTCATTAATATCGTGATTTTTGTAAGCGTAACCTTTTGACGTTACTGTTCCAAAACCAACAACACCAATATCTTTTGCATAAGCGATCACAACATCGCCAGGGATATATTGGTTTAAAAGATTATATCCGCGGCACGCAGAGGATTCAAAATTATCATACGATGCAGTGACAAGATTTGTTTTTTGAAGAAAATTCCACCATTTTTCATCAGCGTGACCAATATCATGAAAGAAAACAGTCGTCTTACGATCGTTTTGAGCATGAGATTTTATGTTCTTCACATCCTTCAAAGAATATGAATATTTTGCAAAAGTTTCGAATTCAGTCGAAAATTCAACCAAAGTATCGCCATTATGCTTTGTTGAAAAATAACGAATCGCCTTGAAGGCAAACTTATTCTCAGTCATCCAGTTTCCAAGGTTAAAAACTGAAGTATCAAATGAGCGCGCCATAAGCACAATTCGTGAATCATTATTAATGTGATCAAAATCACAATTGATAAACTGCTTAATCGTATAACATTCTTCTTCAGTTGCCTTTCTGCCTAAACAAAAGTTTACGAAATCTTCGCCAGTTCTAGTGGCAGTGAAGTTAATCGTGTTTAGGCATTGCGTACTCATACCATGCTTAACTTCATCATTTTTAAGTTCAATAAGAACCCCACGCCCAAAAGTATCCAAAGCATAAAAGGTTAAAAAAGAATTATTATTTGATACCTGACGGCCTAGATAAAGAAATGATTCATTGAAAACATTGTAATTCATCTCATGAATACAATCATTCCCAACAATTAGTTTCTCAAACTGAAGGTCATTAAAAGAATAATCTGTTTTAGTTTCACAAAGATTACCCTGTGTAAGTTTAAAAATCATAGTGACTCCTTTGAAGAGTTTAGTGTTTGAAGAGTTATCATTTTCGGGTGAAAGAGAAATTTCTGTACTTAAGATTTGTGAAGGAAAAAAATTCCTGAAAGCGGAGCAGCTAAATAAAAGAAGGGACTAAATAGATTTCGTAATGTAGCAAGATTGGAGGCTTGGTGGTACAACATCATCATCAGGTAACTAAGCATAAAAGATCCCACGAATATGGTTCTTTCCCTAGGCCTGTGCGATTGTAGTCCCTGTTTACTCTCTCACAGTTCGGAAAAAAAATTGTGTGCCTTGTCTGCATCGAATTGCATTTTAAAAACAATTTCGTAATTATTTGTATTTTAAGCAAGTCTACTCTAGGTAGACACACAGGCAGATGTGGACAACAAAGCTACAACCAATAACACATATTTTATTCAGATCATTATATCGGTTCAGAAGTATGAGAAATTGGCGGTGAGCAATTACCTACAGTTGTAAAGACCATAAAGTAAGTTAGTGCTCACTTTAACAGCTTTGAACTTTCTTAATCCATTCTAGCTTTATTTTATCATCCAGAAAAGACGCTTCAAAAGAATTCACTGCCAAGGTTTTCAACTCATCCTCAGACAAATCCAGGGCTTCGGCCGTTTCAAGATAGTTCTGATTAGCGTACCCACCAAAGTAAGCAGGGTCATCAGAATTAATTGTTACTTTCACGCCACGTTGAAGAAGTTTTTTAAGATTATGATCAGATAGTTTTTTAAAAACACACAGCTTTAAATTTGATAACGGGCAAACAGTTAAAGGAATTTTATCACTAATAATTCGGTCCATGAGTTTTTCATCTTCAAGAGCTCGAACACCGTGATCAATTCGTTTAATCTTTAATAGATCCAAAGCTTCCCAGATATAGGCCGGTGGCCCCTCTTCTCCGGCATGGGCCACAGTGAGGTAACCTTCTTTCATGGCCGCTTCAAAAACTCGCTGAAATTTTGCAGGGGGATGACCGACTTCGGATGAGTCTAATCCAACCGCGAGAATATCTTTTTTAAAAGGCAGTGAATCTTTGAGGGTTTTAAAAGCATCCTCTTCAGAAAGATGTCGAAGAAAGCACATAATCATGTGGGAAGTGATACATAATTCCTTTTCAGCATCTTTAAGGGCCCCATGAATACCTTTAAATATCGTTTCAAAAGTAACACCACGATCGGTATGAGTTTGTGGATCAAAAAATATTTCAGTGTGAACAACATTGTCTTCTTTACAGCGAATTAAATAGGCCATGGTGAGATCATAAAAATCTCTTTCATGAAGAAGGACATTCGCCCCTTCGTAATAAATATCTAAGAAGGACTGAAGATTGTGAAAATTATATGCTTTTTTGATATCAGCGATAGTCGAAAATCGGGTTACGATCCGATTGCGACGGGCGATTTCAAACATAAGTTCAGGTTCAAAGGTACCTTCGATATGAAGATGTAATTCCGCTTTGGGAAGTTTTTTAATCAGTTCTGTTCTAGTCATTTTGGGCTCCAGCCTAAATCTGTAAAAAATGGGGAAGAATGAGTGAATAGCCTGCGAAAAGTTAATTCTGCCTTCTTTTCTTTTTCATTATGTTTAGCAATCACATTTGTCCATTCGAGATAGGCGTCATTGGAATTTTGCAACAATGTTTGCAGGTTTTTGCGATTTTCATTAATAACTTTAGCATACGCCTTAGGATTCTTTTCTTTCAGCCTTTCAAAATACCTTTTTACAATCAACTGAAACATACTCACGATAGACATATTTCGCTTGCCCTCGGTAAAGATGTGATCACTACCCCTCACTTCTAGTATCCGAGTCATAGTACGTGCAGTTACACCGTAGGCATTAAGCTCGTCTAAAAGTGACCAAATTTCTTGATCAATATTGAGCAAATAAACATCCTGAAGATGAGTAAGTGACTCGCGACCAGCATCAAAGGGAATAATATTTAGATCCACGCGACCAAGACTACGGCGAGGTAGATCCTTATCGAATTGAAAACAAAGATAGTCTTTTTTTTCTAACAGGTAGAGACATACATTATCACCTTTAAAAGTTTTAACTTCATGATCCACTTCATGCACAAGTGTAACCAGTGAAGAATAATATTTTTCTTGATCGTTCACCCCACACTTTATCCATTTACTGGGCCCAACATCCAAATCTTTCCATTCAAATGAATTCATTTTTTGGTGGAGTTCCATAAGATGCTTAAAACGATCGTCCTTATCAATATCAGAAACGTCGCTCAGTGCTTTATCCCAGCAAGTTTTTTGCAAGGCAGGTTCGGTAAAATTCACTGTTGAAGATAGCGTATTCTGCATTCCTGGAAGTCGGTAAACGATAACCTGAACATCGTCAAAAGCCTTAAATTTGATCTTATGGCAACTTCGTTCAATTTCTTTCAATTCTAATGGAGACCCGTTCATCGTGGATAAAATGGTGGTGAGCTTCTTAACTAAGCTAATTTCGTCTTTCTTTTGAACGCAATTTGACCCAATTTGAGGGCCAGCACAGGAGGCCAA
>CAMDQH010000050.1 GCA_945905815.1 Bacteriovorax stolpii | reverse complement strand
GCCATAACTTTTAAATTTAAAAATGGTGAGTTTTCAGAAGTTAAGATTGAAAACTATCACAAAGGATAAAATATGATTAAGAATACAAATCCTCTTCACCCAGGCGAAGTTTTGAACGAAGTTTATATGAAAGAGATGAGTTTAAATCAGTCTCAGCTCGCAGAGTTGTGTCACTGCTCTCCGAGAAAGATAAATGAGATTGTTAATGCTAAGCGGGGGATTTCGCCTGAATTTGCCATTGAGTTAGAGACTGCGATCGGCACGTCTGCTGAGATGTGGGTAAAGATGCAAGCCGAGTATGACTTGTGGGTTGCGAGACAGAAAGTCGCTTAAATTAAATGAAATATATTTTTCTGATCTTCATTCATTACTTATTTATTACCTCAAGCTTTGCTCTTCAGGTCGAGCCTGAGATCGGTTTGAGACTTGAGTTTCAAATCGATGAAGACTTCCTCATTTGCCATACTTTATCCAAAGTAACGGATCGTCCTTTTACAGGCACAGTGATGAATTTTCGAAAAGAGATAATGAATCAATTCCCGGAGGAGATAAAATTTCTGAGTGGAGTATATGAATTAACTCCATCTTTTATTTTTAAAGAGCATCTACGCTTGGAAAAAATGCTAAAAGCGGCAAGAGTTTTTTCTTCATATCCACAATTATTGGCCGAAGCAAAAACGCATCTCGAACAAACGAGATCCGAATGGACTTCAAATTATGAGAGAACATTTTCTTTTATGACTTCGCTGACTAAGCTAAAAATGAGTAAAACGATAAAGGTGTTAATTACTCATCCTGAAGTATTTCAGGGAAGATATTTGGAAGGTAATGTTATTGCTTGGGGTAGAAAATCCAATTGGAAGAATTATTCGACTGTGTATTTGTGGCATGAAATTCTTCATTCTTATTTAAAGTATAACAACAAGACACATGCGTTGATGGAATTAGTGACTGACGATGCTTTGAGATTTTTCCTGAACGGAGGAACATTCCCACCATTCTCTGATGATGGACATGAAAAACTAAAACAGAAAAAGCAATGGATTTATGATCATTATTGGAAGGCATATTTAGCGAATAATTCTAAAAATATTCTACAGCTTGAAGATGATCTTATAAAGGACTTGAGATTTTAGCATTTATTTGGAGACTGTTTTTTTACTCATATTCTTGCTTTTGACAATTAAGTTATTTAAGCCTTAACTGGCACCTTTTTAACCTTGTCTTCTTTTACACAAAGTTTAAAATGTTGTATGAATATTTCTTTTCTTCTAATTACTACTGCTTTCTTGTATTCGTGTTCAGCAAAAATTCCAAAGTCTCCAATTGTTAAAACGACTGAGGAGTGCCTGAATTATGAACCACAAAAAGTCCAATTAGAGGGAATCCTTTACCAAAAGTCATTTCCTGGACCTCCCAATTACGAAGATATTAAAAAAGGTGACAAGGAAGAAATTTTTTGGCTCATAAAGACGACAGAGGTATTTTGCGTGAATGATACTAAGGATAATTGGGCAGGTAAGCTAGTTAATCAATCCGAAGTTCAACTTGTCATAATGGAACCAGTTTTTGATTTGTATGAAACAAAGAAATCACTTCTAGGACAAAAGGTTATCGTTAATGGAACTTTGTTTCCACAGATGTCAGGTCATCATAAGACTGAAGTCCTTATTACTGTTAAGTCTCTTGAAAAGGCTAGTGAATGAGTTTTTTTGTTAAGGCTGAAGAAATTAGCCGAAATCGTGTGAGGTATACAGACTCATCCGGCAAAACGTTTATACATAGCAAAGGAACTTGGGCCTGGAGGAATAACAATCCAGGAAATATTAGAAAACCCAGCAGGGCCAATATGCCCGATGGAGTTATTGGTCTTGCCGGAGGCTTCTTAGTTTTTTCGACCTATGAGGCAGGATTCAACGCACTCAAAATTTTGCTTAAAAAAGATTTTTATCAAAATTTAACTATCTTTGCAGCAGTTGCCCAGTATGCGCCTACTAAAGATAAGAACGATGTAACAAATTATAGGAAAATTCTTAAGCAAGTTACTAAGCTTGATCTCAAAACAAAAATCAAAGATCTAACTGACGAACAATTTCTTCTTCTTTGCCAAGCTGTTCAAAGAGTTGAAGGATTTCAAATTGGTGAAATTACCGTAGAAATATCAAGAAAGAAAATTCTAGATGTAAAAAAGAACAAACAAAATCTTATTATCCAATATCTCATTGAAGGTTATGGATGGCTTCGTAAAGCCGAAGCTATAAATCTTGTTGAAAAAGATGTGGTAGATGCCGTTATTGTAAAAAGACAAAATGGTTATATTTTTCTTCGCAGTAGGCCAGACTTAACTAAGGCTAATAACTTAGATAAATAATAAGCCCTATTTTAAATTCAAACTTGAAAAATCAATCAAAGTTTAGCGTTTCAATCTTTATTTAATCCTTCTGCTAATTATAGATTCTTATCTCAGTTTAAGTCCTCAAAATTACGAACACTTATGTGACTTGGTAGACATGATTACTTAGTCATGATAAACTAGTCAATGAGAGCCTGTTTTATGCCGATACCTAACTTAACAGTTGATGGTGAGCTCCCTCCCGGTGTTCATGTTGCTACTTTGAAAGAACTTGAAAGCGAATTTGGTCTGTTATCTCACAAAAGGATTACCTTAATGGCCGGTTTGAAGAAAGCGGTTACAAACTTTAAATCAGCAGGAGTTTCTTCTATTTATGTTGATGGAAGCTTTACCACCAAAAAGCTTGATCCTAACGATATTGATGGGTGTTGGACCGCTTCTGGCAATATCGATTTAGCAAAGCTAGATCCCATTTTCTGGAATGCTAAAACACCAAGTGATAGGAGAGTAAACTTGCAAAAGATGAAATCAACGTACGGACTCGATTTTTATATTGCGGAAGGAATTGAGGCAGGCACTGGGTTAAAATTTCCAGATTTCTTCCAACATAATAAAAATGGAAAGAAGAAGGGAATAGTCAAAATCGTATTGTAGACAAAAGGAAAGATATGATAACGAGCCAAAGACAATTAAAAGTTACTCTTGAAAAGATCGAATCTTTCAAAAGCTCACTTCGTTCAAAAATTAAAATCAAAAATTCTATCCTGGCCAAAGCTGCCAGAGTAGAAACCCAAACTATAATTGAAGATCTGGAAGCACTTGTAGAAGAATATCAAGACTTAGTTCAAAATGGCCTTGATGCCATTAAAATTTCTACTCCAGAGGATTTAATGCTTTTGCCAATTAGGTATAGAATTGCAAAAAAAATGACACAAGAAAATTTTGCGAAGTCCGTTGATGTGTCTGTACGAATGATTGCAAGGTATGAATCAGAGGAATACAGGAATATTACTGGTGAAACCTTACAGAAGATCCTTCACAGTATTCCTCTAAAATTCAAAGCCGAATTAAAAGAGGCTTGATTCAAGCAATTAGTTTGGCTTCCTTTGGCTTCTTAGACATATAAGGCTCCGAAATTAAAGGAGAAATAGAGTATGCGCCATTTTCAAAACTAGACGAACTATTTCTACGACATTCCATCATCTACGAGCACATAGCGGATCTTTGTACTTCGGATTCATAAATTCGTTCTTTGTTGAATAGATTTGTCGAGAGAACTCCGAGTTGATCTCTTGCTTCTTTAAGAATTGAAGTGAATCTTCCTTCACTGTAAAAATGATTCCAGATGATGCACATGGGGCCTTACCACCGCTCCAATTAGCTATTCCAATTTCAGGAAATCCATCATCGTTTAAATCATCAGCAAATTTATCTTTAATAACAGGGATAAAATTAGCTTTATACCAGAGTTCATCATATTCATTAACAAAGGTTTTATCCCAAAGGATCTTGCCATTGTTTCTCATAAAAATGCGAGTTTTGCTTAAGGCTTCTTCGCTGTGTGAATGGTAGGAAATTAACACCTCATTCCCATTGGGAAGTTTTAAGAATCTCTTCTCTTGCAAGGCCTCTACATAAGGATCAGGGTTAGTTGCGAAAACGTTCAACGATAGAGTCATTATAAAGGTTAAGTACTTTGCGAGCATAGGCTTCTCCATCTTCATTCCAAAAATAGTAACCTTTAAGCATATTAAAAAGATTCTTCTTTGCATCTGTTCTAGGTTTTGTAAATTTATAGCTTAACCAGCGAATGCCAGCTGCGATATTGATTACAGGATCAGTTAGATCGACCATATCAAGATCAAGGAAACTATCTCTCAGTGCATGCTTAGACTCTTTAGATTTTCCATTAAGATCTTCTCTGGTTTTATTAGTGATTTGCATTAAGCCAGTGGCGGAACTTCCTGGGAGTTTCGTTCTGACTGATGGTCTGAAGCGAGACTCAATTGCGATAATGACTTTTATCAAGAAAGGATCGAGATCATCCGGAAATTTCAATCCTTGCTCTTTCCAAAAGTTAAGCCAGAATTGGATGACTGAATCAAGCTCAGGAAATTCCCCGTAACCTTTGACCTTGCCAAGATTTGGATATTCTCGATCTCCGTGCCAATAGAGAAAGAGAAGATTTTCAGGGAGAAGGACAATTTTCTTTCCACGGTTCTTGCGAATATGGGCCTTAACAAAATACTTAATACGATTCTTGGAAATACGGGCCTGCCGGGCAACAACATGTGAGCCTGGGGGCGCCATTTTCATAATAGCTGGTCGAGAGATTAAAGACATATTTACTAACTAACTTTTTTAAAATTAAAACCAAATTCGAAATGACCACCACAAGCAGCGGCGATACGAGCCAGTAGTGGAATGGAAGGGACTCTCTTGTCAGAACCACCTTCAAGTCGAGCGATCACACTTTGAGTTGTTCCAATAAGTTTGGCAAGCTGTAACTGTGTAAGGTTGGCCTGAAGACGGGCCGTACGGACAACATGAGCAATCTCTGTCTTTGAATGTTCTTCTTCATAATGAATACGAATATCCTTATCCTCGAGGAGCTTTTTGAAAAACGGCTTTGCTAGTTTAAATGGTTTCTTTGTTTTCATAGTCCTAAAACCTCTCTCATTCTTTTCTCAGCTAGTTCTAAATCACTTGCAGGTGTTTTTTGAGTTTTCTTTTTAAATGCATGTAACCAGACCATTGTATCTGATTCGATCATAACTTAAGCTATCCGGTAACCACCACTTGCAGCATTAAATTTGATCTCCCAAAGTTTTCCTCGTAATTGACGAAATTGAACTCTGGGACAACTCAGTCCATGCTTCTCAATTCCATCAAAAACGTCAGCAAATCGAGCTTGATCTGTTTTGGGAAGCGTTAGGATAAAATCTTCAATTGGATTCTTTCCAGATACTTTTTCGTAAAAGGCGACTTTCATAATTACAAGTATAGCCAATTGGCTATACTTGTGTCCAGGGGATTTAAAAATGTGCCTCTTTTCTGCTTCGTTTAGATTGGCATGCCTAAAGTCGTTTTTAAGCATTCTGGCCAACAATTCATGGATGGCAGTCTTAGACCGACCGAAGTATTGGACCAATTCTCGTTCTGTTTTGCCCTGAATAAAGCGAAGAAGTGCGAGCTCCCTCAGATTCACCCTTGGCGCAACCCACTCAACCTGATAATTTCTTTGGTATACGAGCGGTTCATCCACCATAGAACGACGGGCGCCATAAATACAATGCGTCATTATGAAAAATCAATCCTTTTCTTCGCAAACTGAACAAGAAAAAAATCTTCTCGAAAGAAATCTCTCCCTTACTCCTGAGCAAAGACTCCTTAACCATCAAAAGGCGCTTAATCTTTTAAAAGAATTACAGAAATTGCGTAAAGGTTCAGATGGAAAAAGATCTTAACTATCTTCTTAAATCACTTTTAGATAGCGAAGTTGAGTTTATCTTGATCGATGGGTTTGCAAGTGTCATTCATGGATCGAATCATGTGACTCAAGACTTAGATATTTGTGCTGTCATCTCGAATGATCAGGTTGAAAAAATACGAAAAGCTTTGAAAGACCTTAGTCCTATTCATCGGATGAATTTAAAAGCGAATGTTTCTTTTAATGATCGACCTTTGCCGGATGAGGATGTTCAGAATATTTATCTACAAACTGATGCGGGTGTATTGGATATTTTGAGTAATGTTATAGGCGTGGGGGACTTTAATGAACTGAAGAAGAATGCGATTCAGGTTCCTTTATTTGGTAAAAAATGTTTGGTTATTTCGATTGATGACCTCATAAAGTGTAAGCAGTCCATGACGAGGCCCAAGGATAAAATTGTATTAGAGGAGCTTCTTAAAATCAAAAAGATTGGTCATTTATAATCAGGAGTCCAAAGACTCTTCACAACGAAGTGAACGTTCTCGAGAATCTTCTTAATGTTAAGGAAAGATTTTGAAGTAACCATTTGTGCCAGATTCGATACGGTTATAGCCCAATGTAATTTTAATGAAAACAGTTTTTTATTCTCATACTTTCAATGTCCCTGCGATTGGAATATAAAATAAAATTTTTGATTCAAATCGGATTGATCCCGTCGAACTTTTGCATAAAGAATATGAAAGTTTATTGGCTTCTGCCGACTTGGACTAGTGATGAGGATTACCTTTAACTAAGGACTTTAAACAACTCTCAGAAAATTTTTTCCAGTTTTCTGGATTTGTCAGACAAACATACTGGCTTAAAAAATCATCATTCTTAGCAACTCGGCAAACATCTTTAAGTTCAGTAGAGCACTCCGAACGTATGGCCTGCTTTTGAGTTTTTGTGACAACACAAGTTGCTTTTAAATGGTCACCGAGGATTTCGGGGCACATATTGTGGATGCGAGGATCTTGAAAAGAGCAAAAATTGAGGTAATCAATCTCGCACGCCTCATTTGCTTGGGTAAAAGGAATAACAGAAAGGAAAAAAAGGATCACAAATATGGTTTTCATTACTTAATATTAACTCAGGTGTGTCTTAATTAAAACTAGATAAAATTTGAACATGGCCTAGTGGTGAGATGTCTTTTTTTACCAACCGATTGAGCGTCCATCCCAATTAAGAAAACTTCCTGAGCGTTCAAACTCTGTACTGAAGATGACGTCACAAATGTTCTTCGCCGCCTCATCAGGGGTATGAATCTTATGGGTGACTCGAATATTAAATTTTTCACTTAACCGAGTCTGGGTCGTTCCTGGATGAATCGCCAGCACAAGGGAATTTTTATAAACTCTTCCCCACTCAATACTGATATTTTTTAAAAACGCATTAAGCGCCGTTTTAGAAGCGCGGTAACCATACCAACCACCTAACTCATTTTCACCGACACTTCCCACCATCGCAGATAACGCTACAAAAGCAAACCCTTCACTCGCCAGATGATTTCTCACCACTTTTGCTAGAACAGGTGTCAAAATGGCGTTAATACGAAAATACTCAAGAAGTTTAGCTTCATTAATATCTCTTAAACTTTTTTCAGGCCCACCAAGTTCGTTTTCAAGGAACCCTATGGTATTAAGAATAAGATTGAATTTCACATTAGGATATTTTGCTAAAAATACTGATAAGCTCTCTTCATTAATCAAATCACAAACACTATTATGAACCCTGGAATGATCAACAGGGTGACGAGAAAGCGCATAAATCTGGAGTTCTTTATTCTCAGCAAGAAGCTTACTGAGCAGCGCTTGACCTATTCCACCGTTAGCACCGAGAAGAAGGACATTATTAATATTTTTCAATTCAAGATTATGCATAGCTTATTATACCTTTAAGAAAGAGAATTCAGTAAAATTAAGTCGGCCCCGAGAAAAAGGTTTTAAGATTTTTCTTTTTAATAAAGCGACCTAAAGATCTACTAGATTCGTGAAGTTCTAAGTCTTGTCTCTTTAGTCGTTTTATTACTTTACAGACTAACCGGGTCGGACTTCCTTGTCTTCGTATTCAAGAAATCTCGAATTTGGCGTTAATCTTCAGCTGATTAGCGTCTCAGTTTTGATCGTTCTTCTGTATGTTGGAAAAATACGAGTTAGAAATAATTTATGTTACTGGATGACATAGGAGCCTGAAACTGTGACTAGAGAGGTTGGCTCTAAGTGTTTCTGATGTATAGTGATTTAGCGTTAATCCGGCCTATCATTTCTGATAATTCTAGTTCCACCAAAAACGCGTTTATCTTTTTTGTTTCGCTTCGGCGAAGGCTTAACTGGAAAGGTTGAAATAGAATTTTGTAATTGAAATTAAGATATCAATTTCCTCAACTTTTCTAAAATAAAAATCATTTCATGCCCTTTTAAAAAGTTAAAAATAGGGCGGAGAGATTAACGACAGGAATGTTTGGTTAACTATTTCTGACTAATCTGCAACACGACAAAACTTCCCGGTCTGCATACCTTAAGATACCTTAAGACGTAACTGATTGTTTCTTAGGGCGAAAGCAAAAACTCCTATTTAGTGATACAATAAAGGCATGGGTATTTTTGTAATCGATCAAGGTCCTGAGCTTTTTTGGTTTGTGAACAATGCTCTCCTCGAAACAGAAATTGCAATTAAGCATTACCAAACCCTAGAAGCATGTGAAGAGCACATTCTTAAAGAATTGCCCCCGATCGTTGTCTTGAATGCTTGCCACAATTATCCAGTTGAAAAGTTTATCAATAAAATGCGCAACCATGTCTTCGCTCGTAACACGATCTTTATCGTCTTCACTTCTAATACGTCTGATCATTTCAAAAAGAATCTTCTTATTTCAGGTGCGGCCCAAATCTTTTATATTGGCATGGGCCATAATCCTTCACCAAAATTTTTAGGCTCTTACATTAAATGGTGTCTCTCAAGCAAAGCTCCAAATGCAAATATTTTTGACTATAAACCAGTGAGCTTTGATGCAGAAGCTGAGCTTCGTTTGTTTGGGCGAATGGGCTGGGTCTCTTCGTCCCATTGTATGATCGAGACTAATCTCGAATTGAACCCCGGCCAATCCATCGAGTTTACTAATTTACTTTTTGGGGAATTAAAAATAAAAGATGTGAAACTTCAATGCATTGAAAGAAATAAAGTCGGTAGATACTACCAATACAGTAACAGCGTTCTATGTAAGATCATTTTCAATGATCCTGGCTATTCAAGGGTACTAGGAGCTTGGATTCAGGCCAATCAGGATATTTCAATAAATAAATCGATCAAGCTGGTTTACTTCGAAGATGATTACTCCGATCGCGCGAACATCAAGCAGATGATTAAAATGGATAAACGCTATTGTGCTCGCGGCTACAACTCCATCCAAGATATTACTGAAGTACTTGAGTATCAGATCCCACATCTCGTATTAATCAACCGTGCGCTGATCCGAGGAAACAAAAAATTATTTGAGAAGATAAAACCTTTTATGAAAAATCATTTTTGTCATTGCGTGACCTACGATACTGGAAATGATAATGATAAGGATATAGCTGAGTTTAAAAAGAACTACGATTTTGCCTTGCACTCTCCAACATCGGTTGACCTACCTTTGTTAGAGTCCATGATTCAGAAGCTTGAAGCGAAACTTCCAACCGATCTTGCTCCTGATAAGAATAAGATCTATTTTGATAAACACTCAAAATACAGTCGCATTACTTTACATTCTCCAGCTAAATTAACTGAGATCGCAACCAATGGCGGTGGAATTATTCTGCCCTTTGTGATTAGTAACTTCGGTGCTTGCGAAATCTCCTGTCAAGCTTTCAATACGGCGATGATTAATCGAAATCAATTCTTCCGCGTCTTCAGTAGCCAAAATAGTTCCAATGGCGTTTATCATTTTCTAATCTTTATGGGACAAAGTGTTAAAGATAATCTGCTGGTCAAAGAAGCCGTTGAAAAAATTGAAACGGTGGGATTCGAAAAATGGGTTAACGGCGAATTCTAAGTGTACTGACCGTTCGTGGAGTCTCGAAAGATACCTGAATGTTTTTTCAATATGTAATTATTTGTAATAAATTTTCTCTCCATTTTCGATTAAACTAAAAGTATCCAAGGAGGACTCAATGAAGCCACTTCTGCAAAAGCTGCTACTCGAAAAATCCACTAAAGTTAAACTTAAAGAACGATCACAGAAAGACTCTCTGCTTTTCTTAAGAGAGCGTCTCCATCAGCTGATCCTGAATGGTCAGAAAGAGTCCAGAGAAGCGAAGAACATTAAAATGATTATCGAAAGGCAAATAGCTGCCTAAAATCTGAATGATGTTGATTTTAGCGTGGATTTGCCGGGGCAGATGCCGAAAATGAAAAATTTTCACGGACCGAGACTTTTGCTGTTGAATTGTCGTAAAAACACCCATTATTTAATGAGGATTTTATGATAAAAGGCTTGATCACTTTCATCGCGATTTTTATTTTTATCAATGACTCACTTTATGCTCAAGATTGGAGCTCAGAAGACCTGTCTTTTGCTTTCTCTTCATTCGAGCTACCTCGCTCCCCAAACATTCCCGTAAATCAACTCATTCAAATTTCTCCTTTCGTAGCTCCTGGACGAGATGGAGTTATTGCCCCCACATCTTTTCGGATTATTATGGGGTACGGCAGTCTTTCAATTTTTGATGCCTTGGGAACTGATGAGGTGGCGGGTTTAAAGCGTAAAGATGCTCAGAAATTTATTGAAGATTTGCGGCAGCAAGGCAAAACAGAAATTGATGGGGCTTTTATTGCTGGTCTTACTAATATTCATAAAGGAAATGAATTTTTTATATTTTTTAACCTAGATAGGATGGCTCACTCTGCTGGTTATGCTTCTAGGTTGCTCGCCCATGAGCCCCTCCATATGGCAAAACTACTTATTACAACAATCGAAAAACCAGGGATTGATTATATTAAAGATCCTTGGGTGAATATGACTGATGATAACGAAGAGTATTTTGCAGAAACACTGGAAAGAATTGCTGCCATCTGCACTGATCGTTATATGTATCTAAAGATAAAGTAAGAGAATCCACTAAAACTAAGCCAAATTCGACAAAAAGCTCTTCAATACCCTCTCGCCAATTCATAATCCTGACATCATCGCTTACACGGGAATGCTGTACCTGACAGATAATGTATTTTCGCGCCGATTTAAATTCACTCCGGCGATAGCTTTTGCCGGGCCCTAACGGATCTGGAGTATGGTTTAAGAAAATGGCCCAAGAGTGTGTCGGCCAGGATTGAGAAATATCTTTCCACACTTTTTGAGTTGATGCCTGCTTCCTTGGCAATCGTGGTGTAGTTGATGATTTCTGTGTTCGATTGCGCCGCCACTTCCAAAAAGGCCCTAAAAGGGTTTTATCAATCGTGGGATCTAAAAGATCAAGTGACATGATCCGTGAGGGGTCATTGAGATCAAACAGCGATCTAAGTTAAGTTGATTTCCCTGTCCCTCTAGCACCAATGAGGAATAAACTGCGTGATTTTAGAGAGTTGAAAATTCTTTTTATCATGTGTCTATATTGTCGTGCATTTTAGACATATGATAAAGTCCAATATCCCGTGGACCTTATCACACTCAGTTCCCGCATCATTATCCTTCCAAAAGAGAAGGGCACCCCTATAGTCTAGTGTCTGGAAAATGTAGTTCTAATCTCGCCTATTCTTGTAAAGTTAAACTTCATCTATCCGATAATAGGAATATGAATAATATAATTCTTTTCTTACTGTTTTTTAGTCAGGTTACTTTTGCTCAAAGTAAACTCGAAACCATCGTGAATAATATCAATTGGGCAGAAGTAAATCTTCCCTTCGTACCGTCCATTCAAACTCAAGGCAAATATTATAAAGTTACTTTTTTTGATGATTTCAAAGGTAAGCCTGATAATTCTGCAGAAAATAATTATTGCTACGATACTTTGAAGCCACAATGTTCAATCTGGAGCGGTTATAATGGTGTGACTTTTCCATGTGATCTCTCCGATCAATTACTCTCTAATCCTGGCCCAACGCCACCAATGAAAGCGAATATGAAATCAGCTTTATATTCTCTCTACCCTTCAGCTAATTATGAATCCTTAAATTTAAGTGATGTTAAAACCACTTATGCCAATACTTTAAATGCTCGCTGGAAAGATATTAATAAATGTAACTGGACCAGTTATCTGACAGTGAACTGGATGGCGACTGATTATCAAGGTCATTACTCGGCTAAAATGGATCCGACACAAGTGACTATTGATCCCAGAGGGAAAGGCTATTTGATCCTTTCGGCCCGTAAGGGGAAAATTATTGAGGAGTGTATTTTTGGGGGAACCGGTGGACCCATATTGGCCTTACTTGGAAAAAGCTGTTTGTTAAATAATCTTCAAAATATCCTGAGGGGTCCATTGGGTATTTATTGGATTGATTCCAGCATTACATCCTCCGGTATTTTTTATAACAAGATTAATAATCAATGTCCCTATGGTGGAACAGGAACGTCAAAGTGTCAGGTTCATTCATTTGCACCTGGTGAACTAAGCCCCCTCATTAATTACAAAATCATGAGCTACAATGGTAATGCCACTCTTTATTATTTAGACAGCCAAAAATATGCCTGCGGAATGAATATTGAATACCCTAATAATGGAGTCGTATTCAATAAACTGAGCTGCCCTCTTTTTAATGGAGGGATTCTATCGCAGAAGGCTTTGGATGCAACCAATCACCAAAATGGGTTCGCTCAAAAAGGCGGGATCTTCGAAGTTAAACTGAAAATCCCTCAGGGGAAAAACGCTTTTCCTGCAGCTTGGTTATTGCCTATCAAAGGTGGATGGCCTTATAGCGGTGGTGAAATTGATATTATGGAAGCTCGAAGTGATGGTAACGGTGAAACCAAGGAAGTTTTTCAAACTTACCATCAAGGTAAATGCATTGATTCAGTTACAAAAACTGAAATTATATATAATCCGAATTATCCAACTGCCTTTATCGATAATGGGAAATGTCAAGAAATCCCAAAAGCCGCTTCCATTAATTATTTTAGAGGAAAAACAACGCTGGAAAAAGAAGCGAAGGAATTCAATACTCGTGACCATGTCTACTCCGTAGAATGGGATGACTCAAAAATCCAGTGGTATTTGAATAATATACCTACTAACCACATTGCCCCAGGTGTTAATCCTGAGGGAGTGCATTTTAATAATATATTCGGCGATCTTCAGACTCAGGCCGACATCCCGGCCAATCTCTTTGTTTTCGATTCGCATAATTTGCCTCATGATCCATTTTATTGGATTCTGAATCACTCAACATGGGCCATCGATGCAGACATAGCGAATTGGACTCAACAACATCACTATATTGACTACGTAAAAGTTTATTCTGAATGCAAAACACATAATGACTTTTGTCCTCAGGGAGGAGTTTTTGTTGAGGGAACAGGATGTAGGGTTTCTGCATCAGGAACGGCCAAATCCTATACCTACGCTCCTGCTTGCATAAGTAAATTCCAATCGCGCCTTTGTCCGGCCGGTGGCGAAGTGTCTGGACCAAATTGTCAGGTCCATGCATTCGAAAAACCTAAAGTCATTCCAGGTGTGAAATACTGGATTGATCCTTCCCCAAGTTATCCAGGGGCCTATTATGCTAAGATTAATGGGGCCTGTCCGTTCGGTGGTAGTCTTGGAGTGAATTGTCTGTTTGAAGTACTCTCTCCTGTTTTTTCTGCGACCCAAAATAAAACGGTGATTCCCGGAATACAATATTGGATTGATACTGACCCTAGATGGCCAGGAATCTATTACAATAAAATTAATGGCACTTGTCCAGTCGGTGGATCTGGCACTGTAAATTGTCAGCTAAAAGGTTACGCTGCTAATTTCGTGAGAGCTGGAGTGAAATACTGGATCGATACGAATCCAGCATGGGCCGGAGTTTATTACGCAAAAATCAATAATGCTTGCCCGTACGGTGGCAGTGCGGGTGTAAACTGTCTTCTCGAAAGTCTTTCAGTTCCATCTTTCTATTTGAATCCAACGATTGCTTATTGGTTAGATACCGACATTAATTTTCCGGGTATTTACTATGCTAAAATTAATGGAACTTGTCCTTTCGGCGGAAGTGGACCGGTGAATTGCCTAATTAAGGCCTATCCAAAACCAACAACTCCTTATGTTATGGCAAATGTGAATTACTGGGTTGACGCTAACCCAGATTATCCAGGAATCTATTACGCAAAAATCAATAACGCTTGCCCATATGGTGGAAGCCTTGGTGTGAATTGTCAGCTCCTTGCTTTCCCAAGTGGTAAAGTGGAGCCTGGTGTAAAATATTGGGTAGATAAAAACCCTTCATATCCAGGAGTATATTATCAACCGGATTTCAGGTAGGAAAATATGAGAAAGAATTTTATCATCAATAAAGATTTTCAATATAGATTTATATTTTTCATGCTCATAATTGGGCTATTAACTCTGGCCTCAACTTATATTCTTTTTCACAATTATTTTATAGAATTTTATCACATTGCAGATGAATCAGGCCTTCCATCAAATCACCCTTTCAGGGCATTAATTGGATATCAAAAAGATAAAATGCAGATTTTCTTTATCATTCTTGCCGGCATCAATTTACTGGTGATTACTCTTTCGGGCATTTGGATGGGCCACAAAATTGCTGGGCCCATTTATCGGATTGTAAAAAGTTTACAAGAGCAAAATGGTGAAAAAATTATTACGCGAGAAAAGGATTACTTTAAGGAGCTACCGGAAGCAATAAACTTGTATATAAAAAAATCTTAGCAAAGCCTTCGTAGAGTTCAAATTTCTCAACTGTATGGCCCATCTCCATTGGTTTTCTCATTGGCCAGTTCGCAGTAACTAACCCAAGTTCTCGTAATTAAAAGGTTTACTGGTCGTGTAGGTTGCTCCATTTAAAACGACACATCATTTATTGCTCTGGCCTAATTTGCTATATCATAAAGACTAAAGTCTACTCGTGCTTCTCTTGAAGTTTGGCCGGCCCTTCTATCGTGACGCTCTCATCTCGCCGTTCTTGATCTCCCATCATGGTCGATCACTCCTTAGGATTCGTCGCTCGTCAGTGATAATCCTGAGATCGGATCCACTTTCTTTTTACGGTCTGCGAGGTCAGTATAGCGCCTTTGGACTGTGGTATAATGAGCATGCCAAATAATTGATTTTCAACTTGGTGGTGAAAATGCCTTGAATTCGTTTTGTCTTTAAGTACGATTAGAGTTTAGTCCTTTTGAATCCAATTAACTTAGCCTCAGTTCTTTCTCTCAGATTTTCTAAATTCGCTATAGCTTGCAAAGTAGTTTATAAATGTTTATAATTTCCTAACACACCAATTCCTACCAGGAGATTCTCATGGCCAAAAAGAAAGCTACAAAAAAAGCTCCAGCTAAGAAAGCTACAAAAAAAGCTCCAGCTAAGAAAGCTACAAAAAAAGCTCCAGCTAAGAAAGCTACGAAAAAAGCCCCAGCTAAGAAAGCTACAAAAAAAGCCCCAGCTAAGAAAGCTACAAAAAAAGTAGCGGCCAAGAAAGCTACGAAAAAAGTAGCGGTTCCTGTTCCAGCTCCTGCTGCAGTGACTCCTGAGGTTGTTTAGTTTAAAAAAGAATTAGTAAAGGGGGCCAGGCCCCCTTTTTTTGGTTTAAAAAATCAAAAATTATAAAAATTAAAAATGCTTCTGAGTGCCAACGTTCTTGCTCTTAAATCGGCCCGAGAGATTTTCTCCCCCAGGCCAGTTTTCTTGAAATTCACCCAACTTTCTTGCTTTGAGGGAAAAAATGGCCACAATTCTTAATTCTAGCAGTCTGTAAACTACTGGATTTTAGGGATTATTATTTCATCTCATCCAATTTGCGGACTTAGAGTATAATAATTTGTGCTCTAATTTGGAGACTCCAGATGAAAAAAAACCTCATATTAATACTCCTTCAGTGCATCTCATTTAATGCAATCGCTGAAGTGTACTGCAATCAATCTTCAACATCTTCAGGCTTTGAGAATTGCTCGATTGAATCTTCTTCCGATCCATCTGAATGCTCAGTAGAGGATCATCCAATTCTTGAGCATACAACGGTAAATCAACGCGCCATTCAGTGTGAAGATGAGCAGCTTATTTCTCAGAATTCATCCGGCAATAGGGCCCAGGCCTATGCAGAGTATAGAAATCTATGTAAAAAGAAGGCGAAGGCCTATAAACGTGCCCTGATGGGAAATCTTTTAAGTAAAGGAAAACTAGGGCAACTAATTCAAGTATTCTTCAAGAAGAAGAGATATAAAACGGATGTAGATGAACTTGCTATGAATACTAAAATAGATGCTCAGCAATTGAGAGGTAAGTCAGATTCAGAGCTAGAAAGCTTAATGCTCGATGAATTACAAAAGCAATTCGTAGAGAAGCAAAAAGAAGCTGGTGGCGACGGTTCCCTAAACTTAAAGCAAATGGCCCAAGAGGCAATGAAAGATCCTGAATTCCAAAAAGGATTTCATGAAGTCGAAACGGTTCCTCTGAATGTAATCGCTAAAACAGAGGGAGATAAATTTTGTGAGGTAAAAGTAGATAAGTTTCCTGCTCTGAAAGAAGAAAAAGTTGAAACATGTGAGTTCTGTGTTGAGAAAAATATAAGCAGTAGTTTTACAAATGATTGCTCTTATATGGTGAGCAGTAAATATCCAGAAAGTGAGTCCAAGAAATTACTCAGCTTCTCTCAGAAAAGTGATTATTGTAATAATACAATGGATAATGAGCAGAATGATTTGAGTGAAGTTGAAACTATGGTGGATCGAATTTGCCAGATTGCCAAGAAAGGTCTTCGCCCTGAATTTAATATTGAAACTTCTAGAAATCTTTATCGAGATAAGACAAAACAACTTGCCGCAAAACGCGGAGAGTTTATTCAGAAATATATTCGCGATCAGTTAATCAATGGTAAAGACCCTCAAGGTTCAAAAAGATGTGATCTTGGAGAGGACTTACCTGAATGGCTAGAAGAGAAAAACTTCAAAAAAGCAGTGCAAGTGACTCACCCTTATTATGAGGGGGGCAAAGAGGGAGATTATGGGCCAGATCCCTATGTGAGTTCGCCCCAGGATCAGCAAAAAGAAATTGAAAATCTTCAAAAGACTCTCGCTTATGAGAAAACTCAAATACAAAAAAAACTGGAACAAGCGCGACTTGATCAGACGAAAATTATTGAACAGAATAAAAGTTTAAAGAATCTCCGAGAGGGCAAGGATGGTCTTTCTAAGAAATATGGGGCACTCAAAAAATCATTAGAGAGCTCAACGGAGCTAAACGAAGATGTTTTTGTCAAAGAGGAGCAAATTAAGCAAATCCAGGTTTCCGTCCATGATTTAGATTCAAAATATAATCATAACAAACAAATGACGAGTGACCTTGGTCAGCAAATAGTCTCTTATGAGTCTAGGCTTAAAGTCATTGATGGCCAAAACAATGCTAAAATTGAACTTCTTACTCAATATTATCAAGAAAAAAATACTGTAGGGGATGCTGGTCTTGATCGCAAACAGTGGGATGATCGCTTATTCAATGATTTTAAAATGGTTAGAATTTCAGGCAAGGCAGTTGAAGATGATTCTTATGATGGAGAGTCTAAGAACCTTCCACCGGCCGTTAAAATTGCACTGAATGCGATGGCTGAAGTAGAGCAGTTTACATGTGTCGTTCAACCCATTCAAACTAGTAAGACAAATCTGAAAGGTGTTCTCAAGGGAGGATTAAAAGTCATCACGGCGATTGCTTCCCCCGTGGTTGCACTGAGTGCCATTGGCGTAACGACAGTTGCCGCCCCTGTCACATGGTTCCTTTCCTTTTTTTGTGAGGGTTGCGGTAGACCAGGTAACATCCCGCCAGCATTAAGATTTGCAAATCCACGCTTATTAAGTTTCAAGAAAAGTGCGCGAAAGGATTTTAATCGAGATTTAAAGAAAGCTTGGAAGAGTTATATAAACTGGGGCGGTCTATTAAAGACAAGTTATGATAAAGACTATTTAGATAATGAGACCGAAGAAGTTTACGAGGATCAGCAAGAAAGGCGTTCAAAAAAGAAAAACGACTAAAATTACGCTGATTGCGATAAAA
>CAMDQH010000049.1 GCA_945905815.1 Bacteriovorax stolpii | reverse complement strand
GTTACCAGAGGCACCAGAAGCGGCTTTACACTTTGCATAGAGATCAGCATAAGCTGGATTTGTTGCAAGTTGAGTGAACGGGTAAGCAACACTCACTGAAGGTGGATTACAAGCAGGGCCGGAAGGAATAGTCACACAGCACTTGTAGGCCTGTGGATTGGCCGAGGCACCGGCAGCTGCTTTACATTTTGCATAGAGTTCTGCAGCAGCTGGAATCGTTGCAAGTTGAGTGAACGGATAAGGAACGCTGACTGAAGGTGGGTTACAAGCAACTTCAGGCTCTCCGCAACCAGGGAGTCCAGGAACACAGCATTCTTTACTTGTGGTGCTCCATTCGCAAGAGACGCCAGAATTCACCTGAATACAACGCTGGCGAGCAAAAGAGACTCCTTGAGGGTGTCCAAGATTTAGTAAAGACATAGAGCAATCATAAGAAGGATTCGCGTTCGGTTTGGCCTTACAGCAAGTACCGCTTTGAGCAACTGGCTTCTTCCAGCGACAGCAATCTGCCCCAGCAACACTACTTGGACAACCTGTATTCCAACCACCTGAAGAAGTAGCTGGATTGGAGAGATTATAAAGACACTCCCCCACGGTATTAAGGTAACACTGCCCAATGGGGACGTTGTTAGCAGAAGTGCTCCCCACATTGTAGGCCGGTGATTGATTCGGATTAGCACAAGTGACTGTGACAGCTGCCACTGCGAAATTTGCAGTAAGCAGGAACAGCATAGAAGCGAATAAGCTTTTCAATTTCATCGATATCCCTCCTGAAGATAAAAAATAAATCATTTATTTGAAATTAATGATCCTCTTTCATGACCAAATTAGCAATGTAATATCTGATTCCCACCAGGCCAAGGAAAAAAGACACATTACTTTTATCGGCTATTTATTCGCTAAAATTCAATCGGTTGACCATCCCTGAAAAAGCAACCAGTTGGACCGCCTTTACCTAGAGTCGCTGCCCATCCACTTCACCAACTGGTCTTACCCCTTGCCCATGTCGGTATTAGTCCAACCAATTCAAACGGCATTCACGAGAATGTGCTGTGACTTCAGTTGATGAGAATGCATCACCCAATCTTCTTATTTAAGGTTTTTAGTGGGTCTTTTAAGCTGCGTCAAAGGCAAAAAAGTTAGTCAGCTACAGGCATGAAATACTCTTAATTTTCCAAGCATGGATTTATTTTTTTTATGCGATAAAATGAAGTATTAAAATTATTTTTGGAGAAACAGATGAAATTATTTCTGGTCATCACACTTTTACTTATTTCAGGGCTTGTGTCGGCGGGTGAATCTATTGGGATGAAATTTACTCAGTCAGCTGAACTGAAAGACACTATTACAAGCCTTGAAAATCACTATGACGTTAGTTGTGGTCAAGGCAAAATAAGAACTATTCTTCCAAAAGTTTTTGGACAAGTGGCCTATGTCACTTACTGTGCACACCTTACCGGAATCATCAAAGTCAGAATTTCTGCTTCATTTAAAGACAGTCAAAATCCAGTGTTCGCTTTGAACTCAATCAAAGTAAAGCGTATTAAGGGTTCAGTAGGAACTTTTTTGGGTCTAGAAGAAGCTGATTTGTCTTCAGATCCTTTTATCGAAGCTTATAAGAGATCTGCCTTAGTGCGTGATCTTCGTCATTATGTTGAAGATACTTATAAAGTAATTTGTAAATCTGGTTCGGCAAAACGTGGAAGTTTATGGGGCAAGGCAAATTATTTTTATACAGTTAAATGTGACAGCGACACTGTGAGCATAAAACTTAAAGTGAAGTCCAAAGTTCAAGTCATTGGTGATGAGACTTTTAAATTCAATCTTTCAAAGTACAAAGTCATTTTCTAAATAACGTTTAAAAAAATCTACACAGTGGAATCCTTGGATGCCTAGGATGGAATTGAAAGTCTCTAAGTATTGATACGTTTCATTTGATGAAAAAGCTTAAGATTTTGTAGCGAACTGTTTCATAATTCATTTAAATATCTCCTAAGAATGATCAAAAAAGTTTTAGGTGCTGGTCCCTGTCAACCCCGTTATTCTGGAAAATCCTCCTTCTTAGTCTTTTATTAAATACCTCAAGTTCCTCCCCTTCCAATCCGATGAACCTTGTGTGAAAAAATACATTATTATTACCCTTAGTGTTCTAATACTCCCCTCACTGCATGCGGCATGTCCCAATGGGAAGACCTATCCCGTCACATTGACCTTTGATGATGGACCGCACTCGGTCCTGACACCCAAAGTGCTTGATGTCCTTAAAGAGGAAAAGATCAAGGCCACATTCTTTGTCCTAGGAAATCATTTTCCTGGTGGTAAGGCGAATCCGGCCAATAAGACATCGTATTCGATTCTTGATCGAGAAAAAGCAGAAGGTCATTATATTGCCTCTCATACTTATGAGCATCTTGCTCACGCGAAACTCTCCCAAGAACAGATGAGCTCTAACATCACTAAAAGTCTTCCACTCCTAAAAGATTACCTCAGTCCTATTTTGCGACTGCCTTACGGGGACGGCTCATTTAGATCCAAAAATCCTGAGACTCAAAGAAAAAATGACATGGTCATGGCCACAGTAAAAAGTGCGGGCTTCAAGCACGTCGGCTGGGACATCGATACCAATGACTGGGATGTGAAAAAACGCGCCAATCTTTTAAGTGATACTTTGAAACAAATTTGTGAAACTCAGGGTGGGATTATTCTTTTCCATGACATTCAAAAAAATACTGTCGAGCATTTGAAAGGCTGGATCGATGCTATCAGAGCTGAAGGTCATTCATTTGTTGGGATGGAGCATTTTGTTCCTGAAGTTGCTAAGCCTCTTGCTGAGTCTTGTGAAGTTGGCGGTCATCCAAAAGTTAAAGAACTTAATGATTCTGTCAAAGACGTTCTTAAAAAAATTAAATAGGACTAATTATGAAAAAGATATCCACTCTGGCACTTGCTTCGCTTCTCTTAACCAACATTGCCTGTGCTCAGGCACCGGTCTTCACGTCCATCGGGACAAGTGGACTGAATGTTTTTGCAGGCGTGAAGCTTGAACAAAAAGGCATGGAACCAGAGACTTATATTCTAGAAGTGTCTAAAGATAAGTTCGCATCAAAAAAAATCCCGATGCCTTCTGAACTTGAGCACCGTGAAGTGGTTGCACTTTTTCCAGCGGAAAATAATATCATGGTGGTTCTCAGCCAAAGAACTGTTGAGCAAGGCGATAAGCCTCAGTTTCACAGCTATAATCCGGCCAAGAAAGAATGGAAAAAGCTAGCAGAATCAGACTGTGTCTCATTTGCCAAGCTCAGTGTGAAAGCTGACTCAGTGACCTTCACTTGTGTAGAGACCGATAAAAAAGGTGACGAGGTTGAAACTAAAAGGAAAGTTACACTTAAAGGTGTAACACTTTCTCGCCCAGGGGAAATCACTCTTCCAATAGTCAAAGTAGAAAAAGATAATCTTTCAGCAGAACTGATGGGTGAATCTTTTGAATGGAAACAACTTAAAGTTGGTCTGAATAAAGAAGAGAAAATCTTTTCTCCGTAAAAAATCAAAACGGATCCCAGAAGTGGTTCACACTTTTTGGGATCCGCGCATTACTTATAAACGATTCTGATAAAGATAATTGTCCGACCTACCATTCATCACTATACATCAGAAACACTAAGCCCTCCCTAAGGAAATAATGTCGGCCAAAAAGGGCCGTCTTTTAGATCAGACTAAAATCTACTCGTGAATAAAATGAAGTCTCATACAAAGATTCTAGTATTATTTTGCCAAATAATAAAAAACGAAAACCTTCCACCATTGAAGCTCGGCCGGGTCTTCTATCGCAACGATCTCATCTCGTCATTTGCAGCCTTCCGCTTCAGGTTTGTGGGCTTCACTTTAAACTGGAGTAATCGTTGTTTTACGTTCCTTCCTTGTTATCCATCGATGCCCCCGATTCTCGTCAGCAATCGCATTGAGAAAATACGTGCTCTATTTTCACGGTCTGCACTCAATATAATATCACAAGATTCATGCGGTATAATGACCATGCCAAATAATAGATATTATCATGCAGGTAGAGACTGCCTTAGAATCTTTTTGTCATTAGACACGAGTAGACTTTAGTCATAGCATGAGAGTAAAAATATTTTCATGATTTATTGCTTGATCCCTTTACTAGATCCTCCACTGGCTTTGCTGGGAGATCCCCCTAAAGTACAGTCTTTAGAATCATCATCAGAAGGAAAGGCATTTTTACAAAGCATGGAACCAAGTTTCACTTTTTGATGGCTTTTTATAAAGTCTTCAATTTTTGGGTAGTTTTTCTCAATCACGGCCTTGCGGTCAGGATATTTATCAAGGAGACGATTAAGGGCGACACAGCTCGGAGCTGAAAGTCCCCTATTCACGCGCTCAGCTCCTTTACCCGAGGGAGCAACAGAACAAGACGGAGCCACAGGAGGAGTATAAAGGCAGGAATTTTTAAGATCATTTTCTGACATCGCCATATCCGCTTTTAAATTTTTATTTAAATTCACCACCGTTGAGGCGCTTAAGATTTTATCCAGTCCCCCGTATTGAGACGAGTTCTTCATACAGTCGCAAACTTTTTTGGGAGCAGCACATTTACCATCAAAACTTTCTCGAGTGACTTTTCTAAACCCAAGATTCTTCATACTCCCAAAAGTAAGTCCAAGGTTAGAAACAGGAGAAGCGCTTTGGGAGTGAGTTCCTCCCTCGATCATCGTAAAGTCTCGAGATTTTTTACTTGTTGACCAATTTTTTGTTTCATCTTGGTTGACCCGTAGACCACTGTGACAGGCATCGCACACCCAGCCTTTGACAATAGGTTCTTCTTTGCCTTTTTGGTGCGAAGGAATGTCTCTCGGATTAATACTCACTTTCACGTTTCCGCTAGCATCAGGATACATGTCAAAGGGATCAATTAACTCTCCACCTGCACCAGTTTGATTTTGGTGGTTCAGTTTCTCCTCTACTGCTGCTGAAGCCGATAAGCAATTGAACACATCTGTACTTGAGAAATCTCTTGAAGCGTTTGGATAAGTTGAATCACCATAGGTAATATCTTTCAGAGGCGCAGGATCTTTTTTAAATTTCCCATTACTCCCCAAAGTGAGCTTATGTGCTTTAGTTTTATTTCTTGGGTCAAAAACAAGTGATTTGTAGTTACTTTTCTTTTTATTTTCACTATCCCAACAATCGTAAACACTGACGACTGATCCATCGAAGTTAAAATCCTTGTACTCCGCATCTTTCATAGGTATACAAGTCAGCGAGACATTGCCCTTACCTGCCGGATAATAAAATGTTAACCGATTAGCCGCTTCTTTTTTATCTGCTCCATAATTTAAGACACCCATCAGTTTCTGAGTTGGATCCTCAGCTGTTACAAGACCATCGGCCAAGTCATCTTCTGATTTTTCTAAAAAACTTTTGACTTTGGTATAATCTCCGCTAGAAACAGCTGCTTTAATTTTTGAATCAACAATCCCAACTAAGTTCTTCTGGATATCGTCGTACATTCGTTTTAAATTATCTTTATTAAACTTATAAGCAGACCCATCAAGTGGAGACCCCGAACAATCACTGGCGAGTTTTTCGATTACACTACTAGAATCTGAGCCGCTAGCGGAGCCCAATTTTACTTTTTTTAAGAGATCCAAGGTCGCCGCAACCTGCATATCTCTTCGGCTCTCCCCTTCACTCGGTATCTGAAAATTGGGTTGAACTTTTGACGGCTCTGTACTTTTGGTCGCCTTGACTCCAGGGTTTAAAACTAAGACGGCTTTTCGTCTGGCATCACAAGTGATTTTTCCTTGCGAAAGAACCTCTGAATTGGGCGAGGCGTGTCCAGTTACTTTTTTTGTACAATTATTCTTGGCCACTTCAGGTGTTGCGTACTCACCTTCAACCAATTGCAAACAAGTCTGCACAGCGCGGTCAACTGAAAGATAATAGTTATTAATCAAGCTCATGACTCTTTCAATTTTAGGATGATAAGTCAGACCTGCTTCTTTTTTAAAAGATTCCCCTGCTCCAGTACTCTTAACCGGCTGGAGCTCGGCTTTTTCATCCACATCTTCTAGTAACGTTAATATTTTTGAACTCGTTGCCTGGTCTTTAATGAGATTTCTAATATCCGATTTTTTAAAAGTTTTCTTTGCACCTAAAAATTGATCGGTGTAATTAGTAATCGTATTGTTCTCGCCATCAGCATACCCATAGATTTCAAATTTATTTTGACTAAGTGGCTTCCCGGTCAGAATTTCAGAAATTGATTTAATTTTTTCGTCCTCGTTACCAATGGATTTTCCAGTTGCCACACCACTGGTGTAAACACTGGAACCAAGGCCGATACTTACCTGAGGCAGATCTGTTAAAGATTGGAGGCAAACACCACTTGAGTTACTGATCATTTTTTGCTTTTGCATTTCACTTAATAAAGCTTTCGAACACAAAACCTCTAAATCTTCATTGGCCCAGACGTCATTAAAGGAGACAAAAATTAAAGTTAAGAAAAAGAGAATTTTAAACACATGGGCTCCCCTGTATTAATGACATCTTATCGGTAACTTTCTGATTTATTTAAAATTAGTCTTTAAGTTATTGATTTCTCAACTGGCCCCAATCAATTGATCAACTATTGCAAACTTCGGTCTTTAAAAAGTCCCTGACGATTTTATTTGTCGATACCTTTTCTTCTAAAGCAAAATTGAGGAACAAATGTTTAAGGACAGGCGAAATTAGAACTAAATTAGACATACAAGAACTTTAGGGCACCCCCCTAAGGAAATAATGTCGGCCTAAAAGGCCGTTTTTTTGGTTGGTTTGACGGGAATCTACTATCAGCTTGCTTGAAATTTATTGAATCTTCTTTTTTTAAAAAAAACGTTCAAGTTGGTTGGTAACAATTTGAACGTTAGAAAAGTTGAGAGTTTAAAAATAAATTATCTCATTACTGCTTCTATAGAGGTGCAGGAGCAGGTGTTGCACCTCGTGGAACTGCTGCCGAGATCGGCGCAGGTAACGTTGATATTGTTGTTCCTGGTGTTGCCGCAACTACTTCTGTGTATGCAACCGGCGTTAAAGATACTGTATTATCTAGCCAAGAACACTTTCATCATCGAAGCGAGATGTTTTTACCGGAGTTACTTTTTACTCTTGGCCTTCTTCTTTCTTGGAGAACGTAATCTTATTCTCGATTTTTCGTATTCCATAATTGCGCTCTTGGATGCAACCCAGTTTCTCCCTTCTTTTTTACCCTGAATAAGACCTTTATTTACGAGAAGGTTTAGATATTTTGCTGAATATGTTGTTTCCTTCGCTAGCGCAGCTAAAGGGAAAAGCTCTTCATCTTTTCCTGCACCAGATTCAACTGCGCCTATATAAGCTTGAAGGCCTCGCTCAATTGAATGAGCAACCATTCTTATTAAGGGACTGAAATCACCTTTATCTGCTCTTTCTAAAGCCTTATAGTATTTAGCTCGATCAGATTTAAGTATAATTGCGATCGGGAATCCTTTCCTCATCAAAAATAAATTCATCAATAATCGTCCAGCTCGACCATTTCCGTCATCAAAAGGATGGATATGCACAAACATATGATGAAGCCTTGCTGCAAAATCGATTGGATGAAATTTAGATTCACTTCTTGAGCACCATTGAATAAATTGATCCATTTCTTCTTGAACACGAAAACCTGCAACTGGTTTGTGACTAGATCCAAGAATAGCAACATTTGTTTTTCTATAAGTTCCCGCGATACGAGATTCAGTGTCTTTCACGACTAACTGGTGAAGTTCTCGGATTAATGAATTTGAAATTTTTACTTTATTTTTTGAGTCTATAAGTTCAAAAAGATATTTTAGTGCGTCCTCGTGATTTTTAGCCTCAAGATGATCTTTAAGCTTTTTACCTTTTACTGTGATCCCTTCCCTCAAAACAAGGTATGTTTCTTTTAACGTAAGCTGATTTCCCTCAATTGCATTTGAATTGTATGTCATCTCAACTGAGAACTGGTCGCGGAGCTTTTCAATAACTATTTTCTTGAGGGGACGATGTTTATTTAAGGTATCGAGTGCCTTATCAATACGTTTGTATATTCTAATGTCCATATCTTAATATGGCATAGATTTAAAAGCGAGTCATCACATATTAGATTTCTTTAGACAGACGGACAGGCAAGCTCTTCTTAAGCACCTGATTTTGCGGCACCCTTCTAATATGCGATAAGCGGAATGATGCCAATATCACATATTAATAAATAAACTACTACGTCCGCCTTGATCCTCTAAGTTTTGCAAGTTCAATAAAACGTATAAAAGAGAAATTAATTTAAATGAATCGGAACCTAATTTAACAAGCGCACAAGTCCATACCCAGAGGGCAGACTTTTTCCCACCACATACAAGCAGGTCCTCAGAAGAATGATGAGGTAAATTCTTAAGCGACTTATTAGCAAGGGGAAAAGCTGTGTTATGAAATGCGAAGACATGATTAGCAACAGGCGAATTTAAAACATTAGTCTGTGGTAACAAGATAACTTAATATCGGATCAATCTTTTGTATGAAATTCTTCATTTCACTAGAACCAAGATGAAGCCCTGTCTTTTTTAAAGTAAAGATGAAACGATCTTGATGAAAATCTTTGTCAACTTCATCAAAATACTGCTGTAATTCAATACCTAAGTCTTTGTTAGAGTTGATAATGCAGTAAATACCTAAATAGTGATCATTCCCATCAGCACTCATATCACTAGAGCCCCAGCTAAAAAATGTAACCTTTGTTTCATTATAGGTCTTAGTTATTCCTCGGCTTCCATGATCGTAGCAAGTTATATAACCATTACTGAAATGCTTGCTCACCATTAGCCAGCGAAAGAAGGCAATGATAAGTAACCCTATGAGTATGAGACGTATGATGTAATCATTTAAATGAGACATGGATATAGTCTAGAAAAATATATATTTTAGGAAAGTGCTGAAGCGTCATATCAGCTGGAGAGAAAGCTATGCTATGAGGCGCAATGAAAAGGATAGGCGGGATTAATGCAACATAACTATACATCAGAAACACTAAGCCCTCCCTAAGGAAATAATATCGGCCAAAAAGGGCCGTCTTTTAGGTTGGTTATAAGAAAATCTACTATCAGCTTGCTTGAAATTTATTGAATCATCTTACTTAAGTGCATTTTTTCCCTCCCAGCAATTAATGATTTTTTGATATAAACTAATCTCAGTTTTAAACAGGAGTTTGTATGAAATTTTGTTCTCTTCTTATTCTGCTTTTCTCGTTGGTTTCATGTTCCACCCCAGTAACGACTCCTCCCTTTGGAGTTGCGGCCGAAAATGCTTGGTTTTTGGAACAGGATACGTCGAATCATTTGGCAGTGCCGATGTACTGTATGTCGGACGTGAAAGAGGGTAAGGCGAATCCTAAGTGCTATAAAGCTAAAACGATTAAGCAGTAATCTGTATAGTTTTAGTCCACTTCTTTTCGAAGAGAGAAAAGAGATTCAATTTTTTTGAAAAAATCTAAAGGTTAACACAAGACTGGTCTCGGGCAGCAAACCGATGTTTAATATTTGCCCTTATGCCGGTTTTTCTTTGTTATAATGTTCCTTGCTTCTGAGTCCTTGAGTTGAAACGCTATCCTTCATGAGCAGCGCTGTTTCTATCTTGAAGCCTCAGTTTTTGTAGCCGAGGCTTGGTTCGATCCCTGGCTAATTTGCTTTAATCTGAACTTCATAAAATATTTTTATATCTCTGTGAAAAAATCCGCCCTCTTCGAAAACGTTTACCGTCAGTTTATAATCAGAAAAATCGTTGAAATGAGTATGATTATGGGTTGGATGATAAATAAAGGTTCCCGCCAATCGCGTTGAATATCCGCCGTGAGTATCATAAATACGTTGATAAACTTTCTGAGAACCTCCACTTATAGCACCACCTCTAAGTTCTATTTTTCCTTTCCCAATATTAGCAACACCATTCGCAAACCGAAAGAGGGCCTTACCCGGGATAGTAATTCTATCCATAAAATTATCACGTAATGGATACGTCGCAGTTTTTAGATCTGGTAAAATCGAATGAGCTTCTACTAATGAAATAAAAAAGAGAAAAGAAATTACGATAATGCTGAAACTTTTTAACATCACATCCATCCTTGTTCTAGTTTGAAGACCAAAGCTTGATATCAAACTAAATCAGCAGGGTCAAAATGCACAAAGGAAAGTTTCTATTAAATTAAGATCGAATTAAATTTTAAGGCAAAGCGCACCCGATTTATTGCACAAGGCCTTGATCACAAATTCGATTTATACTCCACATGACAAGAACAACATAAATAAAAATTGCAATTGTGTCAGGTCTTACAAAAAGATTACAAAATCGTTATCGAAATCTAGGTAATTTCATTTTGCTGATTGATCTAATTCGGTAGGACGGCCTGAATTAACGCTACATCAGTATACATCAAAAAGGAGAAATCCCACCTTTTGAGAAAAGGATGAGCTTCGGTCACTCAATAAAAGGAAAATTTTCGCGGCTTTTTGTCGCATTCGGCAGAAATTTCATAGATTCTCTTATTTAAGCTTTCTCAAATTTTCCGACAGCAAAAAAAGACTTCAAATTATCGTGAGTAAGACCTTTCAAAGCAGAAATCTCAAAGATTTGGAGCCGGGGGCCAGAAGTCGTCTCATCAAGCGCCCTTCGAACCGCCATGTCTGTAAACATCATGTTGAAATACGAGAAAGTAAAAAGATACACTTGTTTTGTCTCGTCATGAGTCTTTTTTTAAATCAAGGAACTAGCACAAAGAAAATTCTTGATCGGCGTAGTGATCTCCATGAAGACGTCAAATATCCCAGTTGTTACTGATTTCTAGCCAATTGGGAGAGATCTCAAGATATTCCACGTCAAAGGTGATTTATCATCTGTATCTTTTATAGTCCTCATCCCCTCCTTTTCTAGGAACTGATACAATCTTACTCATGAAACTTCGAATTTTTCTCATGTACTTCCTTTTAGGACTGAATGCCGCTTGGGCGGGTCATGCTCCTCTTTATAGCTATGAGGAACTATCACAGATCATTGGCTACAGAGATATCTGGGAGACCTATCAACAGGGGCGAATCTCGCTTGATGAGCACTGGGCCCTTTCAAGTTATGTAGAATATGATGACCCCATTTATCCAGAGATAAACCAGTATCTTCGCTTAGGAAAAAGTGATCCCCTTTATTATTTTGAAAGTCTTGATGAACTCAAAAAAACTGTTCTCAATATGGATTCTGGTCTTAAAAAATTGGCCAAGTTGCCTGGGAACCTTCTGACTTTCCGAGGAACCAGTTTCGGATTCAGAGAGAATCGTTGTTATGATCAAAATGAGGAATACCGTGACCTAGGATTTGTTTCGACCAGTGTGGTAAAGTCCGTTGCGGAAGGTTTTGCGGGAGTTCACTCAGAGAAAAAGAAAGGATCCGGAGTCCTTTATCTTTATTCGAATGCTGAACAGCATCCTGGTCTTCTCATTAATCCCCTGGAAAAAGAAGTGCTACTGCCGAGAGGAATGAATTATAAGGTCATGAAGAGAAAAGATCTCGGCGGAGTTTGCCATCTGCTGGTTCAGATTTGTGAGACAGTCTGCCAGACTTCGATTTCAAGAACTGAGATCAGCGTCTACTGGGATGCGACCCTAGAGCAGTCGCCTAAAAATTAGACAATCTGTAGGCTCATTAAACAAACAACACAATCGTCACTCCCAATTTCGAGACTTTAAGCCTTTTTTCTTTGTTCAGAAAATTGCAAACATGAGGCCATGATGAAAATTTTCATCCTTCTATTTCTTGGACTCAATTTAAGCGCCCTGGCCCAGGAGATATCTTCCGAGGAGAATAAGTATCTTGGCTACATATATCAGCAAGCCACTTATCAGTTAGATGATCCTCAAGGTGATATCTTACTCCTGTGGTCTGCGAAACAAGTTCCTAAATCAATCGTTAACAATCTGAAGGGAAAATCCAAAGAACATTCCCGCCAAAGAGCCGAGAAGATACAGTAACTTCTCTTAAAATATCCCCAGTATCAACCCAAGCCAGAGACTAAAAACGTCATCATTGAAAGCTACGTTCCTTTTAATGCGACCGATTTAGAAATTGAGCTCGAAGGCCACGAGGCTCCCTTTCAATCCAAAAACATCATTCTCATGCTCAAACAAATAATCACCGAAGAGTATCAGCTCAGTGGCATAGTACCAGTGACCGGAAGTGTTCATCAGTGGAGCCCTGAGATCAAAAAAGAAATCAGAAAAAAGTTTCCTGTCTTTAGTCGGTTTTCAAAACTTCTCATTGCCCTCAGCCAAGGAGTTACCTCCTATTTTATGCTCTATGGTTATACTAAGGGAAGCTTGAAACCAAAAATCGTTGGCAAACTTGAAAGTGCGGGAAGCCATGTACTCGGACGATTTTAAGATGAGAGGCAGGAAGATTACATCAATGCCCGGTGTGGCGTCATCGGCGCAAGGCTGCACCGATTTATTAAAAATAAAGAGGTTAATACCTTTGCCCTCGACAAAAAATATATCGAGGAAGATTTCTATATGAATTTGGACGAAGACTTTACGAAAAGGCTAGAGAAAGCCAAAAAAGAAAAATCATTATAGAGCGCTAATTTTTCTGATCCATTTTTGTTTGGTGTAAGGACAGCCTGAATTAACGCTACATCAGTATAAATCAAAAAGGAAAAAATCCCCCCTTTTGGGAAAAGGATGACCTTCGGTCTCTCTATAAAAGGAAAATTGTCACGGCTTTTTGTCGCATTCGGCAGAAATTTTATGGATTCTCTTATTAAAGGTCGCATAAATGACCAAGGTTAAAGACTGAGCCTGCAACCTCGGTTATTCAACATTAAAAACTTTTCTTAAAGCATTCAGTTTTAAGTTTTTCCTTTGGTTTGTTGAAACTCCATTACACGTAGTTGATTCGGTTACATTCATAATATCCGATTCATCGTTTAATCTGTCTTGATAAAAGTCATTTGTAATTTCTTCTTTAAGTGCAAGAGTTCTTAAATTGTTCAACCTTTCATAATGACTTGTGTAGAATCTTTCACAATTAGAAGCCTGATCTTTCTTCTTATCTCTATAATTCTTTCCATTAACAGTATGCCAAGCTTCTGCCCAATCAATCGAGATTTTGGCACATGTTCCTACACAAGAAAAATCGCCGCTAGCAAGGCCTCTTTCAATTCTTTCCCAATCAACAGAAATTTCAGCTTTATATGATTGAGCAAAGGCAGAGATAGTTCCAAATACAAAAAATACAATCAATAATTTCTTCATAGTATCCTCGCGTTTTAAAGTAATGGTTTTAATCCATTCTTTGATTATTTATTGTTGTCATAATATCCGGCAGGGTCTAACGGTAGGAAAAAAAAATGTCCTATCGGTTTTTCGATAACATTTATAAAGGATGGTCGATCGATTGCTTGTATGCAATTGAAACTATTAGGCTTCCTCCTGTTATATAAAATAGGTATGGTATGCATGCGGAGGCAGGAGCATAGAGCAAGCGATTTTCAGGATGAACGGTTATTCCGACAGTTATTAACAGGAAGTTATGTATGCAAGCGAAGGCAGGAGCCCAGAGCTTGCTTGCACGAGGCGAAGGAATCAGTACCTCCGTTTCCCGTCCATTTTAAACCCGGTCCATAAGGACTCAAAATCAAGAAATTCTAGGCAGAAGATTTTTGAGTGAGGGAGCTTATGACTAATAAGTGACCGAATTCGAGAAATCTTCTAACGAAGAAGATCGAAGTGTTTTCAGACCTCATAACAATCTATAACTCAAACGAAAGTGGAATGCTATGAGATGGAATTGAGACATCAGGGATTTGAAAGGGACAAAATAAGTAAGTTGTTTTAGTTTTAAAAATAACTGGTAAAAAACTAAAACAAGTTGAGAGAAAAACTTCCAGTCGATAAAAGGTTTTAAGAATTATAGAAAGGGTCTTTAGACAAGAATATTTTAGAGCACGACTATAAACTGCTTAGTCTTAGACTCGAATTAGAAAAAGCAGGCGTAGCTCACATGGATACCGGAACACGAGATCAGGTCACTCAGCTACAAAAAATAAGGTTTCGAGAATGGGAAACAAAAACTTATCCCTGATGGATTAATAAGGTCCGTGCCCAATGTCGGCCCAAAAGGGCCGTCTTTTAGGTTGGTTTGACGGGAATCTACTATCAGCTTGCTAAAAATTTACTGAATCTTCTTCTTTAAGATAAAAAAATTAAAAGATGCTTTAAAGCTAAAAGTGGAAATCGATATTAGCCACGAGTATTAAAAACTATCCAGTTTTAAATTTGATTGTAGTTCGATCAACAACTGGACATTTTTTGCCTCGCCATGAAACCTCCCACCAAAGAAATATGCCTTGATAAATGGTCAATTTGTACATTTAGCCAACATAAATGCTCCAGACATTTTTTATCTTGTCACTAAGTACCTGTTTTGTTCTTCCAAAATATAAAGATTGAACTGGTTAAGAGTGATTCTTATAATCACCTGTAAGATAAAAACAATGTCAAATAGAGGAATGAGAAATGAAATTAACAGCTGTTTTGCTCATTGCTTTTTTTTCTAATAACAATGTATTTGCTTTAACTTATTATCAAAACAACAATGATTACGTCGTTCGTTGCACTGGCGATGATGGAAGTACTTGGAGTGTCGAACAAAAAGCAATGGTTAATAGCGCCCACGGTCTTAAATTGTGTAAGGACAGCAAGCCTTCCATACGCTTCGTACGAGGTAGTCCGACACAAAGTACAGGCGAAATTAGGCATACATCAGAAACTCTAAGACCCCCCCTTAGGAAATAATGGCGGCCCAATAGGGCCGTCTTTTAGGTTGGTTTGACGGGAATCTACTATCAGCTTGCTAGAAATTTACTGAATCTTCTTCTTTAAGCATTCACGCCGCAGTTAAAGCAGAAGATTTTGTGTAAGTTAGTGGAAAAAGTAGAATTGTTACCTGAAGGAATGAGGATTCACTTTGTTGTAAGTGCCTCTAAAATAAAAAGGGAGCTGGATAAAACCGGCTCCCTTCTTTTAAAAGCTGTTCGGTGTTCGAACAGCTTGACTAATGGTGGATGAAACCATTTTGAAATAGTTTCAAAGACCTTTTCGAATAAAAAGCCTCATACAGTCAACAGCAGAGATGTGTAGAGATGATTAGTTAATTTTTATCAATATCGAATTCGTCAGATGGAATATTAATATCCTGACTTCTGCCACTCTTTAATGGGACGAGTGCTCCTAGGAGGCACTCTTCAACTTCGAGCATCGTTTTAGCTGAAGTGGGCCTGACCATGTACTCAATTGCGTAAAGGTCAAAAAAACATCGAGCACGTTTAATATATGGTGCATCTTTCAATGAGGCGAAACTTAATGGAAATTTTTTAATTTCCTTAACAACTCTAGCGAGTTCATTTTGTAGCTTATCCTCTGAGTCATCAGGATCAAGGCCATTGGTGTAGGCCCATTCTCGAACAAAAATCTGAGCATCAAAAACGTCGTTATTAAATTTTTCTGTAGTACGGACTGAAATCATTGCACTTAGGCCTGCTTAACTTTTTTTGAGTTAAGCTTAGCACGATTTTTCTCGAATACCTCTGAAAAAAACTTCTCAGGATCTTCTATAGTTTCTCTTTTATCTGGAGAATCTAAAAGTGCAATTAAGTTTCTTTGCAGTGAAAGAACCTCGTCTCGTAAATCAAGATATTCGGACTCATTCATCAAAACAAAACGATCTTTCCCGCGTGAGATAGAAACTGTTTTCTTTAATGCGATATCAAAAAAATTACTCAACTTATCTCTGAAATCTTTGGAACTTGTTACTTCAGTGCTCATTTCTTGCCTCCAGACAAAAGTCTATATCAGCAGCGTACGCCAAAAAGTACGCCACTGTCAAGGCTGGATGTAATATCAGACAGATACAGCAGTCCGAAACGAAAAAATGAGGGCCTGCTTAATGCAGACCCTCGAAAATTAAAACTACGAAAACAGTGGGATTACATTTCTAGTAATATCAAGGGCCGGAATTACATCCAGCCCTTTAGAAATACCTTTAACATCAACACCCGACATCCTGAGATAAATCTGAAACGTCTTCAGATCATTCCAGCCTCCCATGCGCATAACCTTCATGGCCTCGACACCAGTTGAAAGCAAGTGAGTAGCAAAGCAGGCCCTGAGTGTATGGAAGGTGACATCTTTCTGAATTCCAATTTGTTGCAAAAATTCTCTTAGAACTTTACCGGCATATCCATACTTCCACTCAGCAAACTCCGGCAGTATAAAACGCTGACTTCCTCGTTCAACTTTAAGCGACTTTATAATGTCCCAAAGTTGTGGATTGACATCAACATTTCGCCACTGGCCATTCTTCGGACATTTCAAACCCTCAATCTTTCGGTTGTAGGATTTTGAAACTCGGATGATGCCATTCTTTTCATCAATATCTCCCCATTCAAGCGCCTGAAGCTCCCCACTTCGCATACCAGTACAGATGGCAAAGGCCCAAATTGGATACCAAGGATGGCTCCTAAGCTTTGCTTCAAGAAGAAGTTTTCTGACTTCTTCAAGGGTCAGAATCGGAGGAACTCTTTCCTCTTTTTTACCAACCTCAAGCCCATGGACGGGACTTTTTCCTGATAGGAAATTGTGTTTAATGAGACCTTCCTCAAGTCCCCAAGTGTAAACGGTATTGATAGAATTTTTAATTCTTTTCATCAAGGCAACACTAACACCTTGTGACTGGGAAAGTGAGATGACTTGTCTTCCATCCGCCCGAGTTAGTTCTGAGACCGATTTATCTTTCCAAAGTTTAGTGTAGCGTTCGATACGGGCCAGATGATCTCGCGTGGTGCAGTACTGATGCTTTGTAAAACCTGGAATATTTCTCTGAGCAATTTCCCATCGGTAAAGAGTTTCAAACCAAGTAAGGCCACGTCCTTCAAGTTTAGCGATAACTTCTGTTACTTCCTTAACTAATCTTTTCTCTTCTCTTTGAGCAGTGGATAAAGTCTCGATGCCAGAAATGCTCCGCTGAACTCGAACTCTTTTAAAGTTCTTACCGCGGCCATTAAAATAAGCCTCGTAATACTTTCTCCCGTCTTTTGTGTACTCTCTAATTGCCATTGATACCTCCATAAAAAGATGTATCAATGAGTGCATGGAGTTCTGCTTTCTTAAAATAAAGACGCCCATCAAACTTTCTGGCCATGAGTTTACCTTTGTAAACCATCTGCCTGATTGCATGAGTCGACTTTCTAAGATAGACCGCTGCTTCCTCTGTTGTTAACCATATTAAATTTTCAAAGAGCATTTGAGTCTTATTCAACTCGCTCTCACTATATACTTTCTCAGACTGATTGTAATTACTTCTGATAAAGTTTTCTGACATATTTCTCCATTTCCTGCTTGTTTATTTTTCGATATTTAGACCCCATTCCTCCTCCTCAATTTGATGACCAGGGTGTTGCAAGCATAGTTCTACATTTCTGTCATGGACGATAATCCACCAGCTCCTTCTTTCAGCGGGCGCCCCTTTAATTAGGAACTCGGCTACAAAACGACCTTTCTCCGGGAAAAGAAGAATTTGAATTCTTCTTTGGATGTCCCACATAAGCAAAGTTGGATCAAGTTCATGTTTTGAAAATTCGGATAAAACATGTTTTTGTCCCCATATTCCTAGAGTGAAAATTATCGGACTTAATTCTTTGCCAGAATCTGTGACAAAATAATGAAACCCTCTGCCCTTTGTCATTGGTGTTTTTTCAACAATCCCAGCTTCTTCCAATTCGCTCCCCTTCGGTCTCACTTTAAAAGGAAATCTTCACGGATTTTTGGCGGAGTCGGCTGAAATTTATGAGACAGTCTTATTTAAGATAGGCGGCCTTTGTTAAGGCTGGTTACGAGATCTGAGATCACTCACATTAATAAGTAGGTTTGCTCAG
>CAMDQH010000048.1 GCA_945905815.1 Bacteriovorax stolpii | reverse complement strand
TTTATCAAAGAGATCAGAAATGCACTAATTGTGGCTCTATTCATCGTCTCAATTTTGATCACCGCATACCATTTGCGCTAGGAGGGCCGACTAAAAAAGAGAATCTCAGGCTTTTATGCTTTCATTGCAATCAACGAGCAAGGATCAGGTCAGGATTGGAAAGAAAAGAGAGAGGGAAACCCACAACCGTTAAAAGATGTGGGTAATAGTAAGCTCTTGCGAGGGTCTTTTTTTTAACGAGACTTGATATCTTTATATTTATTTGATGTATCACCGGTATAAATCTGTCTCGGACGACAAATCTTGAATCCAGGCTGCTCTACCATTTCTTTCCACTGCGCCATCCAACCTGGAAGACGTCCCATTGCAAACATGACAGTGAACATGTTGGTAGGAATTCCTAATGCACGGTAGATAATCCCAGAATAGAAATCAACGTTTGGATAAAGTTTTCTTGAAACGAAATATTCATCCTTGAGAGCAACTTCCTCAAGTCCTTTTGCAATATCAAGCAAAGGATCCTGCACGCCTAAAGTGGCAAGAACTGAATCACAAGCAACTTTGATAATCTTAGCGCGTGGATCAAAGTTTTTATAAACTCGGTGACCAAAACCCATAAGGCGAGAGCCAGAGTTCTTATCTTTAACTTCTTTTAAAAATGCTTCGTAACCCTTGCCCGAATCTTTAATCTCAGCAAGCATCTCAAGAACTGCTTGGTTTGCTCCCCCATGAAGAGGTCCCCAAAGAGCATCAACTCCAGCAGAGATCGTTGCAAAAATATTTGCTTTTGATGAACCAACCATTCTGACAGAAGATGTAGAGCAGTTCTGCTCATGATCAACATGGAGAATAAGTAGAATATCCAGGGCCTTCGAAACCTTAGGATCAACCTTCTCATTACCAGTCATCATATAAATAAAGTCTGAACAGTAATCAAGATTCTTATTTGATTTTACAAATTCTTTGCCTTGAGAGTGACGGAAAGCATAGGCGGCCATCACTTTCAATTGGCCCATAAGCTGAGCAAGAGCAGTATCTTTTTGAGCAGGAGTTAAATCCTGGGCAGTCAAGTCGTGATAAAATGCAGAAAGTGAAACCATGTTTGAGGCGAGAATCGCCATTGGATGAGCATCTTTAGGAAATGCTTTAATCATCGTCTTAATACCTTCAGGTACATCATCAAAGGAAGCAATTCTTTCTTCGAAAGCTTTTAATTCTGAAGCTGTTGGAAGTTTTCCGTAAAAAATAAGATATGAAGATTCGATGAAAGAAGATTTCTCTGCAATTTCTTCAATCGAATAACCACGGTATTTTAAAATTCCTTTCTCACCATCGAGAAAAGTTATCGCTGAAGTACATGCACCAGTATCCATGTAACCAGAATCGATAGTTACATAACCAGTTTCTGCACGAAGCTTTGTAATATCAACTGCCTTCTCGCCTTCAGTACCAACGAAGATCGGCAGTTCAATTGTTTTGTCGTCTAAAATAAGTTTTGCCTTTTCAGACATGAGAAACTCCTTAAATATTTTCAGCTATTGTATCTATAATAGCGTGTATCTGTCTAAAACTATGGATGTTTACTGTTCGGCAGGCGAATTTAAAAGTTGAGCATTCTTACACCAGTGGTGCCAAATTGGCCTCAGGCCTGGTGACAAAAACACTCCAGAATATTCATTCTCACTTTTGTACAGCAACGCGTCTTCTGCATGTTTTAAATAGCTTTTCTTGTTTTATTGAATGATTCCTTACTTATGGCCTTTCTCTTGCTTAGGTAATTACAAAATTCAAACAAGACGTTTGAGCATCAAGGAGAAAGGGCATGAAAAAAGCTTCAGCATCATTATTTATATTGGCCTTATTTGCTGCAATGGTTACACAAGTTAATGCACAATCTCACTATGGCCAACAAGGTTCTGCCCAAGGCGGATACGCAAGTCGGGTCATTACTCAAAGAATTTCGCAATCACTTCGTATGCGTGAAGTTCGCCGTGTCTCTGAACTCTTAAGGCTCTCTATGAGTGAATCGATGGAGCTTAATGCAACTTCGATTACTCTTTCTGCCTACGCTTTGAGAAATCAGGCACAGCTTGAAATCTCCTCCCGCGGAAGATTGATTTCAAGCCAATTTATCGGCAGACAATTTAACACTATTACGATTCAGCTTCCGGCCTTCAGTCGCTTGGATGATCTTGAAATCTCTGCTACTGACGATACTTTGATTGATACTCTTACTGTTCTGGTTGAAAGCTCTCGCGGTGGTCAACATCAGGACATGCAACCCATGTCGGGCCAGGGGCTTAGACTGGATATCAATCAAGACATCCGCATGTCGGGTGAAATTGACCTAAAACGATTGGTACGTCAGCAATTAGGTCTTACTTTAGAAGGCGTGCAAATTGAAAGAATTGCGGTCCAAGGGCAAGTTTTCAGAGGAAGAAGTGCAAGCGTTCAAGTTGAAATGAACCGTCGCCTGATCGGCCCAACAAAAATGATCTCTGAATCTCGTGGTGTGACTCCGATTCCACTTAACAGTTTTGAAGAAGTTAGAAGCGATTTGAGATTATTAATTCGAGGAGATGTGGTTATTACTCAAATTATAATCCGAGTCGGTCAAGTGAGAAGAACCTGGTAAAGCCTCTACAAGATACTCCCCTTACCCCGGGGGAGTATCTTTTTTTTAGATAGTTTTAATACTTTTAATCTATTTTCCATATTCTCTCTTTGGGCATAAAAAGCCCCTCATGAAAAACATTCTTATCCTAATCATCAGTGTCTTTTGTCTTAATTCTTTTGCAAAGTCAGTTGAAGTCGACGTGATTTCTTCCGAAGTTGGAATTGAAGACCATTTTCAAAATAAAACTCTATGCCTAACAGTTATTCGGGTTCCTTCTAGTGGAGCTCTTTTAGGTGTGGTAGAAGGGATTCAAGATTGTTTCTTCGCCAGATCTGCGAAAAAATCTCCAGACCATAAGATTCAACTCGATATTAGTAAGCTTCGTACCTTCTTAGTTCCTGAACTTCGTGACTATTTACAAACCCGCGACACACAATTAGAGTTTTTATTCTCCGAAGGGGAATAAATTTGAAATGGCCTGAACCATTAATCGAAGCCACCATCTTAAAGCGCTACAAACGATTTCTCGCAGATATTGATCTTGACGGGAAAACGATTACCGTCCACGTTCCCAATACTGGTAGCATGCAATCTTGTTGGGAACCAAACTGGAAATGTGCCGTCTCGCTTTCAAAAAATACAGATCGTAAATATCCCTATACGCTTGAACTCATTCACAATGGTGAAACCTGGATTGGCGTGAATACCGCAAATGCCAATAAGCTCGCAAAAATCTGGCTAACTGAACAGCTCTTGCCTGAACTCACAGGCTATACAGTGGTTGTTCCTGAAAAGAAAATTGGCCTTAGTCGGATGGATTTCTATCTCGAAGGTCATCCAACGAAGCCACCTTGTTATGTTGAGGTGAAAAATGTCACTCTCAAGCTGGACGGCAAGGCCCAGTTTCCAGATTCGGTCACTGAGCGAGGGCAAAAACATCTTAAGGAACTGATCGAAATCAAAAAAAGTGGTCACCGTGCAGCGATGCTCTTTATTGTAGAGCGTGAAGATGTGAGTACATTTCAAGCTGCCACCTCACTTGATCCTGAATATTCAGCTCTTTTAAGTCTGGCCTCAAATTCAGGGGTCGAAATTCTGGTCTATCAGTGTAGAATGGGATTACAGGAGCTCTCTTTAGGACAATCACTGCCTATTGAGTTGAATGAGAATGGTTGAACGCCTTTTTATCTATCTCGATAAAGAAGTCTTGAAGGCACGAAGGGTTGAGCCGTACGAAAAACTAACGAAGCCCCTGGTTTGGAAAGATTTGGAGTTTGAATACACCACCTCACCTCTTTTGATGATTAATTGGCCAATTATCCTTCCTGAACTATCACCAAAGATCGCTAGAAGCTTGTTAGACCTAGTTGGTGCCCGCTATCAGTTCTCACCCTACTACAAACAGCTACAAGAGATTTGTCCCGAGCTTATTTTCAAGAAAGAATTTGATGAATGGGTTTTCTATGGGGGAACTTTTAATCCCTGGCATAAAGGGCATCAGGCCTGCCTTAATCTTCTACCAGAAGATAAGCTGTGTTTTATTTTACCCGATCGAAGTCCGTTAAAAGAATTAAAAGAGCTTGAACCAGTTTCGACCATTATTGAACTCGTTTCAAAAATTAAATTTGGAAAAAATCATTACATTGCCCCTACTTTTCTTCTCGATTTCCAAAAGAATCCCACAGTGACTTGGATTGAAAAGCTTCATCATGATTTCCCAAATAAGAAACTTTCACTTCTCATGGGTTTTGACAGCTTAAAAAATATTATGAAATGGGTTCGCCCTGAAGAACTCTTAAACATGATCGATACAATTTACGTATCTTCGAGACTTGAAGATGATGAGGAACGTGAGGCCGTGGCAGAACCTCTGCGAATGATGGCCTCAAAACTGAATATTGTATTTCTTGGAAGGCATGAGTTCGAGGGATTATCATCAACAGATATTAGGGCCAGTAAATAAGGCAAAAAAGGAGGCCGAAGCCTCCTTTCAAATATTGCTTAGTAACAAGTATACTGAGTCGTGTAGTAACAATCATCATAACAAGTGTATCCATAGTAATCGTCGTAACAGTAAGTATCACAAACGTATACATCATCGTAGTAACAGTTATTGTTGTTATAGTTTCCGCCTGAAGATGATCCACTTCCGCTTGCGATCGCAACTGCAAGTGCAACAATCAACACACCAACAGCAAGATAAACGAAAACTTCGCCATTCCAGCTAGCTCCAGCAGAATAAGACTTCTTCATTGTATCAAGAATGTATTTGTTTGCTTCAGCAGAAGACATCTTATTAATCTGGATCATGTTAAGAGCAGTTTCTAGATCTTTAGCAACTTGAGCATTCTTAACTTCAGACTTAGCGAAATCGATTAATTGAGCGTTAGTAAGACCTTTAGATTGTAGGTCACGTACAGAAGCTGTGAACTTCTTCATTTCAGTTTCGTGAAAAACTTTGTCTTTCTGATCCCACTCTACAGTTAGAGCAAAATTTAGATCATCAAAAGCAGCTTTAAGACCATCGTTGGTAGAAGCATTGGCCTGCGTAGTGAAGATAGAAAGAACCATTATCAAAGCGATAAGTTTTTTAAACATTTGAATCTCCAAGTTAATAAAAATTAAGCAATCTTATAAGTTCTATCGCAATTAATTCACAAATAAAAAAAGAAAATGCCAAGTGTAAATATTATCCAATATCTTACACAAAAGCGGTGCCAATTAGACACCGTTCTTTAGATACCCTTTAAGTTCAAAGCCTTTAGAATGTTGATTTTATCTATAAAAGGACGATCACACACGGCTTCACAGGTTTTAATGAGCCCATCAACCAACTGCCCCCTGATAGTTGAGTTCGTAGTGAGTCTTTTTCGAAGATCATACATGAACGCTTCGCCCTTTTCTTCACCGAGGATATTTTTCATCTCCCAAAGAAGTCCAAACACGAAATCGGTATTTGCATACTCACTCATTTCAAATTGAATGACGTAGTCTTGTTTTTTCTTGGCATTTTTACCGTTAAAAGTGTTGTATTTTTTAATATGCTTTGCAAGTTTCGGTGAACCTGCGATTTGTCCGGCAAAAAAATCGGCCATACCTTCAATAATGGCAGTTGAATGAGAAAGTACCAAATGATCTGCAAGTGCTGCATGAGAGTATTCATGGTAAATAATTTCTGGAATCAAAGCTGTATCCAACCAATACCATTTTCTAGAAGTTGCCTTCGTAATGGGATCAATAAACTGATACCCAAATTCCATTATCAAACTTGATCCTACAGTTCTTATCAGGCTGTCGACAGAGAAAGGATTACTGTTGCTAGCGCCAGAAACCATAACCGACACTGAGCTCGCAAGAAATCTCTGGAGCGACTGCATATGAATTTGATTTCTAAATCCACGCATCAGGACCTTGAATTCCTGATTGGCGAGGTTATTAGTATTCAGGTCACTTATGTGTGTTTTTTTCTTAGCACGAAACCAAATCTCAGGACCCCAAGGCTGAATGCCTCTTGAGCTAAGACCTTTCCCTGCTGGAACAGTAAGAGCATTATTAAATTGAGGATCAAGATTATCATGGGCAAAATGGCCTAATTCAGAGAATTGATTTGTATGCTCAATTCGAATAACCATTTTTTCTATTTTCGACACGTATTCTGATTTTACTTTGTTAATAAAATAATTTCTTGCAAGAGTCAGGTGATAGTAACTGGTGGCGGCCCTGAAAACTAAATCAGCTTCGGCATCAAACTTAACTGCATCATTACTTTTTCCTTTTACAATTTTAAAATATTTCCCATCAAAACTATCCTCAGAGATGAGGTCTTCGAGTTCGACCATTTGTTCATTTGCCTGATTACTTTCAGTTCTTACAACGGCCTTAAAACTTCTGGCATTCGCAACGGTAGTCGCAATGAGAAATAGGGCAAAGATTAAAATTATTTTTTTCATTAAAATAACACCGATGGATCGTTATTATTAGGATCTCTCTTCTTCCCTACTGTCGCTTCAATCACCACCAGCACAAGGGCCGGGATAAATCCATAAGGTGGTGGGATAACTATTGTCGCAACAGAGGAGAAAACTTTAATCCAGACTCCCGCCTTGTCCCAGAAAGTCTTTTTTTGGTTCCAAATTTCTTCCAAAGAAGCAACCGTATCCAGTTCCGTTGCAGGAATAATTCCAATTTCATATGAAGCCACCATCAGGTCCATATAATCTGGTGAACGCCCATTAAAAAATGTATTCAGGGAAAGCAGAGTCATTTCTTTACGAAGTGCCTTAATGGCAAACCGAAATCGCTCCATTGGCTCTAAAGGAATAGTTTCCTGAAGAACCCCCTCCTTATAACCTGAAATCTCAACAGCATCGTATTCCAAGCGGGCCCGCAATTTCTTGATCACGTTACCCATCAAAATAATTTGCATATCAGTATAGTTTTCAAATAATTTCTGTCTACGACTCGAATCCATCTTTTTGACTTTAATACTGGTAAAGTCACTCTTCTCGGTTACGTCTCTGAGAGGGTATTGAATTCTAAGGGTTCTTATTTTTTGCTGGTAGCTGGCAAGAGAAAGAGTTGTCTTCTCCATTTCGTTTATTCGTGCCTGCTCGAGGCTAAGATACTGTTGCTCTGAAATGCGATTCTCTAGGAATGCTTTATAGTTTAAAGCTTCTAATTGATAGGATTGGAATTTTTTATCCAACTTAAGTAGCTCTGAATAGTAATTCCGGTAAGCTTCGTCAAAACAAGCTTTCGTTGCAAATCTTTTATCAAAAGAAGCGATCAACTCTAAAGCTGATTGCGTTTTTTCATCATTGTCTGGAGATATTCTATCGTTTTCATCTTTATTAAACAGGCCCGTCGTTTTTACTTTATAGGCCTTAAGAAGAATCTTCGCCACCACATCATCAATTTCATTTTCTTGTCGAACCACGTAAATGAAGCCTTCAAAATCAATTTCAGTCGAGCGAGCATTAATAGAGTTAGATATTTCAGCATTTAAATCGTAGGCACAAAGTTTTTTTGAATCTTGTTTTTTTAAAGCAGCTTGATAAATGTCTACGATTTCTTTTCTGGTTGTTTGCTTGAGTGCGCGCTTAACTGAATAGTTATGCATAAACTTTGAATAAAAGGATTTACCTTCTCTAACGTTTTTTAACGTCAGCGTGTCCTCCTGTGCGTGCACAGTGAAAGCAATCATAAATAAGCTGACTAATAATAGACGCATAAACGTTAAGTCCTTGATTGTAGAATACTAGCACCGCGTTAACCCTGAACATAGTTGGTAGGTAAAAATGATTGATGGCATGTGCAATGGTTTTACACTGGATATTCCCTTATCATTCAATGACATAGGAGATGAAGTGGCAAAAATACCGACCGGTTTATGGTCTCGCGGATCAAAATTAATGGGCCTCGCCTCAAAGATGGCAATTAATGAAATCGGCTCTCGCATGAAAAACTGGGAAAGTGAGAAGGAGAAGCTGCAATCCAAAGTTGAGCTTGCTCAGATGATTGTTAAAACGATGTCAGAACTCAAAGGTGCAAGCATGAAGCTTGGGCAACTCATGAGCATGGATATGGGTGAATATCTTCCTCCAGAAGTTGTTAAGGTTTTGGAGACCCTCCACCAAAACTCAACTTTCCTTCCCTACGATAAGATTGAAGGGATCTTGAAAAAAGAATTGGGAGAAAAGTTTAATCATCTCTCAAATATTTCTGAAAAACCTTTAGCAGCTGCAAGCATTGGTCAGGTTCATACCGCCATTTTGGATGGATTATCAGTTGTTATAAAAGTGCAATACCCTGATGTGGCCGACTCCATCCCGTCTGACTTGAAACTCCTTAAGCTATTGATGAAGAACCTAAGTTTCGTCCAAGGTAAAGCGACAGATCTAGAACCCTTCTTTAATGAACTTGAAGAAGTCTTAATTCGGGAAACAGATTATGTTCATGAATGTGAGATGCTTACAAGATACCGACTGGTCTTTACTAATTCAGTCTATATAGTTCCTCTTGTATATCCCGAATACTCTACAAAAAAAATCATCACAATGGAGAAAGTCGAAGGAAAAAGCTTGAATGATTGGACAGAGAAGTCACTCCTAGGTGAGAGGCAAACTCTTGCCCACCAACTTATAAGCCTTTATCTTGAAGAATTTTTTAATCATGGTTTAGTTCAAACCGATCCAAATCCAGGTAATTTTCTAATTACCAAAAACAATCAAATGGCGCTTCTAGATTTTGGTGCTGTTAAAGAATATGACCGCTCATTCATAGAAGATTATCGTGTGGTTTTAATTGCTGCATTTAAACAGGATGAAAAGAAAATTTTGGAAGTAAGTGAGCGCCTAAATTTCATCGATCCTCGAGAAAGCGCGGAAGTAAAAAGTCTGTATCTTGAGATGATGAACTGCTTGGCAGCTCCCTTTAGACAAGCGACACCTTTTGATTTTTCGGACAAAAAGTTCTACGACGATTCAAAAAGGCTTTCTTGGAACCTAAATAGTAAGTGCAAATACTCTCCGCCACCAAAAGACCTAATCTTTCTCCATCGTAAACTTGCAGGGGTTTTTATTCTAATCAAGAAGCTTGAGGTGAAACTCATTTTAAAAGACTACTGGTACAAAATTGAAAGCTGACTACTTTTTCAGGTCAGCAAGAACAACCCGACAAAGTCTCTTGATGCTTTTTAAAATATCAGCATCCGTCGTGTAAGGGATCGAATTATTTTTGAAACAACAGTTGTACATAAGAGATGTGTGAATAACATGACTAAAAAGGCATTTTAAGGCCCAATGCTGGTCTTCTTCAGAAACTGTATTTCCAACTTCTTTTAATATTGCCTCCACAATAACTTTTCCACCCGGAGGTCCCAGCATTTCGTCTTCTGTTCCATGGGCGGCCATATGATGCGAATGTTGAGTCGACATCATCACTTTAAAAAAAGAAATAAGATCGTGAGACTTTAGCGAAAAATGGTTGAACAAGTGCACTAACAAATCTTCAAGTTTAGGTTGTTCATTATCATAATACGCCCGCATATGCGTTGAGCAGTCAACGTAACCCATTCGCAAAACCCCTGCGAATAGATTTTCTTTGTTGGAAAAATGGTAGTTCACAGATGCAATATTTACTTCAGCAGCTTTGGCTATTTCTCTTACCGATGTGCCTTCAAACCCCTGATTGGCGAATAAAACTCGCGCCACTTCCATTATTTTTTTTTTGGTGTCTGTGCTTTGATCAGTCATTCGTCACTGCCCCATTTTGAGTTTTTGACATCGACTCTCTTATTCGCTTAAGCATGGGCCATCTATTGAGAAAATCTACCCAATCCTCTATGATCGCATATGCTGGTGGAATAAAAACAAGAGTTAAAATTGTCCCAGAGGTGAGTCCCCATGCCATTGCTAAAGTTATCGGTATGAGCATTTGATCGGCCCCACCAATTCCGTAAGCGGTTGGGAACAAACCAAGAACAGTTGAGAACGCAGTCGCAACTACGGCAAGTAATCTTTGACTAGAGGCCTTAACTAAAGCCTCATGCACACTCATACCTTCTCTGCGCGCTATTTCAATAAACTCGATTAATACAATTCCTGAATTCACAATAATACCAGTCAGACCAATCGTTCCGATGAGGGCCATGAAAGAAATAGGTTTCCCATGAAGAAAAAATGCCACAGAGAAACCAACAAGCCCCAAAGGAATAGTCATCATGATAATAAATGGTCGCAAAAAAGAGTGAAACATAAAAACGAGAAGGGCAAAAATTCCGATGATGGCCAAAAACAAGGCATCAAACAATGACTGCATACTCTCTTGAGTACTTTCTTCAATCCCTCCAAATACCAGGGAAACTTCCGGATATTTTGTACTAATAATCGCCCATTCTTTTTTTATGGCGTTGTTAACTTTAAAAGCAGTTGTTTTAGATTCATCAACGCCCCCAAGAAGTGTCTTAGCTCTTTTGAAATCAAAGCGCTTAATTCGCGAGGTTCCAGTTTTGCTTTCAAATTTTGCGATCGTTCCAAGAGGTATCAAATTTCCTCGCCCATCCATTATTTTAATTGGACTCAAGTCCTTAGCATCTTGACGGTAGTTATCCATGAACTTCACATTGAGATTCACCTCTTTGTTATTTAAAGTAACATCTGAAACGAATACTCCACCTAATGCTGTTCTAAGTGTTGTTCCGACGTCCGCAACTTTTACCCCAAGGCGATCGGCAGTAACATAATCCATATTAACCATGACTTCATCTGCATCGATAAAATCATCAACCGTGAGGTCAATCACACCGGGGAGAAGAGCGACTTTTTCTTTTAAAGAATTGATCGCCTTATCAAGTTGAGCTCCATCATTGGAGCGAAATGTGGCATTAATCGGAGAACCAACTGGTGGGCCGTTCACTAATTCTTCAAACGTGATGGTTCCATATTTTTTAGTATCAAGCGTTCTCAGAAGACTTAAAACATCAGTATGCTTAACATTAAATTTTGCCTCATCAGAAGCATAAATAACAACTAGCCCTTGAGAATCTCCTTCTCCACCTTTAGGATCATCAGGTCTGGCCTTTGATGAACCGGCCTTCGCCGTAATATGCTTAATCCATTCCGGCTTCAATTGGGCAATTTCTTTAGTCAATTCGGCAACGTTGGCCAGAGTTGTTTCAAGAGGAGTTCCACGAACAGACTCAACACGCGCAAGATAAATCTCGGTTTGCTCTGATGGAAAAAGAACAAATTTATTCACAAATACCATCATAAAAACGGCACTCAGCATGAGTACTCCGCATGCTCCAACCGTAATATAGCGGTGTTCAACAACCCACCTCATGACGCCTTCAAATTTTATTTTCCACCTATCGAACCAATGTTCTTCTCCGGCCTTCACTTCCTTTACTCTGTTTCCAACAAAAACAAGACGCATAGGTAAAAGAAAGAACGATTCTACAAGTGAAACGATTAGCGCCAATGTCACGACTATAGGAATTGGAGCTATGAATTTACCCAAAATCCCTTTCGTTACCAACATCGGCAAGAAAGAAGCAATTGTAGTCAGTACAGTTGCAGTGATCGGCGCCCATAAATCCATAACAGATTTTTTGACTGCCGCAACACTATCCCAACCTTTCCTGCGCAAATCTATAAAGCTATCCGTAATAACAATTGAGTTATCAACAAGATTTCCCATTGCAATGATGAAAGCAAGAATCGAAATTGAATCAAGATTAAGTCCAAAGCTCGGCATTAAACCAAATACAGTCATAATACCGATTGGAAGTGAGAGGGCCGCCATAATGCCGACCCAACCGGGCATAAAAATCATCAGGAAAGCGACTAAGAGAATGAGACCTGACCATGCATTTGATCCCAAGGTTGACAGTTTAGTACGAACTTTTTCGCCTTCATCGTGGTAGACTACAAATTTCAACTGTCCCTTCCAGCTTTTTTCAAATTGGGCAACAACTTCGTGGACCTTATCTGCCAACTTGAGCGTATCAGCGCCGGCCTTTTTACTGATGATCATATTCACAGATGGTTCACCATTATAAGAGGCAAGAGAGCGTGGATCTTCAGCACCATCTATCACTCGGGCGAGATTTTTAAGCCTAATTATTTGGCCGGTAAATCCTGAACGGACCACTAGTTCATTCAAGTCTTCCACGTTATTCACTTTGGCATCAAGACGGACAAGGTCTTTACGGATACCTTTTTGAACGTCGCCACCAGGAACCGAAATGTTCCGGGACTGGAGCTTAGCGAGAACTTCTGGGACACCTATATGGTATTCATCCATCTTCTTGAGGTCTAACTCAATAGTAAACTCTCTTTCTCTGTATCCTATTGGCCGCACGTCTTTAACTGCATCAAGATCTTCGATTTCGCTTTTCAATAGATCGGCAACTTTGTCACGCAATCGGTTATCGGCGCTACCAATAACCGCAATTTCAATTGCTGGAAATTCATCTGACTTAACTTCAGTAAATAATGGCATTTGTTCTAAATCAGCTGGCAATTTTGAAACACGTTGGACTGCTTTTTGCAGATCATCCATGACTTCTTTTTCATCAACATTATCCATGTCAACTCTCACAAGAATTGTACTAAGACCTGTTTGAGATATTGATTTTACATCTTTCAGTCCTGAAACTTTTCTAATTTCATCTTCGATGGGCTTCGTGATTAATGCCTCGATATCTTCTTGTGATGCCCCCTTATACTGGGTAACAATAGTTGCCACAGCAAAGTCTACCTGCGGCCAGGATTCAGCGTTCATCCGCCTGAGACCTTGACCACCTAGGATAATTAAAAACATCGTAAGAACAATTGTAAGTTTGTAGTTTCTTATAAAAAAATCAACGAGAAATTTCATCTATTAAATCCTGTTAAACGAGCAAGGTGTTTCTGTATAAATAACTAAATAGTCGAAGAGAGCATTTAGAACCTGAAGCTGAGCTTCAATAGTGGTTAAATTTGCTCTCAAAAGTGCGTCTTGATCCTGAATAAGATCATTAATTGAAACTCGGGCCTGTTGATATTTTTTCTGCATAAACTTAAGACGTCTCTCAAGTTGTTGTGAACTTAACGTCTGGGCCCGGATGACTTCATTTAGAAGAACAATGTTTTTAATCAGCTGTTGATGAGTATTTATAACTTGGGCATCACTTGCATCAATGGATGCTGACAGCCTTTTATCATCATAGAGTTCTTTAGTTCTTTGAGTTTCGGCCTTCGCATCCCCTAAAGGTATTACTACATTAATTCCAACTTCATATCCAGTTCGGTTGGTTGATTCGATATCAGTAATCGAAGAACCATAATTTCCTTTGTAAGAACTGGTCCCACTGGCATCCGATCCTACTCCGGTCGCTTTTGCTCGCCCATAAAGTTTCACTTCCGGGTCAGCATAGCGTGAATTTAAAAAAACGGTTTGAGCTTTTACCTTGCGAATCATCGCTGTCGCTTCATCATATTGTGTATTTTGATAAGGGATTCTTGGCTCGAGAGCAATCTCTGTACTACACGCCGTAACAATATCGATTGCTTTAGACAGATCATAGGGAGCGAGAACGATGTCTGAATCTATTAATTCAGGAAGAAGCGTTTTAAGTTGTCTTAGTTGGCTCTCTTTTTGATATTGAAAGAATAAAAGCTGAGCTTTTTTTGTCGCGACTTGTGCCTCATTCCTTGCGAGTTCATCAACTTCAGCCACTGAATTTTGAAATCGCTGTTTTGTCTCTTTGGCCTGCTTTTGTGAAAACGCCAGCATCTCTTCAGATATTTTTGTAAATTCCTGATTGGCAACGAGTGACCAGTAAATTCTTCGAAGTGAAATGATAAAAGATTTATTCTGAATCTCACGTTCGATTTTTGCTCTTTGAGAATCAAGTTGAACTGTTTCTAATTTGGCCTTACTGATTCGACCTAAAAGATCTCTCCACATATCCATCTGCATGGTGAAACTTAAAGTCGTAGAAGTAATGTTGTTATATTTAGTTGTCGGTGTACTGGCCGTACGCTGATCAGTTATGACAGCTGCCTCGGCAGTGAATCCGTATTTTAAATTTTGTCTCACACCCAACTGCGCTTGCTTAAGGGGTGACCATACTGGAATGAACTGAAGAATAGCGCGCTCATTTGTTTCACTGTAAGCGGCCCGTCCAAACAACTCAGGGGCAAACAACTCGTTATTCTGTGTCCTCTGGAGATCACTTGCTAAAAATGACGCCTGAATCTGGTCGAGCTGAGGCGAACCTTTATCGGCAATTGTTTTAAGACTTGCTTCGGTTAGTAGAAATTCAGTGCTTGCGGCCGCAAGCATAGGAAGACTAAAACCCCACGTTATAAGTAGTAGTTTCATACAGTTAGGCATATTTCCCACCAGTCACTTAGATTGATTCAAACGTTTGTTTGAATCAATCTACAGCAATGCAGGAAATGAAATCAAGAAATTTGTCTTAGACAAAAGATGAATGTTTTAATTTTTACGAAATCAAGATTTGAATGTTCCCCTCACCTTATCTAGAACATCATCGACATGCCGTTTTACTTCCAGAGCATTGGCCCCAATCTTCTCTACGAAATCTCCCCAACTCTCAACATTTTCAGATTTATCATCAATATCCTGGTTATTTGATCCATACATCTTTTCCATGATTCCCATAATGGAATTCTTTATCATTCCGCGGAAAGGGATCTTGGCCATCATGCCGTACATGGCGGCCTGACCTGAAGTATTGAGTTGCGGATTTGCTTTAACTACAGCAACAGCTTCACGTAAATCTGAAACAAATTCTTTCATATAATCAGCATGGATCGGGGACAAAGTTAAATGAAGGGATTCAGGAGTCTGCTGTCTTGTCACGTTCCAACCTTTACTTTGAAGTTGGTCACCCACAGCGTAAATTCCAATTTTAGAATCAGTTGATATGAAAGAAACTAAAGTAGAATCTGGATAAGCAAGAAGTTTGAGCTCAGGCATCGAAGCTAATTCTTTTATAAAGTAATCACGGGTATCAAGAATTTTTTTAGTTAATTCCATATAGCCATCTTCACCAAGCTTCGTGAGCGTCGCCCACGCCGCTGCGATTGGCCCGCCCGGTCTCGTTCCAGGAAATGAAGGAGAAGCATAAATTCCTCCACCCTTCCATTCGGTATAAATAAAGAACTGGTATTTCATGTAAGACATGTTTCGGTACACAAGTGCCGAAGCACCTTTGGCCGCATAACCATATTTATGAATGTCGGCAGAAATGGAAGTCACTCCTGGAATGCGAAAGTCAAAAGCAGGGGCCGGATAGCCGAGCTTCTCAATGAAAGGTAAAACAAATCCACCAATACAAGCGTCGACATGCAGAGGCAGTCCGTGCTTCTGAGCGATCTCACCCAACTGGGCAATAGGATCTACCACTCCTTGCGGATACTGAGGGGCCGAACCAACAATCAAAATGGTATTACGATTAATCAATTTTTTTAAGGCCTTCAAATCAACTCTGAAATCAGGACCAATGGGTGCTTTACGAATTTTAACATTGAAATAATAAGCACCCTTATCAATCGCTGAGTGGGCTGATTCAGGAACAATCATTTCTGGTTTAAGAATCCACGGTTTTAATTTTTTAGCACGGTCACGGTATGCCTTAATTGCCATGATGAGAGATTCAGTTCCACCCGACGTAACAAGACCTACGGCCTCATCATCACCATGAAAAAGATCAGCACACATTCTGATGGTTTCATGTTCAAAACGGCGAAGAGATTTAAACGCCATAGGGTTTAAAGCGTTTTCAGAAAAATACATATTATGAGCTTTTTGCAAGAACTCATGATGCTCGTCACTCACGGGATAAGTCAGACTGAACGAGCGGCCATGCTTCCAGTCTACATCACCTGACTTGAATTCCTTCATCTGTTTCAATACTTCTGCCGAGGATGTACTACTTTTTGGGAATGAAACAGACTGGGACATAAAAGCTCCTCAAGAAACTTATTGCTTGTTTTCTTTGTCAGTAATGAGTGAAATATTTTCAAGTTTGTTAAGCTGCAAAAGATCTAAAACTTTAACCAGCCTTTGATATTTCACATCGCCATCAATTCGAATGTTCACCAAGATTGTTTTGTCTTCCACCTTAAAAGATGCCGGAAGCGCTTCAATGGTTGTCTTCTTTCCATTCACTGCGATATCAGTGTCTGATAATTCAATTGTAAGCTGCTCAGTTTTCTTCTCTGTTCCTGCCCCTTGCTCAGCTTTTGGAAGCTTTAACAAGAGAGCAAGCTGCTCTTTTTTGAAACTTGAAGTCACAAGAAAGAAAATCAGTAACAAGAACACGATATCAATTAATGGCGTGAGGTCCATCGAAATGGCTTCACGTTTATGACGTCTACCCATTTTTATTCACCTTGTATCAATGGACCAATGTGTTTTTCGAGTTGGAGTTCTAATGAATCTAACTCTCCCGATAAATAGTTATGAGCGATGTAATGTGGAATCGCCACGATCAAACCAACAATCGTTGTAATGAGGGCATAAGAAATTCCTGCTGCAAATTTACCTGGATCATCTAAACCAGTAGCTGAAATAACTTGGAAAGCTTCGTAAATACCAATAACCGTTCCAAGTAGGCCGAGCAAAGGAGCGGTCGTCGCAATAACCTTAATACTCGTCATACCAAGTTCAAGTTCATGCACACGGCGAGAGATGGCATCTTTTACAAGTTCAAGATGAGAAAGCAGAGTTTTGGTTTTAAATTGGGAAGAAATATCATTTGCCACAATTTTTGCTTCAACGTCTAACTTCTTTTTGAAGTCACGCATAACAAAAATCCGCCAAAAAATAATTGAAATACCAAGAATATTCATCCCTACTAAAATCCAAGTAATGGACCCACCGGCATTGATGAAATCGAGCAGACGCATAAAATTCCTTTTTTACGGTTCGAAAGTAATGGGTTAATACTAAACCCAAGTTAAGCTAACGTAAATACTTTACGAATGAGTGCCCCCATGTCAAATTTACGAGGAAAATTAATTGAATTTTATGAGGTGCAGCCATGGATACTGGTTTGAAAGAAACTTTGGCCATTCTAGGTTCCATGTGGAAACTCAAATTACTTACTGTGGCCGGCATCAAGCTGAGTTTTGGAAACGTTTTAGTCGCCCTTACCATGCTCTTATTTGCTGCGAAGCTTTCAAGATTGATGGTTAAAATCATCAACAAGCGCCTGATTCTCCCTTTTGTTGAAGATAAGGCTTCTCAGACCACCTACCAGACTTTCGCCTTTTATGGCTCGCTTGCCGGATTTGTTTGTCTCTCACTAACCATCGCAGGAATCCCGCTAACAGTCTTTACAGTTATGGGTGGTGCACTTGCTATCGGTGTGGGTTTTGGCTGCCAGAATATCGTTAACAATTTTATTTCCGGAGTCATTCTCCTGATTGAGCAACCCATCCGAGTTGGTGATGTTGTTGATGTAGAAGGCATTACTGGTTCAATTATTTCTATCAACACTCGTAGTACAAAAATCCGCAACGCCGATAATAAAGTGTTTATTGTGCCGAACAGTTTCTTCCTGGAAAAAGGTGTCGTGAACTGGAACTTTGAAACCAGCATTCTCAGAACCACAGTTGATTTTGGAGTCTCTTACGGATCAGACGTTAAACAAGTCAAACAAGTATGCATGGATATTATGCTTAGCACGCCAGGCATTGAGCATACACCAACTCCCCTTGTTCAATTCACGAACTTTGGAGATAGCAATCTGACGTTTCAACTTATTTTCTTCTGCAACATTGATAAAGTGCCCTCACTCAATCATGTTAAAAGTGATGTCCGATTCATGGTCGATGAAAAATTTCGTGAGTTTGGAATTTCGATGCCATTTCCTCAGAGGGATATGAATCTTCGGATTGATAAGCCGATAAGTGTGAA